>DXGT01000095.1 GCA_019113785.1 Candidatus Ruthenibacterium merdigallinarum | reverse complement strand
GCTCCACCTCGAACATCCTCAACGCGGCGAACTGCGTCATCCGCCACAACCGCGCGCGCAAGGGCAAAACGCTGTGGACGGACAACGGCGAGGGCGACCGCGTCAGCTGGTACGAGGCCGATTCGGAGCTGGACGAGGCCGCGCATATCGTCAATGTGATCGGCCAGAACGTGCGTGCGGGCGCAAAACTGCGCGATCATGCCGTTTTGTACCGCATGAACGCGCAGTCCGGCCCGGTTGAGAACTATTTTGCCCGCGCGGGCATCCCGTACAAGATCGTGGGCGGCCAGCGCTTTTACGACCGCAAGGAAGTAAAGGATATGCTGGCGTATATGAGCATCGTCGCCAACCGGCAGGACGATCTGCGCCTGCGGCGCATCATCAACGAGCCTGCGCGCAAGATCGGCGCAACGACGGTGCAGAATGTGGCGGACGCCGCCGCCGCGCAGGGCGTGTGCATGCTGGATGTGCTGGCGCACCCGGGCGACTATCCGCAGCTGGGGCGCGCCGCCGGCGCGCTGGAGCGCTTTTATCACGACGTGTACCAGCGCCTTGTGGAGGCGCACGACACGATGCCGCTGGATGTGTTCGTTGGCGAGATCCTCGACATCACGGGTTACCGCGCCATGCTGAAGGCGGCGGGCGAAGAGGGTGAGACGCGCCTGGAAAACATTGGCCAGCTGGTGTCTGCCGTCAAGACGTACGCCGACCAGCGCGGGCCCGAGGCGACGCTGGCAGGCTTTTTGGAGGAAGTGGCGCTTATCAGCGACATTGACACATACGATGAAGCCGTCGATGTGGTGGTGCTGATGACGATGCACGCCGCCAAAGGCCTTGAATTCAACTATGTGTTCATCATCGGCCTCGAAGAGGGCGTGTTTCCCAGTGAGATGAGCCGCTATTCCGAGGAGGATCTGGAGGAAGAGCGCCGCCTTTGCTATGTGGGCATCACCCGCGCAAAGAAAGAGCTGTATCTGTCCAGCGCGCAGTCGCGCATGATGTTCGGGCAGACAAAGCGCAATAAGCCCTCCCGTTTTCTGGAGGAGATCGACGCGGACCTGCTCAAAGAGGAACACAGCGCCAGCGCGATGCGCATGCAGGCGGCGCGCGCGGCCTATTACCAGAGCCAGCACCGCGCGGGGCCGTATTTGAACCCGGAGTACAACCGCCAGCCGGGCGGCATGGGCCGTGTGGGTGGCGGCGCTGCGCGCGGCGGCTATGGCGCGCAGCCCGGCACCGGGCGTCCGCGCCCGTCCGGCGCAGGATATACAGCCGCGCCGCGCCCGGCGCACACGTTCGGGCAAAGCTCCTCCATCAGCGCGGGCAGCGCCGCGCGCACAAAGGCTGCCGGGGCGGCTTTCCAGCCGGGAGACGCCGTGGAGCACAAAGTGTTCGGACGAGGGACCGTGCTGCGGGTGACGCCGGTCGCCGGCGATTTCATCGTCGAGATCCGTTTTGACACGGTCGGTGTGAAAAAGACGATGGCGAACTACGCGCCGCTGAAGAAAATTTGAAAAAACAAACTGTAAAGTGAATTTGCTTTACAGCAACAAGATGTGCGGCTTTTCGTGTCGGTGGCACAAAATCCATGCCGAAGCCTGTAAAGCTATAAAACTTTACAGCACGAAAGGCTTGCAAAAAACTGCCGCAGACATCCAATAAGAGCCCACAAGAGCGCAAAAAAGGAAGACCGAGGGGGAACCAAGATGAAAGTAAGATTGATCGCCCACACGCCGGAACCTGAAAAAGTGGTGGCGGCCGCGGCAAAGCTGTGCTATTCGAACGCGCACGTCGACGATCTGCTCGACGGCCTGACGGAGGAAAAAAGCCGCGAATTTGTACAGAAGCTGGCCAGCATGGGGCACGAGAGCCCCACGGAGCACGCCTCGTTCACTTTTGCGATCGAGGGCGTTTCGCGTTCGCTCCTGGCGCAGATCACGCGCCACCGCATTGCGTCGTTCAGCGTGCAGAGCCAGCGCTATGTCAATTTGCACGAATTCAGCTATGTCCTGCCGCCCGAGATCGCGCAGGATGAAGAGGCCGCGCAGGCGTTTGACGGCGCGATGCGCGAGCAGGCACAGCAGTACCAGCGCCTGACGGAGATTTTAAAAGAGAAGCACCGGCAGGCGTTCCTCGCCGAGGGCAAGGACGAAAAAACGGCCGCGCGCATGGCCGAGAAAAAAGCGCTGGAGGACGCGCGCTTTGTGCTGCCCAACGCTTGCGACACAAAAATGATCATGACGATGAACGTGCGCAGTTTGAACAATTTCTTCCGCCACCGCTGCTGCAACCGCGCGCAGTGGGAGATCCGCGCGCTGGCAGACGAGATGCTGCGCCTTGTGTGCGAAGTGGCGCCGAGCCTCTTCGTGCGCAGCGGCCCCTCCTGTGTGGCGGGCCCTTGCCCTGAGGGCGCGATGTGCTGTGGGCAGACGGCGCAGGTGCGCGAAAAATACGCCGCTTTGAAACAGCAGGCTTTACAGCGATGAGCGGCCGGCTGATCGTGCTCGAGGGCTTGGACGGCAGCGGAAAGGCGACGCAGGCAAAGCTGCTGTGCGAGGCTTTGGCGCGCACGCTGTGCGAAGGTGTGCGGCAGGTGAGCTTTCCGAACTATGAAAGCGAGGCCAGCGCGCCGGTGCGCATGTATCTGGCCGGTGCGTTTGGGCGGCATGCGGATGATGTCAACGCCTATGCGGCATCGAGCTTTTATGCGGTGGACCGCTTCGCCAGCTATCGGACAGACTGGGGCGCTTTTTACAAAAGAGGCGGCGTTATTGTGGCTGACCGCTACACAACCTCGAACGCGGTACATCAATGCGCAAAGCTTCCGCGCGGCGAGTGGGATGCATACCTCGATTGGCTGTTCGATTTTGAGTATGCGAAAATCGGCATTCCAAAGCCGGACGCGGTGTTGTATCTGGATGTGGACCCGGACGTGTCCCAGAGGCTGATGAGCGAGCGCTATCACGGCGACGAGAGCCGCAAGGACATCCACGAGAAGGACGAGAGCTATCTCGCCCACAGCCGGCAGGCGGCGCTGTACTGCGCCGAAAAGCTGGGCTGGCGGCGAATTGCGTGCTGTGCGAACGGCGCGATGCGCACGCGCGAGGACATTCACAGGGACGTTCTCAATCTGGTAAACGCCACGCTGCGGGCATGAACCGCGGCGGGATGTGAGGTGCAATATGGAAGGACAGGAAAACAGGCGGCCGAGCCGCGGAGAGATGGAGCAGTATGCGCGCAAACTGGCGCAGCTGACGGCACAGATCTATGCGATGAGCCCGGAGCAGCGCCAGCGCCACGCGCAGAAGATCTGCGAGGTGGAAGAGCGGCTGAAAAAGCTGCCGGACTGGCTGCGCGCTGTGTATAAGGACGAGCTGGCGAAGCTGGTGGGCAAGACGGGCGACGCGCAGCCGGCGGCGCGCGCACAGCGCGAAGCGCCCGCCGCGCCGGAAAAACCTGCTGCGGCCCCCGCGCCGGATGAGTTGCAGCCGGACGAGGAAGAGGACGACGCGCAGATGTATGAAGAGCCGGAGAATGATCTGCCGGCGCAGGAAGAGGAGGACGCCTTTGTGAAAAAGCCCGCGCGCCGCAAGAAAAAACGCCGCTGGGGCTGCCTTGTCCTGGTGGTGCTGTTCCTGGCGGCGCTGGCCGCGGGCGCGGCGCTTGCCATGTGGGCGGTCAACGACATCAGCGGCGACCGCGGCAACGTCAGACGCACAAAGACCATTGAGATCGAGCAGGGCACGTATCTGCCCGGTATCAGCCAGCAGCTGGAGGACGAAGAGATCGTGCGCAGCGGCCTTTTGTTCCGCCTGTATGTGCAGATGAAGGGCGAGGCGGGCAGTTTGCAGTACGGTGCGTTTGAGGTGTCGTCCGCCATGAGCTACGACGAGCTGATCGAAGTGCTGCAAACGCCGATGGAGCGCGAATCCGTGCGCGTGACCTTCCCGGAGGGCATCACGGCGACGCAGTTCGCCGCGCGCATGGAGGAAGCCGGCCTGTGCGGCGCCGACGAATTTTTGGACGTCGCCAACAACGGTGATTTCAGCCAGTTTGAATTCTGGGCGAAGCGCGACGAGGACCCGGCGCAGTTTATGGCGTGCGAGGGCTATCTGTTCCCGGAGACGTACGATTTCTTTGTGGACGAGGACGTGTACAGCATGGTCGAGCGCCTGTACAGCCAGTTCAACACCGTCTATCTGGAAAACGATTTGCAGGGCAAGGCCGAGGCGATGGGCTTTACGCTGACGCAGTATGTCACGCTGTCCTCGCTCGTGCAGGAGGAGGCCGGCGGCGTGGAGCACCAGGCCGACGTGGCGGCAATCTTCATGAACCGCATGGCGCCCGATTCGCCCGTCAAGCGTCTGGAGAGCAACACCGCGAGCTACATCCAGAACGACAACGACAACAACTATCTGAACAACACCGTGGCCAAGGTGCTGGGCGGCTGGGAGAACATCCCCGAGGAAGTGGTGCAGGGCTACGACACCTACGCGCGCGAGGGCCTGCCGGTTGGGCCGATCTCGAACCCCGGCCTTGACGCGCTGGTGAACACCACGCGCTACGCCGAGAGCCAGTACTACGGCAACGGCTACTATTTCTTCGTGACGGATATCAACGGCAATTACTACTTCAACCAGACCGCCGAGGCGCACGAGCGGCAGTGCGACGAGCTGCGCGCAAACGGCCTGATGGCCGGCTGACGCGGGACTTTGGAGAACGATGCGATGGAAAGGGCGCGCCCTCCCCGTGCGGGACGGCGCGCCCGCCTTGCGCAAAAGGAAGGGAGAGGAAGACCATGGCGGCAAGGCCGGAACTTTTGAGCCCTGCGGGGGACTTGGAACGGCTGCAATATGCCGTGCGCTACGGCGCCGACGCCGTGTACATCGGCGCGCAGGAATTCGGCATGCGCTCGGCCCCGAAGAATTTTACGCCCGAGCAGATCGCCGAGGGAACGGCGTTTGCGCACGCACACGGCGTGAAGGTGTACCTTGCGCTGAACACGCTGCCCACGAATGAGGAGGCTGCGCGTCTGCCGGATTTCATCCGCACCGTGCGCGACACGGGGCTCGACGCGTTCATTGTGGCCGACCTGGGCGTGTTGCAGGCGGCGAAGCGCTATGCGCCCGATATGGAGCTGCACCTGTCCACACAGGCGGGCGTCACCAATTACCTCACGGCCAATGCCGCGTGGGAGCTGGGGGCGAAGCGTGTGGTGCTGGCGCGCGAGTTGTCGCTGCGCGACATCGCCGTCATCCGCGACAACACCCCGCCCGAGCTGGAGCTGGAGGCTTTCGTGCACGGCGCGATGTGCATGTCGGTGTCCGGGCGGTGCCTGCTGTCGAACTATCTCACCGGCAAGGATGCGAACCGCGGCCAGTGCACCCAGCCGTGCCGCTGGCGTTATCATCTTGTGGAGGAGAACCGGCCCGACCGGCGCTTCACCATCGGCGAGACGCAGGAGGGCAGCTACCTGCTCAACGCGGACGATTTGTGCGCCGCGCCCTTCATTGACCTCGTCTGTCAGGCCGGTGTGGACAGCCTCAAGATCGAGGGCCGCGCAAAGACGTTTTACTATGTGGCGTCCGTCACGGCGGCCTACCGCGCCGCGCTTGACGCCTATATGGCCGACCCGCAGAACTATGTCTGCCCGGAGCGCGTGCTCGACGAGCTGACGCGCACGTCGCACCGGCGCTACTCCACCGGCTTTTTCTTCAGCCGGGAGGACGCGCGCCAGAATGCCGCCGCGGGCGGGTACATCCGCGAGTGGGAAGTGGTGGGCGTGGTGGACGCCTGGCAGGACGGGCTTGCCGCCTGTACGCAGCGCGGTAAGTTTTGCCTGGGCGAAGAGCTGGAGGCGCTGCAGCCCTCCGGCGAGGTGGTCACGTTCTGCCCGCAGGCCATTTACGGGCAGGAGGGGGAGGCGATCACGGCGACGCCGCACCCGATGATGCGCTTCGCTGTGCCGTGCGAGACGCAGCTGGCGCCGTATTCCATCCTGCGCCGCCGCGCCCGGAAAGGCTGAACATTGGACAACGCGGCAAAAGCGTGCTATCATAGAGACAGGCGGCCGGCGAAAAGCGCCGGCTTCAATGAACAGGGAGGCAGTTGTCATGAGGATCGCAGTCACATACGAAAACGGCATGGTGTTTCAGCATTTTGGCCACTGCGCACAGTTTAAGCTGTACGATGCGCAGGACGGCGCCGTCACGGCGCAGCAGGTCGTGAGCGCCGAGGGCAGCGGCCACGGCGCTCTGGCGGGCTTTCTGCGCGCGCACGGGGCCGAGGTGCTGATCTGCGGAGGGATCGGCGCGGGCGCGCGCACGGCGCTGGCCGAGGCGGGCATCCGGCTGTACCCGGGCGTCACGGGCAGCGCGGACGCCGCGGTGAGCGCGCTGCTGGCGGGTACGCTCTCGTATGACCCGGATACCACCTGCAGCCACCACCACGAGGCGGAAGGCACATGCAACCATCACTGCGGCGAGGATAAGCACGGCTGCGCAGGCAACGGCTGACCGCGCGCCGCGCGCCTTGACGCCAATGAATGTTTTTTGAGGAACTGCCCCGGCCGCAGTGAAGCGGCCGGGGCGGTTTTCGTGTGCGCCGCACGGCGTGGGGCTTGACAGCGCCGCGGCGCTGTGGTACAGTTTGAACAAGGCGGGCCGGGCAGCGGCCGGCCGGTATGGTAAGGCTTTTCGTCCACGGGGAATGGGCCCCGCGGCGGAAAGCCTTTTTGCGTTCCGCCGCGGCGGCCGCGCATGAAGGCGGCCGCGCCCGGGCATGCTGACAGAGAGGGGATAGAAAAATGCTGGACATTCAAGTGACGAGGACGAAAACGCCGAAGCCGCACCCGGCCGAGGAGACGCTGGTATTCGGCCGCAATTTTACCGACCACATGTTCGTCATGGATTACGACGAGGGCCGCGGCTGGCACGACGCGCGCATCGAGCCGTATCATGCGCTGACGCTGGACCCGGCGGCCATTGTTTTGCACTACGCGCAGGAGAGCTTCGAGGGCATGAAGGCCTACCGCACGAAGGACGGCCGCGTGCTGTTGTTCCGCCCGGAGGAAAACGCCCGTCGTTTTCAGAAGACGAACCGGCGCATGTGCATCCCCACGATCCCCACGCAGGACTTTGTGCAGGCGGTGGAGGCGCTGGTGCGCGTCGACCGCAGCTGGGTGCCAAGCGCGCCCGGCACCAGTTTGTATCTGCGGCCGTTTGCCATCGCCACCGAGGCGCAGCTGGGCGTGAAGCCGAGCAGCCGCTATCAGTTTCTCGTCATCGCCTCGCCCAGCGGGGCGTACTACGCAAGCGGCCTTGCGCCGGTGAAAATTTATATCGAGGACGAGTATGTCCGCGCGGCGCCCGGCCTGACGGGCTTTGCCAAATGCGGCGGCAACTACGCCGCCAGTATGGCCGGGCAGGCGAAGGCGCACGAGCTGGGCTACAGCCAGGTGCTGTGGTTGGACGGCGCGCAGCGTAAATACGTGGAGGAAGTGGGCAGTATGAACTGCTTTTTTGTGATCGACGGCGTCGTGCGCACCGCGCCGTGCACGGGCACCGTGCTGCCGGGCATCACGCGGGACAGCTGCATCAAATTGCTGCGCGGCTGGGGCTATCGCGTGGACGACGAGACGCGCCTTGCGGCGGATGAGCTGATGGAATTTGCACGCGCCGGCCGGTTGCAGGAGGTGTTCGGGACGGGTACGGCCGCGGTGATCAGCCCCGTCGGGCAGCTGTATTACCGCGGCGAAACGCTGACGGTAAACGGCGGGGAAACGGGCCGGCTGACGCGCCGGTTATATGAGACGCTGACCGGCATCCAGTATGGCCGGCTGGCAGACCCGTACGGCTGGACGCATCCGGTGTGACGGCCGGCGGCCGGGCGCGGGGCGTTTGTGGCCTGCGCCCGGCTGCCGTTTGCCTGCTGGCTGGCATTGTGCCCAATTGCGCCGTCAAATGACTGTGCAAATTCTACGGCTTGTAAAAATTTCTCTGTGCGCGGCGGCGGGGCTTTACTTTTTCATCGGGAAATGGTATTATATATAAGCACCAAACGCGCGGGCCGTTTCTGACGGCAAAAAATGCGTTTTGTGGCATCCGTGCGGCTTTAGCTCATCTGGTAGAGCGCCACCTTGCCAAGGTGGAGGTAGCGAGTTCGAGCCTCGTAAGCCGCTCCATTTTTTACTTCCGCCGCTTTTATGGCGGCGGGATTTTTCATCTTTGGTGCCGTAGCCAAGTGGTAAGGCAACGGTCTGCAAAACCGTTATGCACCAGTTCAAATCTGGTCGGCACCTCCATATAAAAGCCACGCCCTGCATATTGCAGGGCGTGGCTTTTTGTGTACAATACCGGGCGGAAGACCGCTGTGCCAAACGCCCGATCGAAAAGGACCTTTTCACTTGTAGGACTCTTAAAATCGCACGGCTCGTTGTCCTGCCGGTAAAATGAATCCATGTAGCTGCGTCCAACGCGGTATAAATGCATAAGCGAAAGGAAAACCTTCCGGTGGAGAGAGGCTTGCGTCCGGTGCGACGCATATCTCGAACCGGAAGGTTTTCTGCTCTCCGGCCGGTTGATGAAAGAGACGTCGCCGCAAAAATAGATCCAGGAGCGACTGTCAAAATATACAATTTTTTCTCCTTCTCAATAAAATCCCACAGCACAAAACGAAATATCTCGTATCACGGGACGAGTATACGAAACCACGGGAAAGTTTGTATTTGATGTCAATATACAAATTTAACAGCAATTTTATAATAAAAATTGAAAGATGGATATTAAATGACAGCAGGGAGGACGGTATGATCCACAAGGCATTTGTAATCATGAATGTTTTGACCAGACGTCATGCGGAATCACTTGATGCGATCAGCAACCAGACGGGTTACCCGCGCAGCACAGTCCATCGCATTGTCAAGATCCTGCAACAGGAAGGCGTTGTGGAGAAGACGCGCGAGGGGTATTCTCTGACTCCGAAGCTGCTGTCGATGGGGCTCCGTGGAATTGCGGGGCGAGACATGCTGGACGTAGCGATCCCTATTGTGCGCGTTCTCAGCGAATCATCGCGGGAGACGGTCTCGATCAATGTGATCAGCGGACACGAACGCGTATGTATCTATCGCATCGAGGGAACACAGCCAATCACCCGCAGCATCCGTATCGGCTCAAAAGCATCGCTGTTTCGCGGTGCGGCAGGCAAAGTGATTTCTGCATATCTGAGCGAATGGGACAAAGAGCGTCTGATAAAGCTGTAT
>DXGT01000094.1 GCA_019113785.1 Candidatus Ruthenibacterium merdigallinarum | reverse complement strand
AGGATCAGACGTGTGTTTTTCATGGATACGCTCCTTTTCGGGCGGTTTTGGGGCCGTTTTTCGCGGCGGCAAAAATTTTTTGGAAAAATTTTGCCGCCGCGCACTACCATATTTTGAGTGGCGCACCGCAGGCGCTCCACACGATATAGCCTTGTGTGTCGAAATGCGCAATTCCGGCCGCTTTTTTCGCCATTTTTGATATTTACAAACGGTTTTTGCTGGGTTATAATTTACGATACGTAAAGTACAGGTAAGGGGTATTGCAGGAGATGGCATCCGAATTCAGCCGCATCATCACGCTGCTGCGAAAAGAAAAAGGCGTGACACAAAAGCAGGCCGCGGAGGACCTTGGGGTCTCGCAGGCCCTTTTGTCGCACTATGAAAAGGGCATTCGCGAGTGCGGGCTGGAATTCGTCGTGCGCGTGGCCGATTACTACGGCGTCTCGTGCGATTACCTTTTGGGCCGCAGCGCCGACCGCACGGGCCTGACGATGCGCATGGAGGACCTGCCCGGCCCCGAGAGCGCGAAGGACAGCGTGTTCCACGGCAGCGTGCTGCCCGTGTTCAACAAAAAGCTGATCTCGAACAGCCTGAACATCCTGTATGACAAGCTGAACGCCTGCCCCAACAAGGGCCTTGTGGGCGAGATCAGCGCCTACCTGATGCTGGCCGTGTACAAGATGTTCCGCCTGCTGTACGCCGCCGGGCCCAAAAACGCCCCCGGCCTGTTCAGCGTGAAAAAGGAGCTGTACCCGGGCTATTCCGACGCGGCCATGCACATGGCCGAGGCGAACGTCAAGGCCATCCTGGCCGGCGAGGACGTGGGCCGGGGCGCGCCCGTAAAGGACACGTCCGCCTTCTCGATGACGACCGAGAGCCTGTCGGACGAGTACCCGCTGTACGCCTCGAGCCTGTTCAACCTGATCAAGACGAGCGAGGGGCGCATCGAGACGCCCGAGCCCGGCGCGCGCAAGTGACGCGCCGTCAACGCGCTCATATCCAATGTAAGAATCTCCCGCGCGCCCGCTTTGCGGGCGCGTTTTTCTTTTCCCCGCCGCCTTTGCGGAAAGCGGGCCGGTGCGCCGCGCGCACCGGCCCGCCCGTTTTTTCGCATGCGCGCCCGCTTATTCCCCGTCGGCCGCTTTGTCCATCGCGGCGATGGCCGCGCGGCACGCCCCGCAGATGTTGCGGCCCTGATAGACCTGCACATCGCTGGCGCTGCCGCAGAAGATGCACGCCGGCTGATATTTCTTCAGCACGATGCAGTCGTTGTCCACATACACTTCCAGCGCCGCGTCGCGGTCGATGTCCAGCATACGGCGCAGTTCAATGGGAAGCACAACGCGGCCCAGATTGTCCACGGGCCGGACGATGCCTGTCGATTTCATGGTTGACCCTCCCCCGGATGATCGGTGCGGCCGCCCGCCGCATTGTGCGCCGGCACGCGGGGACCCTCCCCGGCCGCCGGCGCGCGGGCGCCCTGCCTGTGTGTGTATTATAGCAGAGGCGGGCGAAGGCTGTCAATATTTGGCATCCAATTTTTTCAAATTTTCTTCCAATTTCCACCATTTGTGGAAAAGCGGGCGCATCCGGCCGCAAGATATGGGCGTTTGGCACAAAGAGGCGCGCGCGGCGCTCACAGCTGCAAAAAGCCCACTTTGCGGTAGGTTTTGTCCAGCACGCGCCGCGCGATGTGCGCCGCGCGCTCGGCGCCGTCCTTCAAAACGCCGTCGAGGTAGGCGCGGTCGGCCAGGATGCGCGCGTACTCCTGCTGGATGGGGCGCAAGCTGTCCACCACGCTCTCGGCCACGGCCTGCTTGAACTCGCCGTAGCCGCGGCCCGCGAACTCGGCCTCGATGGCGGCGAAGCCGCGGCCGGTCATGGCGCTGTAAATGCTCATCAAATTCGTCACGCCGGGCTTGTCGGCGCCGGCGCGCACGCAGTTGTCGGAATCGGTCACCGCGCGGCGGAACTTGCGCACGATGGTGTCGGCGTCGTCCAGCATGCGGATGACGGCGTTGGCATTCGTGTCCGACTTGCTCATCTTTTTCTCCGGCTCCTGCAGGCTCATCACCTTCGCGCCCACCGTGGGGAAGTAGCCGTCGGGCACCGTGAACGTGTCGCCGTAGATGCCGTTGAAGCGCTGGGCGATGTTGCGCGCCAGCTCGAGGTGCTGCTTCTGGTCGATGCCGATGGGCACAAGGTCCGTCCCGTACACAAGGATGTCGGCCGCCATCAGGATGGGGTACGTCAGCAGCCCGCCGTTGATGTCCTCGGGGTGCTTTTTGCTCTTTTCCTTGAACTGGTGCATGCGCGTGAGGTCGCCGAACGGGCAAAAGCAGCCCAGCACCCACGACAGCTGCGCGTGCGCGGGCACATGGCTCTGCACAAAGACGATGCTCTTTTCCGGGTCGATGCCGCTGGCGAGCAGCAGCGCGGCCGTCTCGCGCGTCTGGCGGCGCAGCGCGGCCGGGTCCTGCCGGACGGTGATGGCGTGCTCGTCCACGACGGAATAGATGCAGTCGTACTCCTGCTGCAGGCGGGGCCAGTTGCGCACCGCGCCCACATAGTTGCCCAACGTGAAGGTGCCCGTGGGCTGGATGCCGCTGAACACGCGCTGCCTGCGCGCGGTTTTTTCCTGCTGCTGCATACTGAAAACGCCTCATTTCCGTTAAACGCGGGGCCCTTTGCCCCGTTTTCCCGCTGCGCGGCGCACAAAAGGCGCGCAGCAAGTTTATTATAGCATGCCCCCGTGCCGAAAGCAATTGACAAACGGCGCGCATGCGGATAAACTATAGAGGTAATACTGCGCGGCCTCCGGCCGCTTTTATATTGCTGAACGCAAGAGGAGAAGAGAGTTATGGCAAACACCGTCCGCACCCGTTTCGCGCCCAGCCCGACCGGCTATATGCACGTGGGCAACCTGCGCACCGCGCTGTACGCCTACCTGATGGCCAAGCACAGCGGCGGCAAATTCATCCTGCGCATCGAGGACACCGACCAGGAGCGCTATGTCGAGGGCGCGGTGGACATCATCTACAACACGCTGCGCGAGACGGGCCTTCTGTGGGACGAGGGCCCGGACATCGGCGGCCCCGTGGGCCCGTACATCCAGAGCGAGCGCATGGGCATGTTCAAGGCCTACGCCGAGCAGCTGGTGAAGGAGGGCAAGGCCTACTACTGCTTCTGCGACAAGCAGCGCCTGGACGAGATGCGCCTTGTGCAGAAGGCCAGCGGCCAGGCCCCGCACTACGACGGCCACTGCCGCAGCCTCACGCCTGAGCAGATCCAAGAGAAGCTCGACGCCGGCGTGCCCTACGTCATCCGCCAGAAGATGCCCACCGAGGGCACCACCAGCTTTGAGGACGTGGTGTACGGCCACATCGAGGTGGACAATTCCACCCTCGACGACCAGATCCTCATCAAGACCGACGGCATGCCCACCTACAATTTCGCCAACGTCGTGGACGACCATCTGATGGGCATCACGCACGTGATCCGCGGCTCGGAATATCTGTCCAGCACGCCGAAATACAACCTCCTGTACCAGGACTTCGGCTGGGAGATCCCCACCTACATCCACTGCCCGCCCGTGATGAAGGACGCGCAGAACAAGCTGTCCAAGCGCAACGGCGACGCCAGCTACCAGGACCTCGTGGCCAAGGGCTATCTGACCGAGGCCGTGCTCAACTACATCCTGCTGCTGGGCTGGAGCCCGAAGGGCGAGCGCGAGATCTACTCGCTCGCCGAGATGGTGGACGTGTGGGACGAGCACTTCATCGGCAAGGCCCCCGCCATCTTCGACCCGCAGAAGCTGCGCTACATCAACGCCGAGTACATCCGCGCGCTGACGCCCGACGCCTTCTATGAAAAGGCCGCGCCCTACATCGACGAGGCCGTGCACTGCGAGTGCGACCGCCGCCTGCTGGCCAGCGTGCTGCAGCAGCGCTGCGAGGTGCTCAGCGACATCCCCGGCCAGATCGACTTCATCGACGAGATGCCGGACTACGACCTTTCGCTGTACACCAGCAAGAAGATGAAGACGACGCCCGAGACCTCGAAGGAGGCGCTGGCCGCGCTGCTGCCCGCTCTGGAAAGCGTGCAGGAGTGGACGCGCGACGCCATCCACGAGGCGGCCTTCGGCCTGATCGAGCGTCTGGGCGTCAAGAACGGCTACCTGCTGTGGCCGATGCGCGTGGCGCTGTCCGGCAAACAGTTCACGCCCGGCGGCGGCATCGAGCTGGCGGCCATCCTCGGCAGGGAGAAATCGCTCGCGCGCATCCGCGCGGCCCTCGAGCGCCTGTAAAGGCGCGCAGCGGCCCCGCTCGGCCCGCCCTTTCCCGCAAAAAGAGAAAAAAATCCGAAGCCCCCGGCAGGAAGAGACAAAAATCTTCCGCCGGGGGCTTTTATACTGGTCAAAAGAGGGGGCCTGTCCGGCCCCGCTCCGCACAGGCCGCGCGGCGCACTGCGCCGCGCGGGCCGGATTGTTTCTCAAGAGAAAGCGGGTCGATCACATGTCGGTAGATCTCAAGGCGCTGGTGCGCGCAGCCCCCGCGCCGCGCAAAACGCGCCCGCGGCTGCACGCCGCGGCCCTGGCCGCGCCGGCCGCCGCCGTGCTGCTGGGCTTTTTCGGGGCGCAGGCGCCGCTGCTGGGCTCGCTGCGCCCGCTGGGGCTGTGCGCCGCGGCCTGCGCGCCGGGGCTTTGGGCGCTGCCCGCCGCCGCAGCCGCCGCGGCGGGCTACGCGCTGGCTCTTTCGCCCGGCGCGCTGGTGCCGTACCTCGCGTGCCTGGCGGCGCTGGCCGCGCTGCGCCTGCCGGGCGCGGGCCGCGGCGACCCGCTGCTGCCGGCCGCGGGCGGGGCGCTGTGCTTTGCGCTGGTGCGCATGGGCCTTGCGCTGTTCGCCCAGCAGCCGCTGGGCGAAATTTTCGCCGCCTGCGCCGAGAGCATGCTGATGCTGGGCCTAGCCTACCTGCTGGGCGTCTTTTTCGCGCTGCCGAGCGCCGTTTTGCACGGCGGCGGCGCCGAGCAGCGCGCCGCCGCGTGCGCCGCGTTCATGGCCGCGCTGGCATGCCTTGCGCCGCACGCGCTGTGGGGCCTCTCGCCCGCGCACTTCGCCGCGGCGCTGGCCGTGCTGGTGTGCGCCGCGCGCTGCGGCGCGCCCGAAGCCTGCGCT
>DXGT01000093.1 GCA_019113785.1 Candidatus Ruthenibacterium merdigallinarum | reverse complement strand
GTGGGCGTCTGGCTGCCTGGGCGGTGCCTCGCACAGGCGGTGCACGCCGAGGCGCAGGGTCTGCGCCAGACGGCGTCCATCGTGTTCGGCGCGGGGCTGCTGGCGCTTTTCAGCGCGCTGGCCAGCTTTTCCGGCTGGCACTGGCTGCTGTGGCTTTTGCCGGCGGCGGGCGCCCTGGGCGCCTGGCGGATGCGGCGCACATTCTCGGCGCCGCGCGCCGGGCTGCCCGCGGCGGCGGCCTGCCTTGCGCTGGCCGTGCTGGCGTTCAGCTGCGTGCTGGCTCTGGCGCACCCTGCCGCGCGCGGCAGCGTGTGGCCCGACCACGATTTTTACTGGAACCTCGGCAACGCCGAAAGCTTCCTGCTGGGCTTCCCGCCGGCGGACCTGCGCTGGGCGGGCGGCACGCTGACGTACCACTGGCTGACGGAGCTGCTGGCCGCGGGCTTTTCGATGGCCACGGGCCTTTCGTGTTATGACGCGCTGGCCTTTTTCGTGCCCGCGGCGATGCTGGCGGCGCTGGCCGCCGTCCTGTGGGAGCTGGGGGACGTCTGGTTCGCAGGCGGCGAAAAGGCCCGCCGGCGCCAGACGGCGCTTTTGTTCGCGCTGGTGTTCCTCGGCGGCTGCGCGGGGCTGTGGAAGGTGTTCCAGCGGGGGACAAGCCCGTTCTGGAACCTGTTTTTGCGCCATTTGTACACCAATGTCAACGGCGTGGCCACGGGTACGCTGTTCCTGGCGGCGCTGGCCGCGTGCGCGGCGCGCATGGCGCGCGCGCAGCGCCGGCCGGCGTGGCTGTGGGCGTGTGCGCTCGTCTCGTCCGCGCTGCTGAGCCTTGCCAAAGGGCCGGTCGGCGGCGTGGCGGCGCTGGCGCTTGTGTGCGCCGCGGCCGCGGCGCTGCTGTTTGCGGCCGTGCGGCGCGAGGGCGCCGGCCGCGCGGCGCGCACAGGGCTGTTCGCGCTGGCGGCGCTGGCGGTGTTCGGCATTCTGTACGCGCTGCTGTTCGCGGCGGGCGCGGGTTCCAGCGTGCAGTTCAGTGCGCACGCCACGCTGGACAAATCGTATTTTGGGAATGTCCTTGCGCTCGTCCGCGCGCACAGCCCGCTGGCATACACACTGTGCCTGCCGCTGTTTGCGCTGGCGCAGACGCTTTTGTACGCGCCTTTTTCCGCGCCGCTGGCGCTGGGCGGCGTGCTGCGGGACATCCCGCGCCTGGCAAAGCTGCCGTTCCACCGCCTGTTCGCCATGGCGATGGCGGCCGGCGGGTTCCTGGCGTTTTATCTGTTCGACCATGAATCGCTCAGCCAGATGTACTTTGCGTTCGCGGGGCTGTTTTTTGCCCACCTGCTGGCGGTGGAGAATGCGCGCGGCCTGCTGGGCTGGTGCCGGGAAAAGAGCGCGCGTGTGCTGGCGCTCGCGCGCTGTGCGCTGGCGGCGCTGTTGGCCGTGAGCCTGTTCACCGGTGCGTGCACGCTGGGATGGTTTGCCAAAAGCGCCCTGTACCCGCAGGACACGGGGCGGGACCTCGCCCTCACCGCCGCCGAAGAGGAGGCGATGGCCTGGCTCGCCGCGCACATGGACGGGGACGAGGCGTTCCTGACGAACCGCATCCACACGGGCAGGGCGCTCGAGGGGCTGTCGAATGTGTATTCCGGCCTCTCGGGGCGGCGCGCGTACATGGAGGGCATCAAGTATGCCATCTCAAATCTCGGCGTTTCGGGCGAGGAAGCCGGCGCGCGCGTGGAACAGGCGCGCGCGGTGTTCGCCGCACCCGACGCGGCGTCGGCGCTGGCCGCGCTGCCGGACGGCGTGGACGTGATCGTGTTCAGCCGCGCGGCGTCGGCCGCGGGCTGGGACGTGCTCGAGGGCGCACAGCCCGGCGCGCTGGCGCGCGGCGAAGAGGCCGCGGGCCTTGAAAAAGTGTTTGAAAACGAAGACGTCATCATTTATCGCGCACACGAAGGGGAGGAACTGTCATGAAAGTACTGGTCGTGGGCGGCGGCGGGCGTGAGCACGCCATCGTCCGCAAGCTCAAGCAGAGCGCCCGCGCGCCGCAGCTGTACTGCGCGCCCGGCAACGGGGGCATTGCGGCCGACGCCGTGTGCGTGCCCATCAAAGCCACGGACGTGGAGGCGATGGTGGACTGGGCGGCGCGCGAGGGCATGGATTATGTCGTCGTCGCGCCGGACGACCCGCTGGCGCTGGGCATGGTGGACGCGCTGGCCGAAAAGGGCATCCCCGCGTTCGGCCCCACGAAGGCCGCGGCGCGCATCGAGGCCAGCAAGGTGTTTGCCAAAGACCTGATGAAGCGCTACGGCATCCCCACGGCGGCGTACGAGACGTTTGACGACGCCGAGGCCGCGCGCCGCTATCTGCGCGCGCGCAATCAGTACCCCGTGGTGGTGAAGGCCGACGGGCTGGCGCTGGGCAAGGGCGTGCTGATCTGCCGGGATGAGCGCGAGGCGCTCGAGGCGGTGCACAGCATCATGGAGGCCGGCGCGTTCGGCGCGTCGGGCCGGCGCGTCGTCATCGAGGAGTTCCTCACCGGGCCGGAGGTGTCGGTGCTGAGCTTCACCGACGGCGAGACCATCGTGCCGATGGTCTCGAGCATGGATCATAAGCGCGCGCTGGACGGCGACGAGGGCCTGAACACGGGCGGCATGGGCGCCGTCGCGCCCAACCCCTATTACACGGACGACGTGGCCCGCGTGTGCATGGAGACGATCTTCAAACCCACGGTGGCCGCGATGCGCGCCGAGGGCTGCCCGTTCAAGGGCTGCTTGTACTTCGGGCTGATGCTCACGCCGGACGGCCCGAAGGTGATCGAGTACAACTGCCGCTTCGGCGACCCCGAGACGCAGACGGTGCTGCCGCTGCTTGAGAGCGACCTGTTGGAGATCATGCTGGCCGTCACCGAGGGGCGCTTGGCGCAGACCGAGGTGCGTTTCAGCGGCAAATATGCGGCGTGCGTGGTGCTGGCCTCGGGCGGCTACCCGCAGAAATACGCCACGGGCAAGGCCATCACCGGCCTTGCAAACGGCCAGCTGGCCGGCAGCCGCGCCACGGTGTACCACGCGGGCACAAAGCAGGAGGGCGGCGCGCTCGTGACGGCGGGCGGCCGCGTGCTGGGCGTCACCGCCGTGGAGGATTCGCTTTGGCAGGCCATTGCCAGCGCTTACGACGCAGCCGGGGCGATCCGGTTCGAGGGGCTGCACATGCGCCGCGACATCGGCAAACGCGCGCTTGCCGCGCACGATACGAAAGAGGGGTAAACATGTCCGTTCATCGCATCTATGTGGAGAAAAAGCCCGCCTACGCGGTGGAGGCGCAGGGCCTGCTGCACGAGATCCGCCAGCTGTTGGGCATCCGGTCGGTGACCGGGCTGCGCATTTTGAACCGCTATGACGTCGAGGGCCTGAGCGACGAGGCGTTTGCGGCCAGCGCCGCCACCGTGTTCAGCGAGCCGCAGCTCGACGTCACGTACACGCAGGTGCCCGCCGGGGCGGACGTGGTGTTCGCCACGGAGTTTTTGCCCGGCCAGTTCGACCAGCGCGCCGCCAGCGCCGCCGAGTGCATCCAGCTGGCGGGCGGCGGCGAGCGCCCGCGCGTGGCCTATGCGCGCGTGTACCTGCTGTCGGGCGCACCCACGCCGGCCGAGGTCGCGCAGATCGAGCACTACGTCGTCAACCCGGTGGAGGCGCGCCGCGCCGCGCTGGAGCCGAAGGCCACGCTCAAAACCGACTACCCCGTGCCCGAGGACGTCAAGACGCTGACGGGCTTTCGCGACCTGACGGCCGCGGGGCTGCGCGCGTTCATCCGGGAATTCGGCCTCGCGATGGACGAGGGCGACATCACCTTCTGCCAGGAGTATTTCCGCGGCGAGAAGCGCGACCCCACCGTCACCGAGATCCGCATGATCGACACCTACTGGTCCGACCATTGCCGACACACGACGTTCGGCACCATCCTGGAGGGCGTCACGATCAACGACCCGCTGGCCAAGCAGGCGTACGACCGGTACCTCGCGCTGCGCGCCGAGGTGCACGCCGGCCGCTACAAACCCATCTGCCTGATGGACCTGGGCACCATCGGCGGCAAATATCTCAAAAAGAAGGGCGTTTTGCAGGGGCTGGACGAATCGGACGAGATCAACGCGTGCAGCGTGCGCATCCGCGTGGACAACAACGGCAAGGACGAGCCGTGGCTGCTCTTGTTCAAGAACGAGACGCACAACCACCCCACGGAAATCGAGCCGTTCGGCGGCGCGGCCACCTGCATCGGCGGCGCCATCCGCGACCCGCTGGCCAACCGCGGCTACGTGTACCAGGCGATGCGCGTCACCGGCGCGGGCAACCCGCTGACGCCCGTGCAGGACACGCTGCCCGGCAAGCTGCCCCAGCGCAAGCTGGTGACGACGGCGGCCGCGGGCTATTCCAGCTACGGCAACCAGATCGGCCTCGCCACGGGCCTTGTGGACGAGTGGTACCACCCGGGCTATGTGGCCAAGCGCATGGAGATCGGCGCCGTGGTGGGCGCCGTGCCCGAGGACCATGTGCGCCGCGAGGCGCCCGAGCCCGGCGACGTGGTGATCCTGCTGGGCGGGCGCACGGGGCGCGACGGCTGCGGCGGCGCGACGGGCTCGTCCAAGGCGCACAAGACCGAGAGCCTTGAGAGTTGCGGCGCCGAGGTGCAGAAGGGCAACGCCCCCGAGGAGCGCAAATTGCAGCGGCTGTTCCGCAACAAGGAGGCCACGCTGCTGATCAAGCGCTGCAACGACTTCGGCGCGGGCGGCGTGTCCGTGGCCATCGGCGAGCTGGCCGACGGCCTTGCGATCGATTTGGACGCCGTGCCCAAAAAGTACGACGGGCTCGACGGCACCGAGCTCGCCATCTCCGAAAGCCAGGAGCGCATGGCCGTGGTGGTGGCGCGCGCGGACGCGCCGAGCTTCATCAAGCTGGCCAACGAGGAAAACCTCGAGGCCACGGCCGTGGCCGTCGTCACCGGCACGCCGCGCCTTGTGATGCGCTGGCGCGGCAATGTGATCTGCGACATCTCGCGCGAGTTTTTGAACTCGAACGGCGCGAAGAAGCACGCCTCGGCCACGGTGGAAAAGGGCGAGGTGCGCCAGGCGCGCCACAAGGGCGCGAATTTTGCCGAGCGCTTTTCGCTTTTGATGCAGGAGCTCAACGTCTGCTCGAAGAAGGGCCTGAGCGAGCGGTTCGACTCCACGATCGGCGCGGGCACCGTACTGATGCCATTCGGCGGCGCGCGCCAGCTGACGCCCGCGCAGGCCATGGCTGCGAAGCTGCCCGTACTGCACGGCGACACGCGCACCTGCTCGGGCATGGCGTGGGGCTTCAACCCCTACATCAGCGAGCAGAGCCCCTACCACGGCGCGTACCTCGCCGTGGTGGAGAGCATTGCGAAGCTGGCGGCCGCCGGCTTTGACACCGAGCGCGCGTATCTGACGTTCCAGGAGTATTTCGAGCGCCTGGGCGCCGACCCCAAGCGCTGGGGCCAGCCGCTGGGCGCGCTGCTGGGCGCGCTGGACGCGCAGCTCGACCTCGGCGTCGCGGCCATCGGCGGGAAGGACTCGATGTCCGGCTCGTTCGAGGACATCGACGTGCCGCCGACGCTCGTCAGCTTCGCCGTCGCCGCGGGCGACGTGCGCGAGGTGCTGTCGGGCGAATTCAAGCGCGCGGGCTCGCGCGTGGTGTGGCTGCGCCCGGAGTACGAGGCCGACGGTGTGCGCCCGAAGGCGCAGAGCCTGAAGGCTGTGCTGCGCACGGTGCGCGCGCTGGCGCAGAGCGGCAAGGTGCTGGCGGCGTATACGCCGGGCTACGGCGGCGCGGCCGAGGCGCTGTTCAAGATGGGCCTTGGCAACCGCATCGGCTTCGCGCTGGACGAGGGCGTCGAGCGCGAGCGCCTGTTCGACTACGCCTATGGCAGCTTTATCCTGGAGCTCGCGGGCGACGAGGCCGTCGGCGAGCCGCTGGGCCGCACGACCGAGCGCTATACCTTCGCGTCGATGGGCGAGGAGATCGACCTCGACGAGGTGGAGCGCGGCTACGAAAACACGCTCGAGAGCGTATTGCCCTATCACACCGTGCCCGCGGCCGGCGCGCAGGACGTGCCCGCGGTGACGTACAAGGCGGACGGCGCGCGCCGCGCGCCCGCCGTGAAAGCGGCCCGCCCGCGCGTGCTGATCCCCGTGTTCCCCGGCACGAACTGCGAGTACGACTCCGCCCGCGCGATGGAGCGCGCCGGCGCCGAGCCCGAGATCTTCGTCATCAACAACCTCTCGCCCGCGCGCGTGGCCGAGAGCGCGCAGGCCATGGTGCAGAAGATCGACGAAAGCCAGATCGTCTTTCTGCCGGGCGGTTTCTCCGGCGGCGACGAGCCGGAGGGCAGCGCGAAGTTCATCGCGGCGTTTTTGCGCAACCCGGCCGTGGCCGACGCCGTGCGCCGCCTGCTCAAGCAGCGCGACGGCCTGATGCTGGGCATCTGCAACGGTTTCCAGGCGCTGATCAAGCTGGGCCTTGTGCCGTTTGGCGACATCGTCGAGACGAATGACGCCTGCCCCACGCTGACGTTCAACACCATCGGCCGCCACCAGAGCATGCTGGTGCGCACGCGCATTGCGTCGAACAAGTCGCCGTGGCTGCAGCACATGCAGCCGGGCGACATCCACACCGTGGCCATCAGCCACGGCGAGGGGCGCTTTGTCGCCAGCGAGGAGGCGCTGCGCGCGCTGGCCGAGAACGGCCAGATCGCCACGCAGTACGTCGACCTGGCCGGCGCGCCCACCATGGACGTGCGCTTCAACCCCAACGGCAGCGCGCTGGCCGTGGAGGGCATCACCAGCCCGGACGGCCGCGTGCTGGGCAAGATGGGCCACTCCGAGCGCAGCGGCGCGTGGCTGTACAAAAACGTCGAGGGCAACAAATTGCAGGATTTGTTCCGCGGCGGCGTCGACTATTTCCGAATTTGAGAAAGCGAGGATGCGTGCATGAATCACGACAGATACATCAGCCCGTTTGAAACGCGCTACGCCTCGAAGGAGATGCAGTACATCTTCTCCGAGGACAACAAGTTCAAAACGTGGCGCCGGCTGTGGATCGCGCTGGCGAAGGCCGAGCAGGCGCAGGGCCTTGCCATCACCGACGAGCAGATCGCCGAGCTCGAGGCCCACAAGGACGACATCAACTACGACGTGGCCGTCGCCCGCGAGAAGGAGTGCCGCCACGACGTGATGAGCCACGTCTACGCCTACGGCGTGCAGTGCCCGCACGCGAAGGGCATCATCCATCTGGGCGCCACCAGCTGCTATGTGGGCGACAACACCGACGTCCTCGTGATGAAAGAGGCGCTGGAGGTGGTGCGCCGCAAGCTGCTGAACGTGATGGCCCTGCTGGCCGATTTTGCCGACAGCTACAAGGCGCTGCCCGCGCTGGCCTACACGCATTTGCAGCCCGCGCAGCTCACCACCGTGGGCAAGCGCGCCAGCTTGTGGCTCAACGAGTTTTACATGGACTACGAGGAGCTGTGCCACCGCATGGACACGCTGGCGCTGCTGGGCTCGAAGGGCACCACCGGCACGCAGGCCAGCTTCATGGAGCTGTTCGAGGGCGACGAAGCGAAGGTGAAGGCCGTCGAGGCGTCGATCGCGCGCGAGCTGGGCTTTGACCGCGTGGTGCCCGTGTCGGGGCAGACGTATTCGCGCAAGGTGGACTACAACGTGCTGTCCACGCTGGCGGGCATCGCGCAGAGCGCGATGAAGTTCGGCAACGACATGCGCCTGCTGGCCAGCTTCAAAGAGATGGAGGAGCCGTTCGAGGCGCACCAGATCGGCTCGTCGGCCATGCCTTATAAGCGCAACCCCATGCGCTGCGAGCGCATCTGCGCGCTGGCGCGCTATGTGATGGCGGACGTGCTCAACCCCGCGTTCACCGCGGGCACCCAGTGGTTTGAGCGCACGCTGGACGACTC
>DXGT01000092.1 GCA_019113785.1 Candidatus Ruthenibacterium merdigallinarum | reverse complement strand
GTCTGAGGAGGCGGGCGGCGTGCTGCTCGACGTAGCGGGCGGCGTCGCCGTGCTGGAGGACGTCGGCGGCGCGGGCGCTTCGGCCACGAAGATGCGCACGACGTCGTTGTCGACGTCCACCATCTGCCCCTCGGCAAAATCGCTGCCGATGACCTGATCCTCCGCGTAGCTGCCGTCGTTCGCCTGCCATTCCAGCTCGTACTTGATGCCCAGCAGGCTCAGCTGGTTCTCCACGCTCTCGCGCGTGTGGCTGGCCACGGCCGGCATGGCCACCAGGTTCGGCCCCTCGCTGACCGTCAGCTCGATGGTCGTGCCCACGGGCACTTCCATGTTCACAAGATAATCCTGCGAGATGACGACGCCCTCGGCGACCGTCGAGCTGTGCTCGTACACCACTTTGAAGCGGAAATTGTCGCGGTAGGCGGGCTGTGCGATGATGTCGTCATAGCGCTGGCCCTTGAACTCGGGCACGAGCACCACCTCGGCCGCGGACGCCGCCTGCGAGGCCGACGACACCGGCGCGCTGGCGCTCTGCGGCAGAGAAGCGGAGGACGTCGCCTCCTCCCCGCCCGGCAGCATGCCGACGATGAACCAGATGAGCAGCGCCATCACGACGAGGAAACCCGCGCCGCACGCGCCGATGATCTGCCAGTGGCGCTTTGTCAGCCCCGCGAAGATGGAGCCGCCCGCGGCGCCGGGCACAGGGGCCGTCAGCGCGGCCAGGAGCGACGCGGCCGACTGGATGCGCTCGTTGGGCGCAACGCGCATGGCGCTGGCGATGCCGGCCGAAAAATAGCCGGGGATCTGTTTTAAAATGGCGTGCGCGGCGGGCATGGTGTCCTGCACGCGGCGCAAATTCGCCGCCAGCGGCGTGCGGCCCGTCACCGCGAAATAGAACAGCGCGCCCAGGCTGTACACGTCGGTGTAAGTACCCTGGAACTCGGCCACGGAGTACTGCTCCGGCGCGGCGAAGCCCTCGGACAGCTTGCTCTTCAGATCGCTGTTCGCCGTGCGAAGGCCCAGCGTCGCATAGCCGGACAGTTTTGCGCCCTCGTCGGTGACGCGCACGTTCTCCGGGCAGATGCCGCGGTGCAGCAGCCCCGCGCGGTGCATCGCCTCCACGCCGTTCACGATGGGCGTCAGGAGCGTCAGCGCCTCTTCGTTCGTCAGCGGGATGCGCAGCTCGTCGAGGTACTGCGTCATCGTCATGCCCTCGTCCGGCTCGCGCACGGCGTAGGCGGTGTCGTTGGCCTCCACAAGGTCCAGCACCGTCACGAGGCCCGGCGTGCGCCCCATCGACACGAGCGCGCGGTACATCTCGACAAAATCCATGCGGGTGGTTTTGTACAGCACCTCGCGGCCCTGGCGCGGCAGCACGCGGCCGTCCGCCGCGCGCGCGGCGCAGATGGTGAACGGGATATACTCCTTCACCACGACGCGCCGCTCCAGCTCGCCGTCGATGGCGGCGTATTCGATGCCTTCGCCGTCCACGCCGATCACTTTCCCCATGGTGTAGCGCCCCGCCAGCAGCGTGTTCACCGGCAGCGCGCCCGCGGGGTTCGTGTTGGCAAAGCTCTGCCCGCAATAGGGGCACTGGCGCGCCCCGATCTCCACACGGGACATGCAGTTGCTGCACACGATCTGTCTCATCCAGAATTTCCTTTCGTTCCAATGTCACGGCGCGGGGCGCTCCTGCTTCGCCCCGCGCGCGGAAAACGGCTCAGCGGTCCAGATCTTCCTCGTTCTCCAGGTTGTGCCAGACGTTCTGCACGTCGTCGTCGTCCTCGAGATAATCGAGCAGCTGGCCCATCTTCTTCACGTCGTCCGGGTCGGTGAGGGCCGTGCGCGTGGACGGCACCATCTCCACCTCGGCCGAGATGAAGTCGTACCCCTTCTCCTCCAGCGCCTCGCGCACATCGCTGAACGCCTCGGGCGAAGTGGTCACCTGCGCCACGCCGTCGCTCATGTCGAAATCGTCCGCGCCGGCGTCGAACACGTCCTCCATGACGGTCTCCTCGTCCTTGTCCTCCACGTCCAGCACGATGACGCCCTGCTCGGTGAACAGGAACGACACGCAGCCGTTGTTGCCGAGGTTGCCGCCGAATTTGTCAAAGTAATGGCGCAAATTGCCCGCCGTGCGGTTGCGGTTGTCCGTCAGCGTCTCCACCATCATGGCGATGCCGGAGGGGCCGTAGCCTTCGTACGTGATGGATTCGTAATCGTCCTTCTCGCCGCCCTGCGCCTTTTTGATGATGCGCTGGATGTTGTCGTTCGGCACGTTCAGGCTCTTGGCTTTGGCGATCAGGTCGCGCAGCTTGCCGTTCACCGCGGGGTCCGGCCCGCCGGCCTTGATGCACACCGCCATTTCGCGGCCGATCTTCGTGAAGATCTTGGCGCGCTGGCCGTCGGTTTTCTCCTTCTTGCGCTTGATGTTGTTCCATTTGCTGTGCCCGGACATAAAAGAGATTCCTCCTCGTTTCTCTGTGCACACCGCGGCGCGGCGGCAGAAAAATGCATTTTAACCAATAAATTATAGCATGCTTTCCCCGCAAAATCAACTGCGGCGGGGCCGCCGGCCTCAGCGCAGCGTGCGCAGGCCCTTGGGGTAGCGGTTTTTCAGCCGGCCGCCGCTGCACTTGCCGAAGCCCAGCGGAAACCCGTCGCACAAAACGGCGGCAAAGCCGCTTGCCGCCTGCGCGGCCGCCAGCTCCTCGCCGTGCAGCCAGGCGGCCGTGCGCGCGTCGCCCAGCGTTAGCTCCTCTTTGTTTTCGCACTGCGCGCCGAAGGCCATGAACAGCGCGTGCGCCGGCTCGAAGCGGCCTTTCACCACCTCGCCCGCCTCGACGCCCGCGCGCAGCACGCGCAGCTTTTTCAGCCCCGCCGGCAGCGCGGCTGCCGGCAGCAGCGAGACGCGCGGCCCCTGCACAAGGCACGCGCGGCCGCACAGCGAAGGGAACGACGCACGCAGGAACGCCTCGCAGACAGCCGGCGCGCGCACGCCGCTCTGCTGCGCAAAGCCCGTTTGCGCGCCCTCCCTTTTTTGCAAAAGGGCGATGAAGTGCCCCTCGCCGCCGTGGCACGGATAAATGCGGCGCGTTTTTTCCAGCGGGTGCGCGCTGTGCGCGCAGCGGCCCGGCTCGCCGGGGCTGCCAAAGGGCAGCGCGCCGAGGTCGACGAGCGAGAATTCGGCGTGCCGGTCCAAAAAGGCGCTGATCTGCATCTCGTTCTCCTCGCTTGCAAACGTGCACGTCGAATAGCACAGAAGGCCGCCCGGCTTCACGCAGGCCGCCGCGTCGTCCAAAATGGCGCGGCCCAGCGCCGCGCACTGCGCCACGAGCGCCGGCGAGTGCTGGCGCTCAGCCTGCGGCTCCTTGCGGAACATCCCCTCGCCCGAGCACGGCGCGTCCACCAGCACCTTGTCGAACACGCACGCCAGCGCGGCGGCGATGCGGCCCGTGGCCTCATTGAGCACCACCGTGTTCGCAAACCCCATGCGCTCGAGGTTGCCGCGCAAAACGGCCGCGCGCGCCGCGTCGTACTCGTTCGCCACCAGCAGCCCCTCGCCGCCCAGCGCCGCCGCCAGCTGGCTGGATTTGCCGCCCGGCGCGGCGCACAGATCCAGCACATAGTCGCCGGGCCGCACGCGCAGAAGGCCCGCGGGCGCGCTGGCGCTCGGCTCCTGCACATAATATACGCCCGCGTGATGATAGGGATGCGCGCCGGGCCTTGCGCCGTCTTCGCGCAGATAGAACGACAGCGGCGAAAACGGCGACGGCTCCGCCTTGATGCCCGCCGCCGCAAGCGCCGCGGCCGCGCTTTGCGGCGCAAGGCGCGCGGCGTTCACCGTCACGCCGCGGCGCACCGGCCCCGCGTGCGCGTACAGCGCGTCGTACCGGCTGCCGAGGATCGCGCGCTCGCGCGTCTGGAAATATTCGGTCGGCACGCGCCGCCGCCCCCTTTCAAAAATGGCTGTATACTCCGCCGCGCGCTGTAAATACTAAGCGCACAAGGAGGTGAGAAACCATGGAAAACAAATCCGCCAACCGCGCGGCGAACCGCGCCGCGAGCAGCACCGCCAGCCGCAGCGCAGCGAACAAAACGACGAGCCGCGCCGCCGGCAAGACGGCCGGGCGCGCCGTGAGCAAAACGACGAACCGCGCTGCGAACGGTACGACGAACCGCGCAACGAACGGCACAAACAGCACGAACGGCACGTCGAACCGCGCTACGAGCCGCACGGCAAACCGCGCCTCGAACTGCAAATAACCTGCGCGGCAAAAGCGCGGTGAAATAAGAAAACAAAGGTTTTGCAAAAACTGCGAAGCACCGCAAAACCGCTGCAAAGCGGCAGATGCAAGGCAGAGGGGCGCAGCACTCCTTGGTGGAATGCAAGACCCGATAACGCAGCAGACGCCGCTTTGCAGGCAGAGTTTTGCGGCTTTGTTTTCTTATGGAACCGCGCGGCAATACGCGCCAGCGCCTTTTTGCTTTCGCTTCGCTTTGCGGCGAAGAAAGGCAAAAAGGCGCTGTTCTTTTTTACAGCCCGGCGCGGCCGCGCACCCACTGCGGCCCCAGCGTATAATAGCGCAGCGTGGCCTCGCGCGCAAAGCCCGCGGCCGTGTACAGGCGCAGCGCGGGCGCGTTGTCCGTCTCGACCGAGAGTGCCGGCCGCTTTGGCGTCAGCGGGGCCAGCGCCTCCAGCGCGCCGCGCAAAAGGCCCGTGCCCACGCCCTTTCCCCGGTGGGCGGCGGCCACGCACACGCCGTACAGATACGCCCAGCGGCCCGCGAGGTCCGCGCTGGCGCAGCCGACGGGCACGCCGTGCAGGCGCGCGGCCAGCAGCGCCTGCTCCTTTCCCGCATAGCTGCCGCGGATGTAGCGCGCGGCCTCGGCGCGCGTGCCGCCGAAGGCCTCCTGCTCGATGTCCGTCAGGGCCTCGAGCTCGTCTTCGCGCGCGGGGCCCACCGCAAGGCCGGGCAAAAGCGCCGCATGCGCCGTGCGGCGCGAGGCCGCCATCAGGTATTCCTCGCTGCGAAGGCGCGCGCCCCAGCGCGCGGCCAGCGCCTCGGCCTGCGGGAACGCGGCGTCCGTCTTGAATGTGAAACACACAGGGCCGCAGGGCGCCGCTGCCGCGGCGGCGCGCGCCAAAAGCGCGCGGAAAACGCCCTGCCCGCGCGCCTCCGGGTGCACCATCGCCGTCACCTCGGCCTCGCGCTCCTCGTCGGCATACAGGCTCAGGCAGCCGGCCAGCGTCCCCTCCTGCCAGCAGAAGAAAAAGGCGTCCATCTCGGGGCGCACGTTGAACTGGTTGCTCAAAAACGTCTCGAAATGCGTGCCGTCAAAGGCGCTGCACGCCGCTTCCAGCGCGCGCACGGCCGCCTTTTCCCGCTCGCCGGGGCTGGGCATGGACGTAAAGGAAAACATCTCAGCCCTCCTGCGCGCGGCGCGCGGCGAGCACCGCGTCGAACAATTCTTCGATGCGCTGCATCCGGTTTTGCAGGTACAGCCAGCCGAACAGGGCTTCGAGCCCCGTGGACGCGCGGTACTCCTGCGCGGTGGCGTGCTTTGCCACCGTGGCCTTGCTGGCGTTTTTGCCGCGGCGCACCACGTCCTGCTCCTCCTGCGTCAGCAGCGGCTCGAGCGCGGCCAGCGCGGCGAACTGCCCCTTGGCGGAGACGAACTTCACGGCCTCGCTGTGCAGCCGGCCCGGCACAAGGCGCGTGCGCGTCACCAGCAGCCGGCGCACCAGCAGCTCGTACACGCCGTCGCCCATGAAGGCCAGCGCCAGCGGCGAATGCTCGCGCAGATCGATCGTATCCTCGCACAGCGGCAGCGCGCCGCCGCGCGGATTTGTCGTTGCATGCTCAGAACACATAGTCGAATTCAAACTCCCCA
The DNA here is from genome assembly GCA_019113785.1 of Candidatus Ruthenibacterium merdigallinarum. Classification (GTDB taxonomy): domain Bacteria; phylum Bacillota; class Clostridia; order Oscillospirales; family Ruminococcaceae; genus Ruthenibacterium; species Ruthenibacterium merdigallinarum. The sequence goes on along the minus strand of DXGT01000092.1, from coordinate 17,282 downwards.
ATGCGGATGGTGTCGTCCTCCTCGACGCCCTGGCGGATCAGCTCCTCCAAAACGCCCGCGTCGGCCAGCTGGCGCTGGAAGTACTGCAGGCTCTCGTAGTCCTCCACGTCGCTGCCCTCGAGGATGCGCTCCAGCCACGGCGCGTCGACGTCGAACACGTGCTCGTCCGCCTTTGTCACCGTGAAGGCGCGCGCGTCCTTCGCCGCGGGGTCCTGCCGGACGTACTCCGGCTCGAACACGGCGACGGGTGGCAGGTCCTTCAGCCGCTCGTACACAAGGCCCGGCAGCGCGTCCACGCCTTTATGCGTCGCGGCCGAGATGGCGAAAAACGGATAGCCCTTACCCTCGACATAGCTGCGGAAGGCTTCGATCTGCCCCTCTTCGGCGATGTCGCACTTGTTGCCCAGCACGATCTGCGGGCGCTGCGAAAGTTCGCCTGAAAAGCGCGCGAGCTCGGCGTTGATCTTTTCAAAATCGTCCTTCGGGTCGCGCCCTTCGCTGCCCGAGACGTCCACCACATGCAAAAGCAAACGGCAGCGCTCGACATGGCGCAAAAAGTCGTGCCCGAGGCCGACGCCCTCGGCCGCGCCCTCGATGAGGCCCGGGATGTCCGCGGCGACGAAGCTCGCCTCCGGCCCCACGCGCACCACGCCCAGCACGGGCGTGAGCGTGGTGAAGTGATAGTTCGCGATCTTGGGCTTCGCGGCGCTGATAGCGCTGATCAGCGTCGATTTGCCCACGTTCGGAAAGCCGATCAGCCCCACGTCGGCGATCAGCTTCAGCTCGAGGCGCACCTCCAGCTCCTCGCCCGGCAGGCCGGGCTTTGCGAATTTCGGGATCTGGCGCGTGGGCGTGGCGAAATGCCGGTTGCCCCAGCCGCCGCGCCCGCCCTTTGCGATCACCACCGGCTCGGCGCTTGCGATGTCGGCGATGACAAGGCCGCTCTCGGCGTCGCGCACCACCGTGCCCAGCGGCACGCGCACCACAAGGTCGGGCGCGTTTTTGCCGCTGCAATTGCTGCCGCGGCCGTTTTCGCCCGGCTGGGCGACGTATTTGCGCTTGTAGCGGAAATCCATCAGCGTGGACAGGTTCGGGTCGCCCACGAACACGACGTCGCCGCCGCGGCCTCCGTCGCCGCCGTCCGGCCCGCCCGCGGCCACGTATTTTTCGCGGTGGAACGCCACCGCGCCGTCGCCGCCCTTGCCGGCCTTGATGAAGATTTTTGCGGTATCAATGAACATGGCGTGTCCTCTCTCGACATAAAAAGAACCGGGTCGAACAGACTTCGGCCCGGCTCTCGGTTCGTTTTACTGCTTCACGCTGACCTGCTTGCGGTCGCGGCCCACGCGCTCGAACGAGACGCGGCCGTCCACGAGGGCGAACAGGGTGTCGTCGCTGCCGCGGCCGACATTCTCACCCGGATGGATGTGGGTGCCGCGCTGACGCACGAGGATGTTGCCCGCCAGCACAAACTGGCCGTCGCCGCGCTTGACGCCCAGACGCTTGGACTCGGAGTCGCGGCCGTTTTTGGTAGAACCTACGCCTTTTTTATGTGCCATTGCTGTTTCCCTCCTCTGTTATGCGTTGATCTCGGTGATCTCAACCTTGGTGTACGGCTGACGGTGGCCCATCTTGCGCTTCGAGCCCTTCTTGGCCCGATACGTCAGGACGGTGACCTTCTTGCCCTTGCCGTTCTTGAGCACCTTGCCGGCAACGGTGGCGCCCTCGACAGTGGGCGCGCCGAACTTCACGCTGCCCTCTTCGCCCACGGCCAGAACCTGGTCGAAGGTGTAGGTGCTGTCGGCCTCGGCGCCCAGCTTCTCAACGAAGATGACGTCGCCTTTCTCCACGCGGTACTGCTTGCCGCCGGTGACGATAACTGCGTACATACTAAACCCTCATTTACATAAGTCTCGCTGGAAAAGGCGGAGGCGAGCCTCGCTTTTTGCCCCGCCGCGCGGAGCGCCCAGACCATGCGGCTTTACTACTATACCACAACTTTTCCCGTTATGCAAGCCCTTTTTGCGCATTGCGCGCCGCGCGCAGCGTGTTTTCCATCAGCATGGCGCGCGTCATCAGCCCCACGCCGCCCGGCACGGGCGTCACGGCCCCGGCCACGGCGGCCACGGCGTCAAAATCGACGTCGCCGCACAATTTGCCGTCCTGCCCGCGGTTGATGCCCACGTCGATCACCGCGGCCCCGGGCTTGACCATGTCCGCCGTGACAAAGCGCGCTTTGCCCACGGCCGCGACAAGGACGTCCGCCTCGCGGCACAGCGCCGCGAGGTTTTGCGTTTTGGAGTGGCACAGGGTGACGGTGCAGTCGGCCGCGGCCAGCAGCAGCGCCATGGGCTTGCCCACGATGTTCGAGCGGCCCAGCACCACCGCGCGCCGCCCCGCCAGCGGCACGCCGGCAGAGCGCAGCATCTCCATGCAACCCGCGGGCGTGCACGGCACAAAGCAATTTTCCTGGCCCGACAAAAGCCGCCCGGCGTTCACGGGCGTAAAGCCGTCCACGTCCTTTTCGGGCGCGATGGCCTCGAGGACGGCCCGCTCGTCGATCTGCGCGGGCAGCGGCAGCTGCACCAGCACGCCGTGCACGCCGGCGTCGGCGTTCAGCGCCTGCACCGTGCGCAGCAATTCGTCCTGCGCGGTGTCCGCCGGCAGGCGGATGACGCGCGAGGCGATGCCGCACTCGGCGCAGTCGCGCTCCTTGCCGCGCACGTACACGGCGCTGGCCGCGTCGTCGCCCACCAGCACCACCGCAAGGCACGGCGCCGCCCCCTGCGCCGCCAGCGCGCGCACGCCCTCGGCCACGCGCCGCTTCACCTGCGCCGCCAGCTCTTTTCCGCTGATGATCTGCGCCATCGTTCAGCCCTCCCCGCTCGGTGTTTCTTCGATGTTTTCCTTCTCTGCGCCCTCTTTGGCGCCGTCCTGCGGCGCTTTGGACGCGTCCGCCTCGTCCGGCCCGCTCGCCTCCTGCATCGCTTCGCCGGGCGCCGTTTCTTTGCCCGGCAGCGCCGGGATCTTCAGCGGCACGCCCCGGTACTTTTTGCGCAAGAACAGCCACAGCGCGAGCGCCGCCAGCACGCTGGCGCCCGCCAGCACCTGGCTGACGCGAAAGCGCCCGACCATCAAACTGTCGGTGCGCAGGCCCTCGACGAAGAAGCGCTCGAAGCCGTACCACATCACATACAAAAGCAGCACCTCGCCGTGGAAGCGCCGGCGACGGCTGTAGCGCCACAAGAGCAGAAAGCCCAGGCCGCACCACAGCGATTCGTACAAGAACGTCGGATGCACCGGCAGCGACGGATCCACCGCGACGCCCTGCGCCGCCAGCGTCTGCTGCACGCTGGCGAGGTAGCTGCGCGTGCCCTCGCTGATCATGCCCCAGGGCAGCGCCGTGTTTGTGCCGAAGGCCTCCTGGTTGACGAAGTTGCCCCAGCGCCCGATGCACTGGCCGATGAGGAACCCCTGCGCCGCGAGGTCGAACATCGGCAGCATCGGCACCTTGCGCAGCCGGCACATCAAGGCGCCCGCGGCGAAGGCCGCGATCACCGCGCCGTAAATGGCGATGCCGCCCTGGCGGATGTCGAGCATCTGCCACACGCTCTCGTATTCAAACGGCGCTGTGGCCACATAGTACGCGCGCCCGCCCGCGATGGCCGCGAGCGTCGAGACGAACAGCACGTCCACCATGCGGTCGGCGTCGATGCCGTAGCTCTTTGCGTTGCGGAACGCGTACAGCATGCCCAGCAGAAGCCCCAGCGCGATGAGCACGCCGTACCAGTAGATGGGCATGCCGAAGACGGTGAACGCCACGCGGTCGACCGTCACCTCGAACCCGAGGCCCGGGAAGGACACATGATAGGTCATTGCAAATCTCCTTTTTCGCGCTTTCGTCACGCGCCGCGCGTGGGGCGGATGATGACGGTGGCGCTGTTTTCCTCGCGCAGCATCGTTTGCAGCGCCTCGTCGGCGTCGCGCTTTGTAAGCGACGCCAGGGCCTCGATCTCCTGCGCGAGAGTGCGCCCGCGGCTGTGCGACGAGAAAAGCCCCGCCGCCACATCGTCCACAGACTCAAGGCCGGCGATCAGCTCGCCGTACAGCTCGTTTTTGCACAGCGTGAACAGCGTCCCGTCCACGCCCTCGCGCCGCAGCCGCGCGATCTCGTCCAGCAGCAGTTTCCGCACCTGCTCGGGCTGCGCGGTCTCGCCGCCGAAGCAGACCGTCACCGCGTCGTCCAGAACAAGGCTCTCGCCCGAAAAGCCGCTGTTCACAAGGCCCTCGTCGTACAAATGGCGGTACAGCGGCGTCATGCTGCCGCAGACCACCTCGCACAGCACCTCGCACAAAAGCTCGGTGCGCAGGCGGTTTTCCGGCGCGCAGGGCGCCTCCTTGAAGCCGAGGCCCAGCATCGGCTTTGCGATGTCCATCGTAAGCTCGCGCCGCGCGCAGCGCACGCCCGCGGGCTCCTCGGCCCGGATGCGCCGCACCTCGCCGGGCTTTGCCGCCAGGTGCGCGCGCTCGACGGCTGCCAGCACCGTGTCCATCGTCACGTTGCCCGCCACGGCCAGCGTCATGTTCTGCGGGCGGTAGAACGCGTCCGTGCACGCGTACAGAAGCTCCGGCGTGATCTCGGCGATGCTCTCGACGCTGCCGGCGATGTCGTCGCGCAGCGGATGGTTGTGGTACAGGCACTCGTACACGGTGAACACGAGCTTCCAGTCGGGCGAGTCGTCGTACATTTTGATCTCCTGCCCGATGATGCCCTGCTCCTTGCGCACCGTGGCGTCGGTGAAATAGGGCTTTGAGACGAAGCCCAGGAGGATGTCGAGGTTTTCCTCGATGCGGCTCGTGGCCGTGAAGATGTAGCACGTGCGGTCAAAGCCCGTGTAGGCGTTGGCGCTCGCGCCGGTTTTGGCGTACAGCGAGAAGGCGTCGCCGTCCTCGCTCTCAAACATTTTGTGCTCGAGGAAATGCGCCGTGCCCGCGGGCAGGCGCACCGTCCTGCCGTTCGCGGAGAAGGCGCGGTCCACGCTGCCAAAGCGCGTGCCGTACACGGCGTGCACGCCGGAAAAGCCCGGCATCGTGCGCACCAGCACCGTCAGCCCGCTGGGCAGCCGGCGCTCCTCAAAAGCGGTGGCCTGTTCCACCGCGCGCTCTGCGCCCGTCATGCGCCGTCGCCCCCTTTCGTGATGCGGTATGCCACCGACAGACGGAACGCGCCCAGCACGCTGCGCACGTCGTCCGCCGTGACGGCCTGTACTTCTTCGATCACCTGCGCGGGCGTCTCGTCCGCGCCGCGCAGAAGGCACCCGAGGTACCAGTTCTCCGCCGCCTGCAAGCTGTCGCCCACGCTGATGAGCGCGTTTTTCAAAGCGCGCTTTGTCTCGTCCAGCTCGCGCGGCTCGATGGGGCCGGTGCACAGCTTGTCCAATTCCGCCAAAATCGCCTGCTGCGCCGCTTCGCAGTTCGCGTGCTCGACGCCGCTGTCGACGCACAGCATGCCCGTCGAGGCCGTGTAGCCCGCCGAGCAGTAATAGCACAGGCTCATTTTTTCGCGCACGTTCTGGAACAGCCGGCTCGTCGCCGTGCCGCCCAAAAGCGCGCCCGCCACGCGCATCGCGCTCAGCCGCGCGCCATGCAGCACCTCGCCCGCGGTGAACAGCAGGCACAATTTGCCCTGCACGGCGTCCATCGCCTCGTCGTACTGCCGCGTCCCGGCGCAGGGCATGGCCGCCGGCGCCGCCATCGCGAGCGGCGCGCGCTGCCCCGCGCGCGCCAGCGCGGCGCGCAGAGCGCGCTCGGCCGCGGCCTCGTCCACGCCCGTGCACATCACTTCGATCTGCGCGGTGCGCACCATGTTTTCAAACGCGCGCGTCACGTCCTGCGCCGTCACGCCGTCCACCTCGCCGAGGTAGCCCCAGCGCTCCACGCCCGCGGGCGCGTCGCCGAAAAAGCGGCGGCGCGCCTGCCGGATGCAGTAGGTGCGCTTGTCGTTGATCTCGCTCTCGAGCTGCTCGCGCAGCTGCGTGCGCTCGATCTCCACAAACTGCGGGTCGATGACGCCGCCGGCCATCACCGGCTCGAACGCCGTGCCGAACGCGATGGCGCAATACTCGTCGCTCAGCGCCTCGCCCGAAAGGGCGAAGCGGTCCTGGATGCCGGTCACCGAGACGGTGAGCACGCGGTTGCCCCCGCTGACGCTGCCGTCCACCGAAAGGGCGGCGCCGTACAGCCTGGCCAGCTTCTTTGAAAGCTCCGTCATGTCCGGGCAGCCCGCGTAGCCGCGCTCCATCACAAGGCCCAGCAGGGCCTCGGCCGTGGCGCGCTCGCGCACAGCCGGCCAGATGAAGTGGATGGACACGCGCTGGCGGCAGAATTTGTCCGCCTCCAGCACGCTCAGATAGGCGCCGGGGGCGATTTGCCTGCGCTGCGGCATATTTCCTCTCTCCTTTTCCAAAGGGCGTCACTCCACGGCGCCCAGATATTCCTCAAGGCACACGCCCGCGGCCATGATCTTCTGCGCGTCCTCCACGCCGATATAGCGGTAGTGCCACGGCTCGAAATGCGTGCCGGTGATGTGCTCCTTATCGGCGGGGTAGCGCAGGATGAAACCGTAATCGGCCGCGTGCTCCACAAGCCACTTCGCCTCGTCCGTCTCGGCGTAGCCGTCGTCCATCGTCCAGTAATCGGCCGCGACGATGTCCGCCGCAAGGCCGGTCTGGTGCTCGCTGGTGCCGGGGATGTTGCGCAGGTTCTTCGTGGCCGCGTAGGCGTCCCCGTACGAATAGCCGAGGTTGAGATAATCGACGATCATCATGGCGAACAGCTCCTCCTGCCGCTCGTAGCTGCGGTAGCCCGAGCTGAGCACCAGCTGGCAGCCGTCCGCGCGGGCCGCGGCGATCATGTCGCGCAGCGGCTGGGCCGCGCGCGCGTCCAGCTGGCGGCCCTCGCCGTCCATCGTCTCCAGGTTCGGCGGCACATAGCCGTCCGGCAGCGGGTGCTGCGTGTTCGCAAGGCGCAGAATGCCGATGGAGCCGTCCGCCTCCGTGGCGGTGAGGTCCGGCGCCTCCGGCGCCTCCTCGGCCACAGAGACCGAGACGCTCACGGACGCGGGCTCGGCCGCCGCGAGCAGGTTTTCCTGCAAAAGGCGCGCGCTGTAGCCGACGCCCCCGGCCGCCAGCAGCGCCGCAACGGCCAGCACGGCGCACGCCGCGCGGTGTTTGCGCCGCGGCGCAGCTTTCGCCTGCGCGGCCTCCTCGCTGCGCGCCGGGCGCTGCGGTTTCTGCGTCTGCGCGTGCGGCCGGCGCGCGCCGGCGAGCTCCGCCTGCTGCCACGCACCTTGCCCGGCGGCTTCCGGTTCCGGTTCGGGCTGCGCCCGCCGCTCGCCGCGGCTGCCGGCTGTGGGCTGCGCCCGCCGCTCGCCGCGGCTGCCGGCTGCGGGCTGCGCCCGCCGCTCGCTGCGGCTGCCGGCTGCGGGCTGCGCGCCGTCGCGGATGTCGGCGCGCTTTTCCCCGGCTGCCTCCAGCGGGGCGTGCAGCGCCTGGAACACAAAGCCCTCCTGCGGCGCGGCGGTTTTATCCGCCCCGGCCGGCAGGCTCTCCCCGGCCTCTTCCGGCGCGGGGGCTTTTGCCTGCGGCGCTTCTTCTGCAAAAGGTTCCGGCTCCTCGGCGGGGGGCTCTGCCTCCTCCGCCTGCGGTTCTTCCGCAGCGGCGGGTTCCGCCTCCTCCGCCTGCGGCGCTTCTTCCGCGGGGGCCTGCGGCTCTTCCGTCTGCGGTTCTTCCGCGGGCGTCTCCGGCTCCTCCGCCTGCGGTTCTTCCGCGGGCGTCTCCGGCTCCTCGGCCTGCGGCGCTTCCTCATCAGGGGCCTGCGGCTCCTCCTCGGCGGGGGCCTCTGCCTCCTCGGCCTGCGGCGCTTCTTCCTCGGGGGCCTCCGCCTCCGTCGCCGTCGCTTCCTTTGCGGGCGCGCTTTCCTGCGCCCCGGCGGGGCTTTCCTGTTTCACGGCGGGCTGCGCCGGCTCTTCGCCCGCGGCCGCGCGCGTTTCGTTCTGCTGTTCGTTCGTCACGTTGACACCTCTCGTATACTCGATCAAAAAAGGGCAGCTTTTCGCAAAGCTACCCTTAAGTATACACCATCCCGGCGCAAATATCTACCGCCAAAACGCGGCGGCGCGCAACTTTTGTGCCGCCCGTCAGCTGAAGAACGCCGCGTGCACGGCGGCCACCGCGCGGTCGGCGTCCGCCTTTTTGATGATGACGCTGATCTTGATCTCGCTGGTGGCGATCATCTGGATGTTGATGTTGTTCTCGTACAGCGTTTCAAACATGCGCGAGGCCACGCCCGGGTGGCTCTGCATGCCCGCGCCCACGATGCTCACCTTCGCCACGTCCGTCTCCACGGCGATGCCCTTGCCGCCGAAGCGCGCCTGGTTTTCGCGCAGGATGCGCTCGGCCAGCGCGGCGTCCTCCAGCGGCACGGTGAACAGCAGGTCCTTGCTGCCGTCGCGGCCCACCGATTGCAGGATGATGCCGATGTTGATCTTGTTCTGGGCCATCAGGCTGAACACCTTGAACGAGACGCCGGGCTGGTCCGGCACCTCCATGATCGAGAGCACCGCGACCTTGTCGTCCTTCGTCACGCCCTTGATGAGCATTCCTTCCACGTCTGTGACCTCCTTTACGATCGTCCCCGGCACGTTCGTCAGCGACGAGCGCACTTCCAAATTCACGGAATATTTTTTCGCCAGCTCCACGCTGCGGTTGTTGAGCACCTGCGCGCCGAGGCTGGCCAGCTCGAGCATCTCGTCGAACGTGATGGCCGGCAGCTTGCGCGCGCTGGGCACCATGCGCGGGTCGGCGGTGTACACGCCGTCCACATCGGTGTAGATCTGGCACAGATCGGCGTGCAGCGCGGCCGCGATGGCCACGGCGCTCGTGTCGGAGCCGCCGCGCCCCAGCGTTGTGATGTCGTCGTAGCGGTTGATGCCCTGAAAGCCCGCCACCACCACCACGCGGTTGCGCGACAGTTCGCTCTCGATGCGCTCGGTGTCGAGGTTTTTAATGCGCGCCTTCGTGTACGCGCGGTCGGTGAGGAACCCCGCCTGCCAGCCCGTGAGGCTGATGGCCGAGCAGCCCAGCTCCTGCAGCGCCATGGACAGCAGCGCCACGCTGATCTGCTCGCCCGCGCTCATGAGCATATCCATCTCGCGCTTGGACGCGTCGTGCGTGATCTCGTCCGCTTTGGCGATCAGCTCGTCGGTGGTGTCGCCCTGCGCCGAGACGACCACCACCACGTCGTTGCCGTCGGCGTGCGTGCCCGCCACGATGCGCGCCACGTTGAACAGGCGCTCGCGGTCGCGCACGGACGAGCCGCCGAATTTCTGTACGATCAATGCCATGATTCTCCCCCTTTATGCGCGCTGTCAGGCGCGCGCGGCCGTCACTGCGGCCCCCTGGTTATCCGCCGCGAGGCGGTGCAGCGTGAACGCGCGCATCGCCTGCGTGCCGGCCAGCGTCTCCGAGGCGCGCGCAAAAAACGACGTGTCCGCGCTGTCGACGACGGCGAGGATCGTCGGCCCCGCGCCCGAGATGAACGCCGCCAGCGCGCCCAGCTCCCTTGCCAGCGCGCACACCTCCTGCCCGCCCGGGATCAGCGGCATGCGGTAGGGCTGGTGCAGGCAGTCCTTCGTGGCGACGGGCAGAAAATCGTACCGCTCCTCGCAGAAGGCCACGGCCAGCAGCGCCGCGCGCGACAGATTGTACACCGCATCGCGGTGGGCCACCGTGCGCGGCAGCACGGCGCGCGCCTTTTTCGTCAGCAGGCGGAAGTTCGGGATGAACGCCGCAAACACGATGCCCGGCCCGATGTCGTGCCGCAGGCTCCACACGCGCCCGGCGTCGTACGCCGACACGACGAACCCGCCCAGCAGCGCCGGGGCCACATTGTCCGGGTGGCCCTCGATCTTCGTGGCGAGGTCCAGGACGTCGGCGTCGCTCAGCACGCCGCCCAAGAGCGCATTCGCGCCCAGCACGCCCGCCGCGATGCACGCCGAGGACGAGCCCAGCCCGCGCGCCATCGGGATGGCGTTCTCCTGCACGAGCGAGAGCCCGCGCAGCGGCCGGCCGCACTCGTCGTACACGCGCTTTGCCGCGGCGTACACAAGATTGCGCTCGTCTGTGGGCACGCGGGTGCCGTCGGACGTGCGGATGGACACGCCGTCCGCCTCCTCCATGTGCACGGTGTTGTACAGCCCCAGCGCCAGCCCGCACGAGTCAAACCCCGCGCCGATGTTCGCGCTGGTGGCGGGCACCTTCACCGTTATCATACGCGCCGCCCCCTCTTTTTGCTCATATCGGCCGCCCCGGCCGGAAAAACGGGGCGTTTTGCCCCAAAACGCGCCGTCACGCCAGCACGCGCATCCAGTTCTCGACGGCAAAGCCGTTTGCTTCGCCACTTTCGCGCAGCGCGTCGATCTCGGCCTCGGTGCGCGCGCGCAAAAGCCCGGCGCGCGCGCCGGGGCACGCCACGCTCTCAAGGCACGGCACGGCGCCGTCGCCCCGCACGCGGATATACCAGTCGCCGCGGGCCTTATCGGCGCAGCTGCGCCCCTCGCCCAGCGGCAGCGCCTCGTCCCAGAACAGGCTGTCGTGGATGGCCGCGCCCTCGCGCAGCGCGTCGGCCACGTCGGCCGCCACGGCGCTGGCCGTGGGCAGCTTGCCCGCGCCGCGCCCGTAGAACACCGCGTCGCCCAGCATGTCGCAGCGCAGCAGCACCGCGTTGTACACGTCGTCCACATGCGCCAGCGGGCAGCCGTTTGGCACCAGCATCGGCTCCACGCACACGGTGGGCGCCAGCACATTGTCCTGCGGGCACGCCATGCGCGCGATGAGGCGCACGGCATAGCCCAGCTGGCGCGCCGCGTCGATGTCCGCCGTGCTGACGGTGCGGATGCCGCGCGCGGGCACGTCCTGCGGGTAGATGTGCCGCCCCAGCGCGATGGACGCGAGGATGCTGATCTTGCGCTGCGCGTCGACGCCGTCCACGTCGGCGGACGGGTCGATCGTCTCGGCGTAGCCCAGGCGCTGCGCCTCGCGCAGCGCCTCGTCGAAGCTCAGGCCCTCGCGCGACATTTTTGTGAGCATGAAGTTCGTCGTGCCGTTCACGACGCCCAGCACCTCGCCGATGCGGTTGGCCGAAAGGCACTGGTACATCGGCGTGATGACGGGCGTGCCGCCGCCGACGCTGGCCTCGAACAAGAAGCACACGCCATTGTCCCGGGCGATGCGCAGCAGCTCGGCCCCGCGCGTGGCCACCAGCTCCTTGTTGGAGGTGACCACGTGCCGCCCGCTCTCCAGCGCGCTGCGCACATAGTAATACGCCGGGTCCAGCCCGCCGATCGTCTCCACCACCACGCGCACCTCGCCGTCCGAGAGGATGGGCTCGATGCTGTTCACGAACAGCGCCGCGTCCGGATGCGCGGAAAAATCGCGGATGTCGCAGATGTACTTTACCTCCACCGCTTCGCCCGCGCGCCGCGCAATGCCCTGCGCGCCCGTGCGCAGCACCTCCAGCACGCCGCTGCCCACGGTGCCGAAGCCGAGAATGGCCACTTTCGCCATCGTCTTTTCCCCCTTTTGTCCTGTGTTCAGCCCTGCGGCGCGCTGCGGCGGATATCCACCACGGTGCGCTGGCCGCGCAGGCGTGCCAGCAGCTGGTCGAGCGGCAGGCGCAGCTTGTCCGTGCGCAGCGCCACCGCCACGCGCGCGGTGCCGCTCTCCGGCATCGATTGGTTGATGGTGACCACCGACGCCCCGGCGCGGTACATCTCCTCCAGCAGGCTGTGCAGCGCGCCCGTCTCGTCCAGCAGCGTGGCCGTCACCGTGATCACGTCGCCGGCGCCGTCCGCCTCGAAAATGCTGTCCTTATACTTGTAGAACGCGCTGCGCGACACGCCCGCCTCGCGCACGGCCGCCGAAATGCTCTTCGCGCGCCCGGCGGCCAGCAGCTCCTTGGCGTGCAGCACCTGCAAAAACACCTCCGGCAGCACCTGTGCGTCCACCAGCAGGAAACGCTTTTCCATACGCTTTTCTCCCTCTGTGCGCCGGGCCTTCGCAAAGCCGCTGTGCGCCGTTTGCATACAGTTTGTTTTCGCCGCCGCCCGCGGATGCGCGCGGAAGGCCACTTTCACAACACGGCTTATCATAACATGTTTTTCTGCAAAACACAAGCAGCGCGCCCCGGCCGGCCGCATTTTCCCCATTTGCCACAAAGCCGCGCGCCCGTTTGCGCGCACGGGCTGTGCTTTTTGCGCAAATTTGTACCCCACTGGCGCACAAAAGCGCCCTCCGGCCGTGCCGGAGGGCGCTCATGCTCTGTTTTTGGCCGCCGGCGATCAGTGCCCGCCGGGGCAGGTGGAGATGTTGTCGGTGGTCTTGTAATAGCCTGTGCGCGTGGATGAGCAGCTGCCGCTCGCCAGCAGGCCCGTCACGGTGCAGAAGCTGCGCTGCACCACCGTGTCCGGCATCTCCCACGTGATCGCAGGGTATTTCTCCTCGTCGGCGTTCAGCGTGTTCTCCATCAGTTCCTTCCATGCGCTCGCGCCCGGGTGGGACTGCCAGGCCGGGTTGTAGGTGTTGATCAGGTTCTCGTTGCCCGAGGCGTACCCCCACCAGAACGCGGTGCAGTAGTACGGCGTGAGGCCGACGAACCAGATGTCCTTGTTGTTGTTGGAGGTACCGGTTTTGCCGATGCTCTCCATGCCGCGGATGCTGGCGGCGTACTTGTTGGCCGTGCCGCGCGCGTCGTGCATGACGGCGTACAGCAGGCGGTTCATGATGTAGGCCGTGTCCTCGCTGATGGCCTGCACGGTGTAGACGTCCTTCTCCAGAATGACGTTGCCGCGGAAATCCTCCACGGTGGTGTAGCTGTGCAGGTTCGTAAAGCGGCCGCCGTTGCCGTACATCATGTAGCAGCCGGCCAGCTCGTACGGGCTCATGCCCTGCGTCATCGCGCCCAGCACCATCGGCGCGAGGTCACAGTCCTGCGGGTAGACGAGGGACGAGACGTTCAGCGTCTCGGTGGCGAAGTCGTACATGTTCTGCGCTTCGACCAGATCGCCCACCCACACAGCGACCGTGTTCAGCGACTGCTTCACCGCCTCGTACACGGTGACCTGGTTGTCCGTGGGCGTGCCGCTGTAGTTCACGGGCCACTGGCGCTTGGTGCCGTCGGGCTCGGTGATGTCCTGGAAGTACGAGTCGGGGAAGGTCTTGCTGTAGTTGGCGTAGCCGTACTCGATGGCCAGCGGATACGCCGCGACGCCCTTCATCGTGGAGCCCACCTGGCGCGTGGAGTCGATGGCCTGGTTGAGCACCATATCGCCCGTCTTCTGGCCGATGGCGCCCACCACGGCGCACAGCTCGCCGTCGTAGTTGACCGACACGGCGGCCGCCTGCGTGCGCTCCATCTCCGGCTCGCCCGTGGCCTCGTCGATTTTGACTTCGCCCGTGGCTTCGTCGATCTTCTCGGTCTCATACGCGGGCCAGTGCTCGCCCTCGAGGAAGATGGCCTCCATCTGGTCCTGCAGGTCGGGCTGCACGGTGGAATAGATGCGCAGGCCCTGCGTGTAGAAATCGTTCATGGCGTCCGCGTACGTATAGTTCTCGCGGCCGTAGGGGTTTTCCGCCAGAAGGTCGTTGACGACCTCTTTAATCATCGCGTCCACGAACCAGTCGTTCGTGGAGGTGGTGGCGGCGTTCTCGTCGCGCTCCTGTTCGTACAGCACCAGCGGCTCGGCCAAAGCCGCCTCATAGGCCGCCTCGTCCGGGTTGCCGTTTGCGTCCACGATGTAGCCCTGCTCGTACATGTTGCGCAGCACGAGGTTGCGCCGCTCCAGATGCTTTTCCGGGCTCTGGTAGGGATCGTACTCGGTGGGGTTGTTCGTGATGGCCGCGATGCTCGCGCACTGGGCCAGCGTCAGCGGGCTCTTGCCCTCGGCCTGGTTCTCGGCGTCGCCCGCGTGCTTGTTGAAGTACTCGTTGGCGCCCATCTCCACGCCGCCGATGCTGCCGGTGAGGTCGATGGTGTTCAAATACGCCTCGAGGATCTCGTCCTTCGAGTAGCGGCTGTTCAGGCCGATGGCACGAAAGATCTCGCGGATCTTGCGCAGATAGCCCTCGATGCCGGAGGAGTCGTCCTCGCCGGTGAGGTTTTTGATGAGCTGCTGGTTGATGGTGGAAGCGCCCTGCTTGTTGCCGCGCAGGTAGCTGCCCGTCAGCGCGTGGGACACCTCGTTGAGCGCGGCGTACACGGTGCGCTTGAAGTTGAAGCCGGAGTGGGTGTAGAAGTCCTGGTCCTCAATGGCGACAAATGCGTGCTCGAGGTTGTCGCTGATCTGGCCGAGGTCCACCCAGATGCGGTTCTCGGTGGGGCTGTCGAGCTGCTGGTACTCCGGCCAGCTGACCTGCCCGGTCACCGGGTCCACCTCTTTGTAGTACACGATGCTGGTGTACGCCAGGGCCAGTTCGTCGAGGTCGAGCACCTCGGCGTCGTTGGCCGTGGCCTTCACGACGTACAAGCTCAGCGCCACGCTGAGCACCGACACGCCGATGATGCCCAGGCACATGCACACGGCGATGAAGCGCAGAATGCCCTTCGCGATGCGCCCGCCGCGGCCCTTCTTCTTTTTGCCGTTCGCGCCGGCGGCGCCGGACGCTTTGCCGGCGCTGGGCGCGCCGGGCTTTTTCCTGTTTCCCAGATCCATTCGTTGCCTCCCAAAAAACTGTGCCGCTCAGCGCGCGGCGGGAACGATCTCCAGCCAGTACCCGTCCGGGTCGGAGATGAAATAAATGCCCATGGCGGGGTTTTCGTAGCAGATGCAGCCCATCTCGCTGTGCAGCGCGTGGGCGGCGTCGTAATCGTCCACCGCAAACGCCAGATGGAACTCGTTGTCGCCGAGGTCGTAGGGCGCCTGCCGGTCTTTGAGCCAGGTCAGCTCCAGCCGGTGCGGCGTGACGCCGTCGCCCAGAAAGACGATGGTAAAGCCCTCCTTCACCGTGCGGCGCGTCTCGGCAAAGCCCAGCGCCTTCTCATAGAAAGCGAGGCTCTTTTCGAGGTCGAGCACGTTCAGGTTGTTGTGGGCGAATTGAAAACGCATAGGCGCTCCTCCCAAAACGGCCGGGGCGCGGGCGCAAAAGGGCGCAGTACCACACGGCCAGCCGTAAATTCCCATTTATTATAGTCGATTCCCCTTCGCAATGCAACAACAAAACTGTAAAAATTCCGTGTGCGCGCAAAGCGCGCGGCGCGTTGCAATCGGCGCGCAACTATATTATAATAAATGTGCGCGCCCGGCAGCGGGCGCAGCCTCATGTGCTGGAGGGGTTTTGTGTATCCGTTCGACTACCCGTACGACTGCGACGCCATCCTGCAAAAAAAGCGGCGGCTGCGCCGCGAGCTTTTGGCGCGCGAGGGCCTGCTGGATAAAAAGGTGGCCATCGTCGGCGGCTCCACCGTGGGCGAGGTGAAAAACGTGCTGGAGCTGTTTTTGCTCTCGCACGGCATCCGCCCGCAGTTCTGGGAGGGCGAGTATGCCCGCTATTACGAGGACGTCGTGTTCGACACGGGCGAGCTGGCGGCCTTTGCGCCCGACGTGCTGTATGTGCACACCACGGTGCAGAACCTGTCCGGCCTGCCCGGCCCGGCCGACACGCCCGCAGGGGCCGAGGCGAAGCTCGCCGCGGAGCAGGCGCGCTGGAAAACGTTCTGGGACGCCTGCCGCAAACTGGGCTGCGCGGTGATCCAGAACAATTTTGAGATGCCCGACGTGCGCCTGATGGGCAATCTGGAGGCCTCGGACGCGCGCGGGCGCGTGCGCTTTGCGCGCCGCATGAACGAATTCCTGGCCGGGTACGCGTGCGAAAACGCGAATTTCTATGTCAACGACATCGCCTACCTCGCCGCCGAGCTGGGGCTGGACCGGTGGTTTTCGCCCTCGATGTGGTACGCCTACAAATACGCGATGGACCTGTCCGCCGTGCCGGCGCTGTGCGCCAGCGTGGCGAACATCGTCAAGAGCCTGTACGGCAAAAACAAAAAGAGCGTCGCGTGCGACCTGGACAATACGCTGTGGGGCGGGGTGATCGGCGACGACGGGCCCGAGGGCATCCGCCTGGGCGAGGAGGACCCGGCCGGCCGCGCCTACAGCGCTTTGCAGGAATATTTGAAGGGCCTTGCCGCGATGGGCGTCGTGCTGAACGTGGACAGCAAAAACGAGGAATCGCTTGCGCGCGAGGGCTTCGAGCGGCCGGACAGCGCGCTGAAAATGCAGGATTTCGCCTGCTTTTGTGCCAACTGGGAGCCGAAGGACCAGAACCTCGCCCGCATGGCAAAGCAGCTGAACTTGCTGCCGGAGAGCTTTGTCTTTCTGGACGACAACCCCGCCGAGCGCGCGCTGGTGCGCGCGAACTGCCCCGACGTGGCCGTGCCGGAGCTGGACGCGCCCGAAAATTACGTGCGCCTGCTGGCGCGCAGCGGCTATTTTGAGCCGACGGCCCTGTCGGACGACGACCGGCGCCGCGGCGAGATGTACCGCCAGAACGCGCAGCGCGCGCAGGCCGAGGCCTCGTTTACCGATTATGGCGACTATCTGAAGAGCCTCTCTATGGTGTGCGGCATCGGCGCGTTCGACGCGCCGCACCTCGAGCGCATCACCCAGCTGATCAACAAGACCAACCAGTTCAACCTGACGACGCGCCGCTACTCGCCCGCCGAGGTGGAGGCCGTGATGCACAGCGCGCAGCACGTGACGCTGTACGCGCGCCTTGCCGACCGCTTTGGCGACAACGGCATCGTGTCGGCGCTCATCGGCGCCGTCTCGCCCGGCGGGGAGAGCCTTGAGATCGAGCTGTGGGTGATGAGCTGCCGCGTGTTCAAGCGCCGGCTGGAAAACGCCGTGTTCGACCGGCTGGCGGCCGAGTGCGCGCGCCGCGGCATCAAAACCGTCACGGCGCGCTACATCCCCAGCGCGAAAAATATGCCCGTGAAAACGCTGTACGACACGCTGGGCTTTGCCCTTGTGCGCGAGGAGGAAAACGGCACGCGCCTGTACCGCTGGGACGTGCCCGAAACCCCCGCGCCCACGTGCGGCGTGATGCGCGTCGAAGCGCTGTGACCGACAAAAAAGAAAGGACGAGATACCATGGACAAAGCAAAACTGATGGCGGACATCGAGGAGATCTTCCGCGACAATTTCGACGACGACACGCTGGTCATCACGC
>DXGT01000091.1 GCA_019113785.1 Candidatus Ruthenibacterium merdigallinarum | reverse complement strand
TGCTATTTGTATAATCCATCCCGGACAAACCGCCCGCGGGCGGCGCGCGCCGCACATTTTTTCGCGCACAGACCGCCGCGCAGACGCAAAATCCTTTTTATGGGACATATAAACCTGTATACTGAATGTGTTCCGAAAGGCGGCGCTCACCACTTCGTCTTCGTCTCCACCACTTTGCCCGCGATGTACAGATGGTCCAGGTCCTCCCCCACCAGGATCTGCGAGGGATATGCGGGGTTGAACGGCTGCAGCACCACGGTGTTGCCGCGCACGACATACTTTTTCAGCGTGCCCTCGCCCTCGCCGAACACCACGACGCCCAGCTCGCCCGAGTTCAGCGTGTTCTGCCGGTGCACCAGCGCCAAATCGCCGTCGCTGATGCGCGGCTCCATGCTGTCACCCTTCACTTTTAGGTAGAAGTAGCTGTCCGGGTCCTTCACGCGGGCGTACTCCTCGCCGTAGTCCTCCTCCAGCGCCAGCGCGCCGTAGCCCGCGCGCACGGTGCCGATGACGGGGATGCGGCATTCCTGCGCGGCGCGGTAAGGCACCACCGGCCCGCGGCGCGCAGGGGCCTCGCCCTCAACGCCCAGCAGATAGTCGGCGCTGACGCCCAGCTCGGCCGCAATGGCCGCCACGGTCTGCGGGTCCGGCGTGGAACGGCCGGTCTCCCACTTGCCCACGGCCTGCTGGCTGACGCCCAACAGCTGCGACAAAGCCGCCTGCGACAGCCCGCGCAGCTTGCGCAGTTCCTTTAAGCGCTGTGAAAACATCGCGTCACGCTCCTGTTCCGTCCGCCGGCGCCTTCGGCGCAGCGGCACGCAGATTTTCTCAAGATTATTTTACTACTCCCAGTTGTACTTGTAAACCCTATTTTGAAATTTTACGAAAAAAAGTTGTAAAAAATCCTTGACAACAACCTTTGGTTGTATTATGCTAAAGACAACAACCGAGGAAACGGCCCTAACCGCAGGCCGAAATGCATATGGAGGGATCATGATGAAAAAGATCGAAAGTTTTGTGCTGCGCATGCTGGTCGTCGCCTGTGCGCTGTTTTCCGTCGGCTTTCTGGAGGCGTATTTCACGGGCGCGTGGAACGCGTACATGCTTTTGACCCCGCTGCTGGCCGCGGGCGCCTATGCGGCGATGTGCGCCGAGGCGCGTTTGCACTGTGCGCGCCGGCGCGCCGCGCACACGGCCCGTCCCCTGCGTGTGCAGCGCGCTGTGCGCGCCTCGCACGCAGCGTAAAAACCTCAAAGCGCGCGGCGTCATTGCGCGCGGTTCCATAAGAGAACAAAACCGCAAACCCTTTGTTTTCTTATTGCACCACGCTTTTGTGCCGCGCGCTTTTCCCTTTCCGGGCCTTTCCCCGCCTTTATGCAAAAGGACAAATTTTTGTCTCAAAGCGCCGAAACGGCGCGCGGCGTTTTGCATTCGGGTGCGCGCTTCGTTATAATGAAAGAAAAGGCCGTGCCCCGGCCGTTTTCTTGCAAAGGAGCGATCGCTTTGGCCAAACGCAAAAACGTACTGTTCATCCTGTCCGACCAGCAGCGCTTCGACACCGTGAGCGCCTACGGGAAGAACGACATCTGCAAAACGCCGCACATCGACGCGCTGGCCGCCGACGGCATGAAATTTACAAACGCCTTCACGCCGTCCGCCATCTGCGCGCCGGCGCGCGCCAGCCTGATGACCGGCCTGTACCCGCACACGCACGGCGTTGTGGACAACCACACCGACATCCGCGAGGGCATCCCCTTGCTGGGCGAATACATGCGCGACGCGGGCTATTACTGCGGCTACGCGGGCAAGTGGCACGTCTCGCCGGGCCGCCAGCCCACCGACTGCGGCTTTGAGGACGGCAAGCCCTTCATGGGCTACGGCTTCCCCGGCAGCCGCGTGTTCCCCAGCCTGAAGTTCGACGCGCCGCCGCGCAACAAGCCCAATTATTACGAGGAATACCTCAAGGAAAACGGCTACTGGCCCATGGACGTGAGCGAGGGCTTCATGGGCGACAACCCCGCGCTGCAAATTCAGGAGATGTACGCCCGCCACGACGGCCCCGTGGAGAGCACGATCGAGTATTTCGTCGCGCAGGAGACCTGCCGCCTGCTGGACAAGGCGAAGGACGACGAGCGCCCGTTCTTTCTGTGGGCCAATTTCTGGGGCCCGCACTCGCCCAGCATCGTGCCCGAGCCGTACTATTCCATGTACGACCCGAAGGACATCAAAGAGCACCCCAGCTATTGCGAGACGTTCGCCGATAAGCCCTACGGCTACTACCTCACCGAGAAGATGTGGGGCCTGGGCGACTACGGCTGGGACGGCTTTGCCCAGATCATCGCGCGCTATTACGGCCACTGCACGATGATCGACGACATGGTGGGCATGATCGTGGACAAGCTCAAGGCCAACGGCCAGTTCGACGACACGATCATCGTGTACACCGCCGACCACGGCGACTGCCTGGGCGCGCACAAGCTGATCGAGAAGGGCGCGTTCACCTTTGACGAGATCTACCGCATCCCGATGGTGGTGCACGGCGCGGGCCGGCGCGACAACGACAGCTTTGTGTACCTGCACGAGCTGATGCCCACCGCGCTGGAGATCGCCGGCGCGCCGCTGCGCGCGCCCGTGCAGGGCGAGAGCCTGCTGGGGCTGATGAACGGGCAGCCGACAAACGGCCGCGAGGACATTTACGGCGAATTCCACAGCCATTTCTACGTCTGCCGTCAGCGCCTTGTGCGCGACAGGCGCTACCAGTTTACTTTCAACGAGAGCGAGCGCGGCGAATTGTACGACTTTGAGAAGGACCCATACCAGCTGCACAACGTCTGCTACGACCCCGCGTACGCCGATGTCAAGAAGCGCCTGATGGACCGCATGTCCCATCACATGCGCGAGCTGAACGACCCGGCCGCCACCTGGTTCGAGCGCATCCGCGCGTTTTACTGAGAAACTGCGCCCGACGCGATGGAAAAAAGCGCCGGCGGCACATTGTGCTTTGCACCCGCCGCGCGCGCGTGCTATAATAGGATTCGGCGCCGTGTGCCCTGGCAGCGCACGGCGCCGAAACTGCAAAACAAAGGTGGACCGCTTTGGCAAAACTGATCAAATGGGCGCCCGGCCGTCTGGTGGACGCGCGGCGCCTGGACGAAACCGCCGTCTCGCTGGCGGCGCTTGACCGCGACGGCGAGCTTTATATCTACGAGAGCCAGCGCAAGGCCCCGGGCCGCCAGTTCGTGAAATTTGTGTACGCGGACGGCGCGGCCTGCCTGACGACGGGCCTCGGCGAATGCCGCGAGGCCGGCTGGAAGCTGGTCATCACCACGGGCCGCTCGCGCTATTCCTTTGCGCGGGCCGCCGTGTGGCAGACCCCGCAGGACACCGGCGAGACCGCCGAACAGGAAGGAGAGCTGACCCGTGACGTACAACTTTGACGAGCCCGTGTGCCGCCGCGGCACCTACAGCGCCAAATGGGACATGACCGCCGCGCTGCACCCCGAGTGGGGCGACGATTTCCTGGCCTTCCAGATCGCGGACATGGACCTGCGCACCGCGCAGCCCATTGTGGACGCCATGCACCGCGTGGCCGACTGGGGCATGTACGGCTACACGAACGAACACGCCGAACCCGCCTACGCGCAGGCCGTCTGCGGCTGGTTTGCCCGCCGCTTTAACTGGCACTTCGCGCCCGAGGCCGTCGTGTACTCGAACGGCGCGGTGGAGGCGCTCAACTGCGCCGTGCGCGCGTTCAGCCGCGTGGGCGACGGCGTCATCCTGTGCCGCCCCGTGTACGGGCACTTCACCGCGGCCATCGAGGACGAGTGCCACCGCCGCGTGGTGGACTGCCACCTCGTGCGCGAGGAGAGCGGGCGCTACGCCGTGGATTTCGAGCGGCTGGACGCGCTGTGCGCCGACCCGGCCAACCGCATTTTTGTGCTGTGCAGCCCGCACAACCCCGTGGGCCGCGTGTGGACGCGCGAGGAGCTTGTGCGCATGGCGCAGATCTGCCGCGCGCACAACGTGCTTTTGATCAGCGACGAGGTGCACTGCGACATCGTGCGCGACGGCGTTCGCCATCTTCCGCTGGCGAGCGTCGTGCCCGACCAGTCGAACATCATCACGCTCACGGCCGTGAACAAGACGTTCAACCTGGCCGGGCTGCAGTGCGCGAACGCCATCATCCCGGACGAATTTTTGCGCGCGCGCTTTCTGCGCGCGTTCGGCGAGCACCGGCCCACGCCGTTCGCCGTCGCCGCGCTCATCGCCGCCTACAACGAAGGGGAGGACTGGCTGCGCCAGGCGCTCTGCTACATCGACGGCAACATCGACTTTGCGCTCGCGTTCTTCGCCGAGCACATGCCGTGGGTGCGCGTGCAGCGGCCCGAGGGCACGTATGCGCTGTGGATCGACTTCTCCGCGTGTGGGCTTGGCGGCGAGGAGATCCACGCGCGCATCTACGACAAGGCGCACGTCATTTTGCAGGACGGCCTCGCGCACGACCCGCGGGACGGCGCGTGCTTCCAGCGCATGTGCATCCCCTGCGCGCGCAGCGTGCTGCAAACGGCGCTCGAGCGCATCGAGGCCGCGTTTGCGGACGTCGCCGGCCAGCGCTGAGCCGCCCTTTGCCGCGGCGCGCGGGGCGAAAAACGCCCTTTGCCGTTTTCCCTCTTGCAAAACGCACAGGTTTCTGTTATCATACATAGTATTATTAACGCTTTGAGAAAGGAAGAACGGTGTCTCTCGATGGACGACGGCTCATGCGAACCTGACGCGGCGGCGGACACGGTTTTACAATGCGATACAGTTTTCGGCACAGCTCGCTTTTTCCTCTGAAAGGCAGGGCTGTGCCGTTTTGCGTCTGTTTGCGGCTTTCTCTTCATACGAACTGATTGGATAGAAAAGGAGTTTTTGCCCCTATGTTTGGCCCGTTTTTACTGCTGATCATCCTGACGGCCGTCAACGCCGTCTTCGCCAGCGCGGAGATCGCCGTGATCTCCGTCAGCGAGAGCCGGCTGAAAATGCTGCGCGACGAGGGCAGCCGCGCGGCGGCGCGCCTGCTGGCCCTCACCGAGCAGCCCTCGCGCTTTTTGTCCACCATCCAGGTGGCCATCACGCTGGCCGGCCAGCTGAGCAGCGCCTTTGCCGCCGAGAACTTCGCCGGCCCCGTGACCAGCGCCCTGCTGGCCGCCGGCGTGCCCATCCCGGAGAACATCCTGCGCACGATCTCGCTTTTGCTCATCACGGTGGTGCTGGCCTACTTCAACCTGATCTTCGGCGAGCTGGTGCCCAAGCGCGTGGCGATGAAGCGCGCCGAGAGCCTGTCGCTGGCGCTGTCCGGCCTTCTGTACTTCGTGGCCAAGTGCTTTGCGCCGCTGGTGTTCCTGCTCTCGGTGTCCACGAACGGCGTGCTGCGCCTGATGGGCCTGAACCCCGAGGAGGACGACGAGGCCATCTCAGAGGAGGAGATCCGCATGCTGCTGGCGCAGGGCAACGCGCAGGGCGTCATCAAGCAGCGCGAAAACGAGATCATCCAGAACCTGTTCGAGTTTGACGACATCACGGCCGACCAGCTGTGCACCCACCGCGTGGACCTGCTGATGCTGGACACGACGGACTTTGACGCCTGGGCCGACACCATCCGCGACAGCCACTTCACGCACTACCCGGTGTACACCGAGGAGAAGGACAACATCATCGGCATCCTCAGCGCCAAAAAATATTTCCGTCTGGGCGACTGTTCCAGCCTGCAGGCCGTCCTGAACGGCGCCGTGGCAAAGCCGCTGTTTTTACCGCGCACCATGAAGGCCGACCGCGTGTTCCAGGCGCTGCAGAACGCGCACCAGGGCCTGGCGATGCTGGTGGACGAATACGGCGGGCTGTACGGCATGGTGACGCTGCACGACCTGCTGGAGGCGCTGGTGGGCGATTTGGACGACGGCCACGGCCCGCAGGAGGTGGACATCCGCCGCCTGAACGAGACGACGTGGCGCATCGACGGCCGCGCCGACCTGGCCGAGGTGAACCGCGCGCTGGATGCGAAGCTGCCCTGTGAGGAGCACGACACGCTCAACGGCCTTCTGTACGAGCTGGCCGGGCGCATCCCCGCCAACGGCGAGCACTTCTCCTGCGAGGGCTACGGCCTGCATTTCGACGTGCCCGAGGTGCGCGGCCACCGCGTGGTGTACGCGCTGGTGCGCCCGCTGCCGCCCAAGACGCCCGCGGACGGCGCCGACGACGGCGAAAAGGCGGACAAGGAGAAGAAGGAAAGCGCGCAGTGACGCGCGCCTGTTCCCGCCAGGGCGCGCAAAGCCGCGCCGCAAAGCGAAAATGATACGGCCCTCCGGCAGCGCCGGAGGGCCTGTTTTTTTGCCGCCGCGCCGGCGGCGGGCGTCTGCGCCTTGCCTGCGCGCCCGCTTTGCGCGCGCAAAAGCCCCGCCGTACAGCCGGCGCCGGCCGGAGACGCAGGTTCCCTCGCTGTTCCCCGCACGCAAAAGCCCCGCCCTCCCGCAAACGCGGGAGGGCGGGGCCGGTTGCTTTTCTCTTTAACCCAGATACGCCTTCAAAAGCGCAAAGGTGTTCTCCATCCCCTTGACGTGGCTGCGCTCGTACCCGTGTGAGGCGTACACGCCCGCGCCGATCAGCCCGTGGCGCACGTCGTGGCCCGCTTTGAGCCCCGCCTCGGCGTCGGAGCCGTAGAACAGGTAGACGTCGACCGCAAAATCGACGCCGGCGCGCTGCGCCGCCGCCACAAGGGCCGAGACGACGTCGTAGTGGTACGGGCCGCCCGAGTCCTTCGCGCAGATGGACACCTGCGTCTCGCGGCAGGCGAGGCCCTCGCCCACGCAGCCCATGTCCACGCTGAGCACCTCCGTCACATCCGCGGGGAACGAGGCCGCGCCGCCGTGGCCCACCTCCTCGAACACGGTGATGTGCTGATACACGCGCCGGCGCGTGACGGCGCCGCTGTGCTTGAGCCAGCGCGCATAGCCCAGCAGGATGGCCACGCTGAGCTTGTCGTCGAGAAAGCGGCTTTTGATGTAGCCGCCGGCGGTGACGCGCGTGCGCGGATCGAAGCACACGACGTCGCCCGCCATCACGCCCAGCGCCCGCACCTCGTCGGCGGTGTACGCCTCCTCGTCCAGTACGACCTCCAGCGTGTTCCAATTCCGCTCGGTTTTCGAATAGTCGGCGTTCACGTGCACCGAGGCGTTCGCCAGCTGGGCCGTGCCCTCGAGCACGCGCCCTGCGCGCGTGACGACGCGCACGTTCTCCGTCTCGGCGTTGTTCGCATTCATGCCGCCCAGCGGCGTGACGCGCAGCCGGCCGTCCGGCTTGACGCCCGCCACCATGCCGCCCAGCGTGTCCAGATGGGCCTCCAGCAGCACGGCGCCCTCGCCGCAGCCCGGCTCGCCCTCGCTCACGCACACCAGCACGCCGCCCTTGGCGGTGTACTGCGGCGCAAAGCCCAGCGCTTTATACTCCTCGTACACATAGCGCGCGGCGTCCCTTGTGAAGCCCGTGGGGCTGTCGATCGCCAGCACCTTTTGCAGCTGGTCGAGCATGTATTCCGTATCCGTCATATTTTCCGTCCCTTTCGCCCGCGGCCGCGCCCTCAGTGCTCGGCCGTCGAGATCAGATAGTGATAGATCTGCGGTTTATACTTTTCGTATAATCCGAGATGTTCATACAGTTCTTTATAATAGGCAAACAGCCGCGCCTTCGTTTTGACGACGCTGACAAGATCCATCTGCGTGTGGGTGATGCTCTTTTTGTTGTCGACGTAATAGTACACCGGCTCGTCGAGAGCGGCGAAGCGGTCGGCGTAGCGGATGTACTCGAGGTTGAACAGGAAGTCCTCGCTCCACGACAGCGCCGTGTTGCAGCGGATGGCGTGCCGGCGGATGATGTCGGCGCGGTAGAGCTTGTTCCACAGCACGCCGTAGTAGAAGCTGGCCGGCTCCTCCATCAGCTCGCGCGCGAACTCGGTCTTGCTCATCACCTCGCCGCCGCGCAAAAAGCTGTACATCACAAACTCGCTCTCGCCGTCCTTCACGCGCCAGTACGACGCGATGACGAGGTCGCAGTCGTTCGCCGCGGCGCAGGACACCAGCAGCTCGGTGGCGTTCGGCGCGAGGTAGTCGTCGCTGTCCACAAATTGCAGATAGCGGCCCTTCGCCGCCTCGATGGCGTCGTTGCGCGCGGCCGACACGCCCTCGTTCTGTTTGTCGATCACGCGGATGCGCGCGTCCACGCGCTGGTACATCCGGCAGATCTCGCCGGAGGCATCCACGCTGCCGTCGTTGACCAGCAGCACCTCAAGGTTCGCATACGTCTGCCTGCGCACGCTTTCGATGCAGCGCGCCAGGCCCGGCGCGGCGTTGTACACCGGCACGATCACCGAGACGAGATCCAGCACGGACACCCCTCCTCTTCGCTTTACAGTGTGGCGCGCTCCAGCTTTTTCGCGCCGGTCCACAGGCGGTAGTAGACGCCGCCCTTTTCCAGCAGCTGCTCGTGCGTGCCCTCTTCTTCAATGCCCTGCGCGCCCAGCACCAGGATGCG
The DNA here is from genome assembly GCA_019113785.1 of Candidatus Ruthenibacterium merdigallinarum. GTDB lineage: Bacteria > Bacillota > Clostridia > Oscillospirales > Ruminococcaceae > Ruthenibacterium > Ruthenibacterium merdigallinarum. Next base: position 172 of record DXGT01000091.1, on the reverse strand, counting down.
GTCGGCATGCTGGATGGTGGTCAGGCGGTGGGCGATGGTCAGCGTGGTGCGCCCCACGGCCAACCGCGCGAGCGACTCGTTCACCAACAGCTCGCTCTCGTTGTCCAGCGCGCTCGTGGCCTCGTCCATGATGAGGATGGGCGGGTTCTTCAAAAACACGCGCGCGATGGAG
>DXGT01000090.1 GCA_019113785.1 Candidatus Ruthenibacterium merdigallinarum | reverse complement strand
TAAACTGTTACAAACCGCGCCGCCCCGCAGGGGCGGCAAAATGGGAGGTCATGCTGATGGATATCCGCTATTCCTGCAACCAGCGCGATTTCAAGCGCTACACCACCGAGGAGACCCGCAAGGAGTTCCTGATCGAAAACCTGTACAAGCCCGACGAGGTCGTGGCCGTGTACAGCCACGTGGACCGTATGGTCACCATGGGCTGCATGCCTGTGAACGAGGCCGTGCCCATCGATAAGGGCATCGACGTGTGGGCCAACTTCGGCACGCACTATCTGCTGGAGCGCCGCGAGATTGGCATTTTCAACATCGGCGGCAAGGGCACCATCACCGTGGACGGCACGGTGTATCCGCTGGGCTATAAAGACTGCCTGTACATCACCCGCGGCGCGAAGGACGTCACGTTCGCAAGCGACGACAAAGCGTCGCCCGCGAAGTATTACATGGTCAGCGCGCCCGCGCATTGCAGCTACGAGACCCGCCTGCTGACGCTGGCCGACGCCAACAAGCGCCCGCTGGGCTCGTCCGCCACGGCCAACAAGCGCACTATCAACCAGTTCATCCATCCGGACGTCCTCAAGACCTGCCAGCTGTCGATGGGCATGACGAGCCTTGACGAGGGCAGCGTGTGGAACACCATGCCCTGCCATACGCACGAGCGCCGCATGGAGATCTACATGTACTTCGAAGTGCCCAAGGACAACGTCGTGTTCCACATGATGGGCGAGGGCAGCGAGACGCGCCACATCGTCATGCAGAACGAGCAGGCCGTCATCAGCCCGTCGTGGAGCATCCACGCCGGCTGCGGCACCTCCAACTACACGTTCATCTGGGCGATGGGCGGCGAGAACCAGGAGTTCGACGACATGGACAATATCCCCGCAACAGAGCTTCGCTGAGGCGCTGTCCTGAGGAATTGTAAATAGCACAAACAAAAGGAGAGAAGACAAAATGGACATGAAGGCATTCAGCCTCGAGGGGAAGATCGCGCTGGTGACCGGCGCTTCCTACGGCATCGGTTTCGCCATTGCGAAGGGCATGGCCGCCGCCGGCGCCACGATCGTGTTCAACGACATCAAGCAGGAGCTGGTGGACAAGGGCCTGGCCGCCTATAAAGAGGCCGGCATCGACGCGCACGGCTATGTGTGCGACGTCACCGATGAGGACGCCGTGAACGCGCTCGTCAAGAAGGTCGAGGAGGAGGTCGGCGTCATTGACATCCTCGTGAACAACGCGGGCATCATCAAGCGCATCCCGATGCTGGAGATGAGCGCGAAGGACTTCCGTCAGGTGATCGACGTCGACCTGAACGCCCCGTTTATCGTGGCGAAGGCCGTCATCCCCTCCATGATCAAGAAGGGCCACGGCAAGATCATCAACATCTGCTCGATGATGAGCGAGCTGGGCCGTGAGACCGTGTCCGCGTATGCGGCGGCCAAGGGCGGCCTCAAGATGCTCACCCGCAACATCGCCTCCGAGTACGGCGAGCACAACATCCAGTGCAACGGCATCGGCCCGGGCTACATCGCCACGCCGCAGACCGCGCCTCTGCGCGAGCGCCAGCCGGACGGCAGCCGTCATCCCTTCGACCAGTTCATCATCGCCAAGACTCCGGCGGCCCGCTGGGGCGAGGCCGAGGATCTGGCCGGCCCCGCCGTGTTCCTGGCGTCCGACGCCTCGAACTTCGTCAACGGCCACATCCTGTATGTGGACGGCGGCATCCTGGCCTACATCGGCAAGCAGCCGTAAGAAACCGAAAAACGCATCGCGAAGCCCCGCCCGTCAGACAGTTTCCCGTTCTGGCGGCGGGGCTTTTTCAAAAATTTTTGCAGCGAGGGAAGGGAGGAACAACCATGAGCTTTTTTGATCGTTTTAAAAAGAATGACGCATCCGTACCGAAAAGCCGCCGTATGCGAACGATTGCTTATCTCGAAAAGAATGGCATCGCCTATAATAAATACCTGCCTCTGGTGGAAGGAAGCGATGAAGTAACGTGCAAAGGGATGGATGAAATCTGTCGGCGCATGATTGCCAGCCTGTTGGCGACGCAAGTGGCGTGTGATCTCTGCGAGGGACATGACGCGCAGGAATCGAGGGAATTCTTTACAAAGGAGCTGCATAAATTCGGCGTTGCGGATGCGCTTTTGGCAAAGGAGAAGCGGGTGTTCGACGGTTCGGCCAGCGAACAGGAGGCGCTGGACGTCGTTTGGAACTATGAGGCATACTGGGCGATTGCCTGGGCGATGGGACTTGTGGGGGACATCCGAGACGCAAGCGACGCCTGTGATTGCCAGAAGGCGATCGACCTTGTGATGGATTGCGATTCGTATGAGCAGTTCAAGGCGCGCTGTGTCCCGCGCGGCATTGAAGAGCTTCTGGATATGCTGGATCTGTTCTATTGCTATCACTGGGCCTGTGTAGAAAAAGATCTGCATCCAGAGACCAATATCGGCAGCTTGTGCTCAGAGGTCGTCTGGGAACGGCGCAAAGGGCTGGAATGGCTGATCTGTTCAACAGACGATTGGGACGAAATCTCGCTGGATACGTAAATTGTAACATAACAGACAAAAACCGCCCTGCATCCCACAGGATGCAGGGCGGTCTCTCTTGTGCAATTTACTGTGCGCTCAGTCGCTCACATAGGGCAGCAGCGCCACGTGACGCGCGCGTTTGATCGCGACGGTCAGCTCGCGCTGGTGCGCAGCGCAGGTGCCGGTGACGCGGCGGGGAATGATCTTCGCACGCTCAGACAGGTACTTGCGCAGGCGGGGGACATCCTTGTAGTCGATGTGGTCGATGCGGTCCACGCAGAAGCTGCAAACTTTCTTGCGGCCACGGCGCTGGGGACGGCCGCCACGGGTGTCCTGACGCTCTTTATCGAAAGCCATACTGGTTTCCTCCTTCTCTTGATGATGTGGAAACTGATCTTAGAACGGCAGATCTTCGTTGTCGTCGATCAGGGCGAAGTCGTCAGCGCTGCCGGAGCTGTAGCTGACGGGTTCAGGGACGGCGGCGCGCGCCGGAGCGGGCGCTGCGGCAGGGGCCGGGGCGGCATACCCGCCGGCGGAGCTGCTCGCGGCGGCCTTGCTCTCCACGAAGTGGATGTTGTCGGCCACGATTTCATACGCCGTGCGCTTGTTGCCGTTGCGGTCTTCGTAATTGCGCGTCTGCAGGCTGCCGTTGACAGCGATCAGATTGCCCTTACGGAAGTACTTGCAAACGAACTCGGCGCTCTGGCGCCAGGCGACAATGTCGAAGAAATCGGCCTTGCGCTCTTCGCCCTGACGGACGTAAGAACGATCCACCGCGATGCGGAACGTGCAGGTCGCGATGCCGCTGGTGGTGTGACGCAGCTCAGGATCGGCCACGAGACGCCCCACTAAAGCAATGACATTCAGCATTATTTTGCCTCCGTTTTCGCTTTTTCCTCTTCTTTCGCCACAATGATGGAACGAAGCACGCCGTCCGTGATCTTGTACACGCGATCCAGCTCCGCGGGGAAGTTGGGGTCGCTGGTGAAGTTGATCACCGTGTACACGCCTTCCGGCTCGTCGTTGATGGGATAGGCGAGTCTGCGCTTGCCCCACTCGTCAACAGAATCGATCGTGCCGTTCGCCTCGATCAGAGACTTGAACTTGCCCACCAGGGCAGCGGTAGCCTCCTCATCAAGAGTTGCGCTGGTCACCAGCATGGTTTCATACTTAGCCATTTCTGTTACACCTCCTTTTGGACATATGGCCGCCTTACCGAAGAAAGCGGCAAGGAGACTGCTGCTTTCACAGCAATCAACTTATTATATAATGCATACGGCTCCGTGTCAAGAACTTTCTTGCCACGGAGCCGTGTTTGCTCGCTTTTTTGTTTACAGGCTTTTGGACAGCTCGCGCAGATATGCGCGGAACGCTTCGCCGATCTCCTTGTGGCGCAGCGCCGTCTCCACCTGGGCTTGCATCACGCCCAGCTTCGAGCCCATGTCGTAGCGCTTGCCTGTGAAATCGACGCCCGTCATGCCGCCGCGGCGCGCGATCTCGGCCATGGCGTCCGTCAGCTGGATCTCGCCTCCCGCGCCGGGGGCCGTGTGCTCCAGAATTTCGTAGATCTCCGGCGTCAACAGGCAGCGGCCCAAAATGGAGAACAGGCTGAACTCCTGCCCGGGGGCGGGCTTTTCGATCATGTCGGTGATGTTGTACAAATTGCCGCCGATCCCCTCGAGCTTCATCGAGGAGTATTTTTGAATGGCCTCGCGGCTGACCTCCTTGATGCCGACGCAGGGCTTGCCCGTCTGTTCGTACGCGCGGGCCAGCTGGGCGGCCACCGGGTCTTCGCCCATGATGACGTCGTCGCCGTACAGTACGACGAACGGCTCGTCCTTTGTAAAGCTCTTGGCCTTCAGGATGGCGTGGCCAAGGCCCTTCGTCTCCTTCTGGCGGATGAAATAGACGTCGGCCAGCTCGGCGATGGCGCGGCACTCCTCCAGCAGGGGGGCCTTGGCGGGGTTCTTGGCCAGCGCGGCCTCCAGCTCGGGCGCGCGGTCGAAATGGTCCTCCATGATGGACTTGCCGCGCCCGGTGATGATGAGAATCTCTTCGCAGCCGGCGGCGACCGCCTCCTCCACGATGTACTGGATGGCGGGCTTATCCACGATGGGCAGCATCTCTTTTGGCATGGCCTTTGTGGCGGGCAGCACGCGCGTGCCGAGGCCCGCGGCGGGAATGACGGCTTTGCGGATTTTTTTCATTTCGTTGCACGCTCCCTTTACAGTGATGTGTAGCCGCTTGAGGCGAAGGCGTTGTAGACGCTGTCGCCATACAGGCTGCCGTAGAAGTTCATCACGCCGTTGGGCCATGTCGCCAGCATGGGGATCAGCGTCGGCAGCATGTTGATGGCGATGACGGCGATGACGCCCAGAATGCTCACGCCGCCCTTGCGCATCAGCACGTCGTGGTAATCGGCCGAAGCGCCGTGCGCCTGGCGCAGCGCCAGGATGCGCTTTGCAGCGTGCCGCCGGAACAGGTAATGCGAGAACAGCAGCAGCACGATCGACAAAATCCAGCTTGCGTAAAAGCAGATGTCGCTCCAGAGGGAAAGCGAGGACGCGCTGATCCACGAGGGCAGCGCGATGCCCATCGCCTGCGAGATCGCGAGGAAGGCGGGGATGTCCAGCAGCATCGTCAGCGCCAGCGTGCCCGCGGCCCACGCCCACATTTTGCGGTAGGCGAAATACGCGGGGGCAAACAGCAGCGCCACCCAGCACAAGCTGGCCTTGCTGCCCTTCTGATCCATGCGGTTGAACATGTACAGATACGACATGGCCGAACTGCCGATGTATTCGCGCCACTCCTGCGTGGTGACGCCGTCATACTCGGCGGCAAGCACAGGCCCGCCCTGTGGGAAGGGGGCCGGGCCGCCGAACGGCGCGCCGGTATACGGATTCTGCGCGCCGCCAGGGGCCGCCGCGGGCCCGTTCGTGTACGGGCGGCCGCGCAGCGCGGCGCCGCAGCGCTGGCAGAAGATGTTCTGCGGGGGATTTTGGGCCCCGCAGGCAGGGCAATGCGAGGGCGCGCCCGCGCCGACAGGGCCCTGTGCGCCCGCGCCGGACGGCCCTTGCTGTGCACCCGGCGCTTCGCCGGGCGCATGATAGGCAAAGCCCGCGCCGTGCTTCTCTGTGAACACACAGCGCCCGGCCTGCTCGTAGCAGGCGCGGTGGTAAGGGGCGCCGCACTCCGGGCAGACGACGACGTCGTCCTGCTCCGTGAGGGGCTTATGGCAAAAAACGCATTCGCGCGCAGTTTGTTCGCTCATAAAAAGAAAAACTCCATTCCCGCGGCAAGGCCGCGTCTGTGCCGCTGCATGCGGTATATAATACTATATTACTCCAAATACGCGCAAAAAGCAAACGCGCTTTTACGCGCCGTACACCAGCCAGATGTAGATGTAAGCGGGGATGACGGCGGCCAGCGTGAACGGGATGCCGATGCGGAAGAAGTCGCTGTTCTTCACTTCGTACCCGCGCTTGCGCAGGATGCCGATGCCCGTGATGTTGGCCGACGCGCCGATCGGCGTCATGTTGCCGCCCAGCGTTGCGCCCGACAGCAGGCCGAAGTACAAAACGGTGGGGTCGATGCCCATGGCGGCGGCGATGCCCTGCACCACGGGCAGCATGGTGGCGACGTAGGGGATATTGTCGATGAAAGCGGAGAACACGACGCTGGCCCAGAGGATCAGCGTGTAGATCACGAACACATTGCCGCTGCCGATGCGGGCAAAAATGCCCGCCAGCGCGTCGATGACGCCCTGCTCGGTGATGCCGCCGATGACGAGGAACAGGCCCAGCAACAGCAGCACCGTGCCGAAGTCGATCTCACGCAGGGGCTTGAGCAGCCCTTCTGCCGATTTCTTCTTTATGCAGCTGTGCACGCAGCCGATGAGCATCAGGCTCACGCAGATCACGCCGTTGCTGATGGACGGCGCGTTCGGGATGAACGAGGCGCACACAAGCAGCCCCACCATCGCCACCAGCAGCACCGTGGGCACATAGTCGGTCACGACGGTCTTTTCCGCTTCAGGCAGCTTTGCGTCCTCCTTGCGGAACAGGACATACAGGATCACGGCCGACAGCAGCGCGCCCAGCTCCACGGCGAAGAAAATGCTGGGGCGGCCCTTGTAGACGAAGAAATCGAGGAAATTCATGCCGGCGTAGCCGCCCAGCAGGATGGAGGTTGTGTCGCCCACCAGCGTGGCCGCGCCCTGCAAGTTGGACGAGACGGCGATGGAGATGATCATCGGCACGGGCGAGATGCCCAGCCGCTCGGCCACGGCCAGCGCCACCGGCGCCACCATCAGCACGGTGGCCACGTTGTCCACCAGCGCCGAGATCACGCCCGCGAACAGCGACAGCGCAATGATGGCCCAGCACACGTTCGGCACGCGCGCGATGATGAGGTCGGCCAGGCGCGCGGGCATTTTCGACTCGATGAACAGCGAGACGATGCCCATTGTGCCGGAGATCATCAAAAGCACGTTGAAGTCGATGCTCTCGATGATCTTGCCCAGCGGCAGCATCCCCGACAGGATGAAGCACGCGGCGGAGACGAGCGCCACATAGGTGCGGTACTTCGGCAGCGCCAGCATCAGCACATACGTGGCGGCGAACAGAATGATCGCAAACAGCATCATGGTTCCTCCTTCGGGCGGGCCTTTTTGCAAAGTTCCCGTCTGATGCTATCGTATATTGCCCGCGGCGCTTTGTCAAGATTTTTGTCGATGCGCGGCGGCGCTTTACATTTCGCGCGCTTTCCTTTATAATAATACAGTTAGCACTGTATGGCGCGGCCCGGCCGCGGTAAAGGAGAGAAATGAGGATCGTATGGTCATTGTTGATGAGATCAAGCGCAAATTGAGCGAGCTTGCCCCGGAGGTGAAAGACCTGGGCGACGCGCTGGCCATCGAGCGCAGCAAGCTGCGTCTGGAGGAGCTGGAGCAGCGCAGCGCCGACCCGGCCTTTTACAACGATACGGAGAATTCGGCCAAAGTGTTCGCCGAGATGAGCGAGCTGAAGGAAAAGCTGGAGAATTACCGCCAGCTGCAGGAAAAGCTGTCCGACAGCGAGACGCTGATCGAGATGCTGGCGGAGGAAAACGACGAGGCTCTGGCCGAAGAGGCGCAGCAGAGCGTGGAAGAGCTGGACAAAATGGTGGAGGAGACTCGCCTTGTGACGTTGCTCACGGGCGAGTACGACGCGAACAACGCCATCCTGACCTTCCACGCCGGCGCGGGCGGCACCGAAGCGCAGGACTGGGTGAGCATGCTGTACCGTATGTACACGCGCTTTGCCGCAAGCCATGGCTGGAACGTGCAGGTGCTGGATTATCTTGAAGGGGAGGAGGCCGGCATCAAATCGGCGTCCATCCTCATCGAGGGGCACAACGCCTACGGCTTTTTGCGCAGCGAGAACGGCGTGCACCGCCTGGTGCGCGTGTCCCCGTTCGACGCCTCCGGCCGTCGCCACACCAGCTTCGCCTCGCTGGAGGTCATGCCGGAACTGGACGATTCCGTCACCGTGGAGATCCGCCCGGAGGACATCCGCATGGAGGTGTACCGCTCGTCCGGCGCGGGCGGCCAGAAGGTCAACAAGACCTCTTCGGCCGTGCGCCTCATCCACGAGCCCACGGGCATCGTGGTCAGCTGCCAGACCGAGCGCAGCCAGTACCAGAACCGCGATATGTGCATGAAGATGCTGGCTGCAAAGCTGTATCAGATCAAGGAGCGCGAGCACCTCGACAAGATCAGCGACATCAAGGGCGTCCAGAAGGAGATCGCCTGGGGCAGCCAGATCCGCAGCTATGTGTTCATGCCCTATACGCTTGTGAAAGACCACCGCACCGGCTATGAAAACGGCAATGTGAACGCCGTGATGGACGGCGACCTCGACGGCTTCATCAACGCGTACCTCAAAGCGTCCAGCCGCGGCGAGCTGCAGCAGCAGTAAGCGCCGGAAAACAGAAAATGCACGCCCCCGGCGCCTTGGTTTCCAAGAAGCGCCGGGGGCGTGTTTGCGCCCGGGCCTTTCAGGTGTGCCGCGGGCGTTTTCCATATCGGTGCACAAAAGCAAAAAGCGCCGCGCCGCCGGGAAGGGCCCGGAGGCGCGGCGAATTTTTGAAGGGAGCGAGCGCCCTATCCGCGAAGCTCAGGCTTCGGTCGTCTGCGCATCGCCCTCGGCGGCGGCGCGCTTTTTCTCGCCGACGCTGAGGATGAGGTTCAGGATGATGCCGAAGATGGCGGCGCCGGCGATGCAGGGGATCTGCAGGCCGAAGAAGGGGATGTTGCCGCCGAAGGCGTAGTTGCCGCCGATGCCGATCACCATGATGGAGGCGATGATGGCGATGTTCTTCGAGGAGAACATATCCACTTTCTTCTCGATCATGATGGCGATGCCCTGCGCGGCGATGGCGCCGAACAGATACACCTCCAGGCCGCCGATGACCGCCAGCGGGATGCCGTAGATCACGCGGATGAGGGGCGTGAACATGGAGATGATCATGGCGAAGATCGCCGCCACCGTCAGAACCGAGGTGGAGAAGATCTTGGTGATGGCCATGGTGCTGATGTTCTCGCCGTAGTTGGTGCCGGCCGGGCCGCCGATGACGCCGGCCACCATGTCGCACAGGCCGTCGCCGACGAGGTTGCGGCCAAGCAGGTCGATCATGTTGCGCTCCTTGCGGCCCTTCTTGCGCGCCAGATCGTTGACATAGATGTCCAGCTGGTACATATGCGCCGTGGACTCGGGGATGGTGGCGATGGCGATGGGCATGATGGCCGCCACCGCCGCCCAGGAAGCCTTGGGGAAGGTGAAGGCGGGCAGGGCG
>DXGT01000089.1 GCA_019113785.1 Candidatus Ruthenibacterium merdigallinarum | reverse complement strand
GGGGAATGCGGCAAACTCGCCCTCGTCGTCGGGCAGATAGCCGCCCTCCTCCAGCACAAAGCCGTCGTCCTGCCCGTCGTCGTCAAAGAACGTGTCCGCGTCGATGTCCTCAGGCGGCAGCAGCTCTTCCTCCTCCGGCGTCTCCGGCGCGGGTTCCGGCTGCGTCTGCTCCGGCTGCGCCGTCTCGGCAGGAGCTTGCTCCGCCTCTTCGGAGACGTCGATGTGATGCTCCTCCGGGATCGCGCTGATCAGCTCGATGTGCTGGCGGTAGAGATCCAGCATGCTCTTTTTGAAGTTGGTCACTTCCATTTTGATGCGATGCAGCTCGGCCTCGGCGTCCGCCACCGTCTGCGCCGCTTCGTCTTTCACGCGGCTGGCCTTTGTGTTGGCGTCGTACACGATCGTCTCCGCCTTCTGGCGCGCCTCGTAAATGACGCTCTCGCCCATGCGCTGCGCGTTCAGCAGCGCCGTTTTCAGCGTCTCCTCATCGTTGCGGTACTGATCCACCTTTTCGGCCAGGATGTACAGCTTTTTCTCGATATCCTCCTTTTCCCTCTCCATGCGCTCGAATTCACCGGCCACCTGCGTCAGGAATTTATCCACCTGTTCGGCGCGATAGCCGCGCATGGACCTGTCAAACGTGACGTTTCTGATGTCCTCTACGTTCATCGGAGAATACCCCTCTTCCTAGTATTGGCAATATGTGATCGCCGTACGTCCTTTTTTGCTCTGCGGCCCGACGGCGCGCACGGAAAACTTTCCGTAGCCGCGCACGCGCAGCACGTCCCCCTCGAACATTTCGCTGGACGCGCGCGTCATCTCGATATGATTGACGCTGACCGCCCCCGTCTTGACGAGCGCCGTCGCATCTGCGCGGCTTATGTGCAGCACGGCGGCCAGCACGGCGTCCAGACGGAGCGAGGCGACAAACGCGCGCCTTTCTTCGCCGGCCGTTTGCGCCTGTACGCTCTGCGCGCTGACTTCGCACGACACGCTGCAGCGCCCGACGCTCGCAAGCTCCTGCAAGATCAGCTTTGCCGCCGCGCCGCGCGCATACACAAATGCGCCCGACTCGTCCGGCAGGATGTCGCCGACGCTCTCGCGCTTGAGCCCGAGCGAGAGCAGCGCGCCCAGATAGTCCCGGTGGGTCAGCGGTTTTGGCGGGCAGTGCGCCGTCACGCGCAGCTGCGCGATGTCGAACACTTCGTCGCGCAGCTGCTCCTCGCTGCCTGCGAAGGCCAGCACGGTGCGCTCGGCGCCCTCGTAGCCGCCGAACGCGCGCGCCGCGGCCTCGCTGTGCGCGGTGGCAGCCTGCGCCAGCGAAAGCTCCCGGTCGCTCAAAAAGCCCATCGTGCGCACCGCGCCGCCAAAGCGGGCGGCGCGGGCAAGCTCCTGCGCGCGCCGGGCGACAAGGCGCTCCTCATCGGTGGACGGCGGGATGTATCCGCGTGTTTTCTTTTCAGAAGAAGGCGCCATTGTTCTCCAGCTCGTCCAGCAGATCGCCCATGATGTCGACGTTGTACGGCGTGATGATGAACGTGCTGTTGGCGACGCGCTTGAGCTGGCCGTGGTTGGCGTACGCCACGCCGGACAAAAAGTCCACCAGGCGGCGCGTGAGCTCTTTCGTGGTGCCCTCGAGGTTCAGCACGACCGTGCGCTTCGCATTCAGATGGTCGGCGATGGCCGTCGCGTCCTCAAAGCGCTCGGGCTTGACGAGCACCACCTGCAGCGGCGAGCCCGCGCCCATGTTGACGGCCTTGGCCGGGCGGCTCTGCGCGCCGGCGTCCTCGCCGTACTCCTCGTAGTCGCCGCCGTCCTCGTATTCGGCGCCCTCCTCGGGATAGTTTTCGTCCATCGGCTCCTCGTCGCCGTTGCCCATGATCGTTTTCAGCTTGTCAAACATGCTATTTAAAGCTCCTTTCAGCCCGGCGAAGGCATCGCCGGACGCAGTTGTCGTCTGTCTTTCAAAGGCGAAAAAGAGCCTCTGATCATTCCTATTATCCTAGTTTTCAAAGAGGTTGTCAATATATAACCGCCCGCTCACGACAGGATTTTTTTGTCGTACAGATCGTCGCCCCGCACGATCACTGTGTCGTAGCGCTTGACCTCATTGACGTCCTTTTCGTAGTCGTCGCTGAGCAGCGCGTACGAATCATTGGCGAAGATCACCGTCACAGGCCGCAGATAGGCCATGTTCCCGCTCTTGACGTACACCATGTTCTGTCCTTCAAAGACGTGCAGCGCCTCGCGGTCGACGCGAAGGCCCGTATATGTGGCGAACGAAATGCGCGCGCGCGCCTGCTCCAGCGTGACAATGTCCGCGTTGATGTACTCGCTCATCAGTTCCACTTTGGCCAGGCCCGCCCCCTCGTCCACTTCGACGCTCACCACCTCAATGGGCACCGATTCGTCCGAGAGGTCCGGGAACGAGATGTGCAGCGTGTCGCCCTGCTCAAAACGGGAGGCGTCCGCGGCGGAAACGCTCGCGTAAAAGTACCATTTGTAGTCCAGCCAGAGTTTGCCCACCGTCTGCGCGTCGCAGCCCTGCGCCGGGCTTTCGGCCGCTTCGGCCAGCTGCGCGGGCGTCATTTGCGAAAGCTGTTCCAGCGTGTATTGCTTTTGCTGCGCGTCCTGCCCGCAGACGAAATACCCCGCGGCAGGCGCCGCGAGCGACTGCGCCGACGCAGCGGCCGCGGCCGCGTCACGCTGCGCCGTCAGCTCGCTGATGCGCTGCGAAAAGTCCGCCGTCCCGTCCGTGTGCGCCGCGATCTGGTTCAGCGTCGCCTGCAAGTCGCCGTACACATCCTGCGCGCCGGACAGATCGCCCGAAGCCGCGGCCGCCAGAATGTCGGCGGTCTCGTCCTCCCGCGCGCCCATGAGGCTCTCCATGTCCGCGGCGGCCCCGGCCGAGCGCTGCGACTGCTCCAGCACCTCCAGCTCGTCGCTCAGGCGCGCCGCCAGACGTCCGCTGCGCGCCGCCGCTTCATCCGCGTATACATATGCGACGCCGTCTCCCGAGGAGATGCGCTCGCCGTTGGCGGCGATAAAGTCGAGCACGCCCGCCGCCTCGCTGCGGATCTCCTGCTCATTGACGCCGATCACGCCGCTGCAAAGGAGCGCGTCGTCCAGCGTGTCCGTCATGGCCACCTGCGTGGTATAGCCGCGCTGCGCCACAAGGAGCACTTGCAGCAAAATGTACAGCGCGGGGATGAGCACCGCCAGGAGCGGCAGCAGCTTTTTCCGTTTTTTCCGTTTGGGCCGTTCCACGCCGGCGCCTCCCTTCTTTTACAGTGTCCGGTACGCGTCGGCGATGCGCCGCGCGGCCAGAGGGTCGTTCGCGCGCTCCCACTGCACGCCGTCCATGTGCCGCAGCCATGTCAATTGGCGCTTGGCATAGCGGCGCGTCGCCTGCTTGAGGCGCGCGGTACAGGCCTCGAGCGTCTCTTCGCCCTCGAACCAGCCGAAAAACTCCTTGTAGCCGATCGCCTGCGCGGCGGTGGAAAAGCGCTGGCGGTTGTCGTACACCCACCGCGCCTCCCGCAGAAGGCCCGCCTGCAGCATGGCGTCCACACGGCGGTCGATGTTGCGGTACAGCGCTTCGCGCGTGTCGGCGTTCAGCGCCCAGATCCGCGCGTCGTACGGCGGCTGCTCGGGCAGCGACGACGCCAGCTGGCGCGACACGGTGCCCCCCGTCAGCATACACACCTCCAGCGCGCGCAAAACGCGCGATGTGTGGTTCGGGTGCACGGTTTTCGCGTAATCGGGGTCCAGCTCGCACAGGCGGCGGTACAGCGCCTGCGCTCCCTCGTCCGCAAGCGCCTGTTCCAGTTTGCGGCGCAAAGCCGGGTCCTGCTTTTGCGGCGCAAAACGCACGCCTTTGACAAGGCTTGTGAGATACAGCCCCGTGCCGCCCGCGACAATGGGCGTTTTCCCGCGCGCGGCGATGTCGTCGATGCACTGCGCGGCCATCTGCGTCCACTGCGCGACGGAAAACGGCTGCTCGGGCGGCAAAAAGCCGATCAGATGATGCGGCACGCCCTGCATCTCCCGCTCGGTCGGCGCGGCCGTGCCGACGGGCAGGCCGCGGTAGATCTGCATGGAATCCGCCGAGATCACCTCGCCGTCCAAAAGCTGCGCCAGCGCCACGGCAAGCGCGGTTTTCCCCGTGGCGGTGGGCCCGCCGAGCACCAGCAGTTTAACCCTGTCTGCCAAACTGTTTTTCCAGCTCCTTCAATGTGATCTTCAAAACGACCGGCCGCCCGTGCGGGCAGTACGGCGGGATCTTGCCGTCCAGCACGTCCTGCGCCAGGCGTATCAGCTGCGCGCGGCTGTTTTTCTCGCCGCCCTTGACAGCCGAGCGGCACGCCACGGAGTGCAGCACCCACTCGGTTTTGCCGCTGACGGTCTCCTTGGGGTTGGCACACAGGCGCTGCGCCACGTCGAGGAGAAGGTCCTCCACGTCCTCGGGCACGATGTCGGCCGGCACGGCGCGCACAACGACGCTGCGCCCGCCGAAATCCTCCACCTCCAGCCCGCTGGCGGCAAGCACCTCGCCCGCCGCCAGAAGCGCGTCCTTCTCCTCGGCGGACAGCTGCACCGTCACCGGGCACAAAAGCTGCTGGCTGGCGACGTTGCCGTAGGCCTTCGCCAGCTCTTCGTAGATGGCGCGCTCGTGCGCGGCGTGCTTGTCGATCAGGCACATCTCATCGCCGCGCTGGGCGATCAGATAGGTGTTGAACACCTCGCCCACATAGCAAAACGGCGCGCCGGCCTCTTCGCCGGCAAAACTCATCTGCGCGGGCGTTTGCGCCGCCGCATCGCGCATTTCGGGCGCCGGCACGGCCTGCGCCGGTTCTGCCGGGGCGGGCGCAGGCGCGGGCGACGGCTCTTTTTTCGCGGCGGCAGGCGCAGGCTGCGCGCGCTCCTCGGCCGCGCGGTACGCAGATGGCTGCGAGGCGACGATCCCTGTATCCTGCGCGGGCGCGGCCTCGGCGCGCTTTGCAAACGACTGCACGAAATCGGTGTACGCGCGGATCTGCTCGGGCCGCGGCGACGGCCTTGCCGCGGCGGGGGCCGCGTGCTGCGTCTGTGCGGGCGCTCGAACGGGCGTGGGCGCGGGCGCGGCGCCTTTCCCCTCCGTAGAGAAGGAGAACTCGCGGCGCGACGACTCCGGCTGTGTGAGCACGCCTTTCACGGCGGCGTACACCGCCTCGAACACGTCCTTTTCGCGCGCGAAGCGCACCTCCGTCTTTGCCGGGTGCACGTTCACGTCCACCAGCTGCGGCGGCATCGTCAGCATCAGCACGCAGCCCGGGAATTTGCCCTGCATCAGCGTGCCCTTGTAAGCGGCCTCCAGCGCCGCCATCATCGTGCGGTTTTTGACGTGGCGGCCGTTGATGAAGAAATACTGCATCGAGCGGCTGGCCCGGCAGGCCCTGGGCGGCGTGACGAGGCCCGACACGCTGTAGTTGCCGGCCGTGTGATCGACAGCCAGAAGGTCTTTGGAAAATTCGCGCGAGAGGACGGCGTACGACGCGCTGAGCAGCTTGCCGTCGCCGGGCGTCTGGAACTGCGTTTTGCCCTCCCGCACGAATTTGACCGCCACTTCGGGATGCGAGAGCGCCAGCTGGCTGACAACGTCGGCCACATAGTTGCCCTCGCTCTGGTCTTTTTTCAAAAATTTCATGCGCGCGGGCGTGTTGAAGAACAGATCGCGCACGGTGAACGTCGTGCCCAGCGCGCGCGCACCCGGTTCGAGGCCCTCCTCGCGCCCGCCGCTGATGCGGTAGCAGTAGGCGTATTCGTCCGCGGGCGTGCGCGTCAAGAGCTCCACGCGCGCCACGCTGGCAATGCTGGCCAGTGCCTCGCCGCGAAAGCCCAGCGTCGCGATGTTCTCAAGGTCCTCCTCGCGCGCGATCTTGCTGGTGGCGTGGCGCAAAAACGCCGTGGGGATGCACTCGGCCTCGATGCCGCTCCCGTCGTCCGCAATGCGGATGAGCGAGATGCCGCCGCGCTCGATCTCCACCGTGATGTGACGCGCGCCCGCGTCGATGGAATTCTCCACAAGCTCCTTGACCACAGACGCGGGGCGCTCCACCACCTCGCCGGCGGCGATCAGCTCTGCGGTGTGTGGGTCTAAAACATGGATCTGCGCCAAAAGTCATCCCTCCGTACGTCCTTTGGATACAAAGCGGCGCAGCGGGCCTTTCGCCCGCTGCGCGCCGGTCAGGTCAGCGCCTGCTTGAGTTCATACAAAAAGTTCAGCGCCTCGATGGGCGTGAGCGTCTCGACGTCCAGCGCGCGCAATTTGTCCGCCACTTCGCTGGGCACGTCGGGCGACTGGTATTTTTCGAGCGTCTCGAAATCCAACTGCGTGACGCGCCGCGCGTTTGGCGCGCTCGCCTCCAGAAGGCGCAGCACCTCTTTGGCGCGCTTTGTCACGCAGTCGGGCAGGCCGGCGAGCTTCGCCACCTCGATGCCGTAGCTGTCGTCCGCCGGGCCGCGCACGATGCGCCGCAAAAACGTGATGTTGTCGCCGCGCTTTTTCACGGCGATGTTGTAATTCTTCACGCCGTCCACTGCGCCCTCAAGGTCGGTCAGCTCGTGATAATGCGTTGCGAACAGCGTTTTGCATCCGAGGCCCGCCTGCGGGTCGGTGATGTGCTCGGCCACGGCGCGCGCGATGCTCATGCCGTCGAACGTGGACGTGCCGCGCCCGATCTCATCCAGCACCACAAGGCTTTTGGGCGTGGCGCTGCGCAGGATCTCGGCCACCTCCGTCATTTCCACCATGAAGGTGGACTGGCCGGCCGCGAGGTCGTCCGAAGCGCCCACGCGGGTGAAGATGGCGTCCACAACGCCCGTCTCGCAGCGCTTTGCGGGCACGAACGAGCCGATCTGCGCCATCAGGACGATCAGCGCCGTCTGGCGCATGAACGTCGATTTTCCCGCCATATTCGGCCCGGTGATCAGGCACAGGCGGTTCTCGCCACAGTCGAGCAGCGTGTCGTTCGGCACGAACGGCGCGCCCTTGAGCATCTGTTCGATCACGGGATGGCGGCCCTCTTCGATCACCACGCGGTCGGAGGCGTCGACTGTGGGCCGCACGTAATTGTTCTCGACGGCCACGCGCGCAAGGCTCGTCAATACGTCGAGGCGCGCCACGCCGGCCGCCGTGCGCTGGATGCGCGGCAGCTGCGCGGAGACGTCGTGCAAAAGGTCTTCAAACAGCTGGCGCTCCAGCACCACAAGGCGCTCGTTTGCGCCGAGGATCTTGTTTTCCAGGTCTTTCAAGTCCGGCGTGATATAGCGCTCAGCGTTGGCCAGCGTCTGCTTGCGGATGAAGTTTTCCGGCACCTGCTGCGTGAACGATTTGCTCACTTCGATGTAGTAGCCGAACACGCGGTTGTAGCCGATCTTCAGCGTGCGGATGCCGGTCTCCTCTTTGAGCTTCGCCTCCAGCGTGCCCAGAAAGCCCTTGCCGCCGTGCACGATGTCGCGCAGCTGGTCCACCTCTTCGCTGTAGCCCGCGCGGATGACGCCGCCGTCCTTGAGCAGGGCCGGCGCGTCCTCGGCGATGCATGCGAAAATGCGCTCCTTCACGTCGCAAAGCTCGTCGATCTCCTCCAGCACGCGCGCGATCTCCCCGCTTTTGAAGTGCGCGGCCAGCGCTTTCAGCTTCGGCAGCTGCTCGCACGTGGCCGCCAGCGAATAGATCTCGCGCGGGGTGGCCGAGCCGTACACCGTGCGCGTCATCAGACGCTCCATGTCGAACACATGGCGCAGCGCCTCGGCGATATCTTCGCGCGCGACAGTGTCGCCGTACAGCTCCTCCACGCCCGCAAGACGGCCGTTGATGGCGTTCACATCCACCAACGGTTGTTCGATCCAGCTGCGCAAAAGGCGCTTGCCCATGGCCGTCTCGGTTTTGTCCAGCACCCACAGCAGCGTGCCGCGCTTTTCCCGCCCGCGCATGGTCTGCGTCAGTTCAAGGTTTGTGCGCGTCACCTGCGAGAGCTGCATGAACTGCGCCTCGGCATAGCACAGCACGGTTTTCAGCCTCTCGACGCCTTTTTTCTGCGTCTGCTGCAAATAGCTCAGCAGCCCGGCCAGCGCGAACGAGGCCGGGGCGTCCCAGGAGAGCTTCGTCTCGCGCTCGTATGCTTCGCCGAACTGCGCGCGCAGCAGCGCACGGCAGGCGTCCGACGCGTAGCGCTCGTCCTCCAGCAGCTCCACCGCGCAGGGCAGCTGCTGCTTGATGTAGGCCGTGACGGCCTTGTGCTGCAAAATGGCGGGGTTGAACAGGATCTCGCTGGGTGCGAAACGCCCCAGCTCGGCGACGAGCTGTACGTCGAGGTCGGCCGCGCGCTTCGCGCTCAGGCAGGCGGCGTGCGCCGTGCCCGTGGAGATATCCGCAAAGCAGACACCCGCGTTCGCACCGTCGATGTAGATGCTGGCGATGTAGTTGTTGCGGTCGTCCGCCAGCATGCTGCTCTCGATGACGGTGCCGGGCGTCACCACGCGGATCACTTCGCGCTTGACAAGGCCCTTGGCCAGCGCCGGGTCCTCCATCTGCTCGCAGATGGCCACTTTGTAGCCCTTGGCGATCAGGCGCGCGACATAGCTCTCATACGAGTGGAACGGCACGCCGCACATCGGCGCGCGCTCCTCCTGGCCGCAGTCGCGCCCGGTGAGCGTCAGCTCCAGCTCCTTGGACGCCAAAATGGCGTCGTCGTAGAACATCTCGTAAAAATCTCCCAGACGGAAGAAGAGCAATTCGTCCGGATGCTGTTTTTTGATCTCGAAATACTGCTGCATCATGGGAGAAAGGCCAGCCATTTATCGCACCATCCTGTTTTGAAATGATCGGCGCAAAGCGCGCGGAAAAATCAGTGGCAGCCGCTGCACGACGCGCACGAGCCGCTGCAGCCGGCCTGCGGCTCCTCCACGGTCATCGGGTCGCCGCCGTTGACGGCCGTGTTGATGATGGCGTTCACCCAGTTGATGACGCTTTCCATCTCCTGCTTTGCTTCGTTGTAGGCCTTCATGCTCTCGTTTTCCATGATGGCGTTGTACAGCTCGGTCACCTTCGTATTCAGCGAGGCCACGCGCTCCTGGTTTTTCTCCTCGGAGGACTTGGACAGCTCGCTGTTGAGGTCGATGCGCGCAAGGTTGAAGTCGCCGATCAGGGTTTGCAGCGCCTCGTCCTCGTCGTTTTTCTTTAACGTGCCCATCAGCGCGAGATATTCCTCTTCGCGCTGCAGCTGGGCAGCGGCCTCTTTAAACAGGTCGATCGCAGATTTTGCCATGGTTGCATTCTCCTTTTCCGTCTACAATTTTTTCTTTTTCGGGGGCGGTCACTGCGCGCGCAGCTCGCCCTTCAGCACCGCGCCTTTTGCGCCGGTGATCGTCACCTCGGCGAACTGGCCCGCCGGCGCGCTCTGCGCAAACTCCACCACCATATTGTTGTCAAGGCGGCCCGTGGTCACGCCGGGCAGGCGGCCGGGGCCCTCCACAAGCACGCGCGCCGTTGTGCCGGCAAGCTGCCCTGTCAATTTTTCCACAATGGCGTCCTGCACCTCGACGATGCGCGCGATGCGCGCGGCCTTTTCCTCGTGCGGCGTGTTGTCCGGCATCTCGGCCGCGCGCGTGCCCGTGCGCTTCGAATAGATGAACGTGAACAGCTGCATGTACTCGACGCGTTCGATCAGGCGCAGGGTCTCTTCAAAGTCCTCGGGCGTCTCGCCGGGAAAGCCCACGATGATGTCGGACGAATACGTCATATCCGGGATGCGGCTCTTGGCGTAATCGATCAGCGCGAGATAGCTTTGCGCCGTGTAATGCCGGTTCATCTGCTGCAAAATGCGGTCCGAGCCAGACTGCACCGGCAGATGCAGATGGTGCGCAATGTGCCGGCCAGCGGCCATCGTGTCGATGAGCTTCTTTGTCGCGTCCTTGGGATGGCTCGTCATGAAGCGGATGCGGTAGTCGCCGGGCTCTGCGTCCAGCATGGCCAGCAGGTCGGCGAAGTCGAGCCCCTCGTCCAGCCCCTTGCCGTAGCTGTTGACGTTCTGGCCCAGCAGCGTGATATCCTTATACCCCTGCGCCACAAGCTGGCGGAACTCGGCCAGGATATCCGCGCTTTTGCGGCTGCGCTCGCGCCCGCGCACATACGGTACGATGCAGTACGAGCAGAAATTGTCGCACCCGTACATGATCGGCAGCCACGCGCGGAAGGAGGAGCCGCGCCGGATGGGCATGTCCTCCACGATCTCGGTGCGCTCAAACGGCTGCTGCATCACGCGCTTGTGGCCGGTGATGCGCTGCGCGATGAGCTGCGGCAGGCGGTCGATGCCGTTGACGCCGAACACAAGATCGACGAACGGATAGCTCATCTTGAACTTTTCCACCACCTGCGGCTGCTGGGCCATGCACCCACACACGGCGATCATCAGGCGGGGATTTTGCTCCTTGAGCTGCTTGAGCGCGCCCACATTGCCGAACACGCGCTGCTCGGCGTGCTCGCGCACAGCGCAGGTGTTGAAGATGATGAGGTCGGCCTCCTCGGGGCTGGCGGCCTCGCCGTAGCCCGCGTCGAGCAATACGCCGAGGATCTTTTCGCCGTCGTTCACGTTCTGCTGGCAGCCGAACGAATGCACATAGGCCCGCGGCGGCGCCTCGTTGTAATACGCCATGATGGCCGCGGCCGCCTCGGCGTTTTTGGTAAAATGCACTGCTTGTGTCATGGATGTGTTCTCTTTCCTGTTGTTCAATATACTTTTTTAGTATACTACGTTTGCCCGCCGGGCGCAAGCTCGCCCGACAATGCCTTTTTGGCCGCGTCCACCGCGGCCTTTGCGTCTTTGGCGTAATAATCCGCGCCGATGTGCGCCGCGTATTCCGGCGTGAGCACCGCGCCGCCCACCACCACGCGGCAGACAGGCGCCGCGGCGCGCAGCAGGCGGATGGTGTTTTCCATCGCCGGCAGCGTCGTCGTCATCAGGGCCGACAGGCCCACAAGGCCTGCGCCCGTGCGGCGCACGGCGTCCACGACGTCCTGCTCGGGCACGTCGCGGCCAAGGTCGATCACCTCAAAGCCGTAATTTTCCAAAAGGGCTTTGACAATGTTTTTGCCGATGTCGTGCACGTCGCCGCGCACGGTGGCCAGCACGATCTTCCCGCGGCCGGCCGCCTGCGTCCCGCGCGCGCCAATGGCCCGGCGCACCTCGGCAAAGGCCGCCTGCGCGGCGCTTGCGCTGCGCAGCAGCTGCGGCAGGAAAATCGAGCCTTTTTCATAGCGCGCGCCCACTTCGTCGAGCGCCGGGATCAGCACGCTTTGGATCAGCGACTCGGGCTCCCCGGTTTTGAGCGCTTCTTTCGCCGCCTGTGCGGCCGGCTGCTCCAGCCCGCGCAGCACCGCCTGCGCAAGGTCCGGCTGCGTCTGCGCTTTTTCGGGCGCGGGCGTTTCGTCCGGCGCGCCGCAGCGCGCGATATACGCCGTCGCCCCCTCGTCCTCGCAGCGCAGCACACGGCAGGCGGCCACGGCGTCCATCATGGCGGCGCTGCCAGGGTTCAAAATGGGCATGTCCAGCCCGTGCGCAATGGCCATCGCGAGGAAGGCCGCGTTCATCTGCTCGCGCCGGGGCAGGCCGAACGACACGTTTGAAACGCCCAGCACCGTTTTGACGCCCAAACGCTGCTTGACGAGCGTCACCGCCCGCAGCGTCTCGAGCGCCTGCGCGGGCTGCGCGCTGACGGTCAGCGTGAGGCAGTCGATGAACACGTCGCAAAGCGGGATGCCGTAGCTCTGCGCCGCCTCCACGATCGCCTCTGCCAGCGCGAAGCGCTCCTCGGCCGTCTCGGGGATGCCGGAGGCGTCCATCGCAAGGCCCACCACAGCCGCGCCGTATTTTTTGCACAGGGGCAGCACCGTGCGCAGGCTGTCCGGCTCGGCGTTGACGGAATTGACGATCGCCTTGCCGTGGTACACGCGCAATCCGGCCTCCAGCACATCGGCGCGCGCGGCGTCCAGCTGCAGCGGCGTATCGGTCACGCTTTGGATCGCCAGCACCGCGCGGCGCATGGCCTGCGCTTCGTCGATGCCGGGCAGGCCCGTGTTCACGTCGAGGATCTGCGCCCCCGCGTCTGTCTGCTCCAGCGCCTGGCGCATGATGTAGTCCACGTCGCCGTCGCGCAAAGCCTGCTTCAAACGCGGCTTGCCCGTGGGGTTGATGCGCTCGCCGATCACGGTGACGCCCTCGATGGAAAGCGCCTGCATCGCGCTGCACACGGCGCTTTTCCTCTGCGCCGGCGCGCGGCGCGCCCTCCGGCCGGAAAAGCTCTGCGCAAGCAGGCGCAGATGCTGCGGCGTTGTGCCGCAGCATCCGCCCACGGCCGCAAGGCCCATCGGGACAAAGCGCGCCATCTCGTCGCAGAACGCCTGCGGCCCCAGCGGGAATTCGCCCGTGGCGGGGTCGGGCAGGCCGGCGTTCGGCTTGACGAACACCGGCAGGCGCGTCGCCGCGCACAGCCTGCGCGCCAGCGGCTCGATCTCCTCCGGGCCCAGCGAGCAGTTGATGCCCAGCATGTCCGCGCCGAGGCCCTCGGCCGTCATGGCGAACGACTCGACCAGCGTGCCCGTGAACGTGCGGCCCGAGGCCTCAAAGCTCATGGACGCGAGCACCGGCAGGTGCGTATTCTCTTTGGCGGCCAGCAGCGCGGCGCGCAGTTCGGCAAGGTCGGTCATCGTCTCGATCAGTACGCCGTCCGCGCCGGCCTCCTGCCCTGCGCGCATCGCCTCGGCAAACAGCGCGCAGGCCTCCTCAAAGTCCAGCGTGCCGGCGGGCGCGAGCATCTCGCCGAGCGGCCCGACGTCCAGCAGGACGCGCGCGTCGGCAACGCCCTGCGCCGCGCGCTTTGCGCACGCGACGCCCGCGCGCACGACCTCCTGCACGCTGCGCCCGCTGCCCGCGAGCTTTTTCGCATTCGCGCCGAACGTGTTCGCGGCGATCCAGCGGCTGCCCGCCGCGAGATACGCCTCGTGCACCGCCTGTACGCGCCGCGGGTGCGCAAGGTTCCACTCGTCCGGCCGCTCGCCCGGCGCAAGGCCCGCCGCCTGCAGCATCGTGCCCATCGCGCCGTCCATCACGGCCGTCGTTCTTTCATTCAGCCAGTCCATTGCAGGGCCTCCCCTCGTGTCTGCGCCGGCAGCCGGCGCGCAGCGCGCAGTGTTCGCAGCCCGCCAGAAAGCCCGTCACCGGATGATCCGCCTGCCCGCAGATGGCCGTGACGCTCTTGCGCGGCAAAAGCAGGTCGTCTTTTGTGGCGGTGAGGCCGATGGCGCGCGGCGCGTCCAGCAAGCGCAAAAGCGCCGGCTGCAGCGAAAGCGGGCAGTCGCCGTAGCCCGGCGAAAAGCGCTGCGTCAACCACAGGCCGCGCTCGCGCGCCGACCGGCGCAAAAGCGCGTGGGCCTGCGCCGCGCAGCCTTCCGCCATGGCGGAGGCCGCGGCGTCCATGGCGGCGGCCATCGCCACGCTTCCCATCTGCGCGCGGCGCAGCGCGCGGTCCGCCCCGGCGCCCAGCGTCACCGCGAACAGCACCACTTCTTCGCAGCCTGCCAAATGCCGTGTAAGGTCATTCCCCTTTACAAGGCTTCGCAGCTGCGCGGCGGGCAGCTGCGCGCTCACCATTTTCGGCGCGGCGTATGGGCGCAGCCGCGCCCAGGCCTCTTCACACAGCGCGCGCGTGGGCGCATCCGGCTCGCCTAAAACGCCCAGCAGCGCGCACATCTCGCGCACATCCGCCTTTTGCGGAACGTCCAGCGCCCTCAGCACGGCGGGGCCTCCAGCAGATCGCGGATGCCCTCCCATACGAGGCGCGCCACCTGCGGGCGGTTCATCGCGTACAGGTGCACGCCGTCCACGCCGCCCTCGATCAGATCGCGCAGCTGGCGCACGGCATAGTCGACGCCCGCGTCGAACATCGACGCCTCGTCGCCGTCCCAGCGGCTGATCATCTTGGTGAACTCCGGCGGCAGGCTGGCCGAGCTGAGCGCGACGGTGCGCTCGATCTGCCGGGCCGAGACGACGGGCATCACGCCCGCCTGCACCGGCAAGGCAACGCCCTTTTTGCGCAGCAGGTTCATAAAGCGGTAAAAGCGCGCGTTGTCGAAAAACAGCTGCGTCATCAGATGGCCGACGCCCGCGTCGGCCTTTTCCTTCAAGTGCTCGACGTCCTCGGCAAGGCTTGCGCACTCGGCATGCCCCTCGGGATAGCACGCGCCCGCCACGTAAAAATCGCCGCTGGCGCGGATGGCGCGCACAAGGTCGCTCGCATGGGGATAGGCGTCGGGCGGCTGCGCGCCGGGCACGCGGTCGCCGCGCAGCGCCAGCACATTTTCAACGCCCTCGGCCGCAAGGTTTGACAGCGCCTGCGCCACTTCTCTGCGGCCGGAGTTGATGCACGTCAGGTGCGCCAGCGGCTCGATGCCGAGCTCGTTTTTCAGGTGAGAGGCGATTTGGGCCGTGGACGCGCCCGCCGCGCCGCCGCCCGCGCCGTAGGTGACGCTGATGTAATCGGGCGAAAGGCGCGCCATCTCCTCCAGCGCCGGGTAGAGCGCCGCGGGGTCGCCCCCGTTTTTCTTCGGCGGGAACACCTCGATGGAAAACACGCATGCCTTTTGGGAAAACAGCTGGCCCAGCTTCATCTCTCTCACCTCTTTAAAATACATCTGTCCCGCCCAGCTTGACAATCGCAGCCAATGTATTGTAAACTGGACAGGACAGCTTTGATACGCTGCTGTGGCGGAACCGGCAGACGCAAGGGACTTAAAATCCCTCGGTGGCAACACCGTACGGGTTCAATTCCCGTCAGCAGCACCACGCCGCCGCGGGCGATTTCTCGTCCCCGGCGGCGCTTTTTTGTATGGAATTGTTACACGGGCTGCTTGTCGCCGGCTTCCTTCGGCAGCTCGGCCGTGCAGTGCGGGCAGCGCGTGGCCTCGATGGCGATCTCACTGCAGCAGTACGGGCATTTCTTCGTGGTGGGCGCGGCGGCGACAGGCTCCTCTTTTTTGCCCAGAACCATCAGCTTGTTGAACGCTTTCAGAATGCAGAACAACACCAGCGCCATGATGAAGAAGTTCACAAGGGCCGACACGAACGTGGACACAAAGCCCATCACATCCTGCAAACCGTACGTGGCCGCGCCGGTGACGACGTTCAGGATCGGCTGGATGAAGTTGTCCGTCAGCGAGGTGACGATGGACGAGAACGCACCGCCGATGAGAACACCGATGGCCATGTCGAGCATGTTGCCGCGCAGGGCGAATGCCTTAAACTCTTCGATGAATTTTTTCACAGATGTCTTTCCTTCCCTTTTTTCATCTTTTGCATTTTCTCTCATTCCGTATTATTATAACACCTGCCGGCGCAAACGGCAACGCCTATTTTTCTAAAGGAGTGAGACGCCATGATCGAGCTGACGGTCCGCCCAAACGACGCCGGCCGGCTGGACAAATTCCTGCTGGCGCAGCTGCCGCAGCTGACGCCCGGCCTGCTGCACAAATACATGCGGGAAAACAAAATCAAGGTGGACGGCAAAAAGCTGCCGCTCTCGGCAAGGCTGTGCGCGGGCAGCCGCGTGCGCGTCTACCTGCCCGAGGCAGCGCGGCTCCGAGACAGCGCGCCGGCCTTCCTGCGCGCAAAGGCGCTGTTCTCCCCCGTTTACGAGGACAACGCCGTGCTGATCGGCGAAAAGCCGGCGGGCCTTCTTTCGCTGGACGAGAGCGGCCATACGGCCGACACCTTTGAAAACCGCGCGCGGCGCTATCTGTATGAAAAGGGCGCCTGGCGGCCGGACGGCGGCTTTGCGCCGCGGCTGTGCCACCGGCTGGACGCAGGCACCTCCGGCCTTTTGCTTGTTGCGAAAAGCGAGGCGGCCGAGCGGCAGATCGGCGAGATGATCCGCGCGCACCGCCTGCAAAAAGAGTATCTGTGCGTCACGCTGGGCCACCCCGCCCCACCCGCGGGCGAGCTGCGCGGCTATCTTTCCAAGGACGCCGCGGCAGGCCGCGTTTTTGTGCACGATGCGCCGCGGCGCGGTGCAAAGGAGATCGTCACGCGCTATCGCACGCTCGCCGTCAGCGGGCCGCTTGCGCTTTTGAGCGTGACGCTCGTCACGGGGCGCACGCACCAGATCCGCGCGCATCTGGCCTCGATCGGCTGCCCCCTTCTGGGCGACGGGAAATACGGCGTGCAGAGCGAGAACCGCCGGCGCAAAATGAAGTATCAGGCGCTGTGCGCGCACCGCCTCACCTTCCCCGCCATCGAGGACGGGCCGTGCCGCGCGCTCTCGGGCCGGCAGTTCACCGCCGCCCTGCCGTGGTACGCGCAGCAGGTGCTAAACGGCACGCTCGTTTGAGACGCCAGAGCAAAATCGATAAAGCGCCGCCTCATGCCCTCCCGGCACGAAGCGGCGCTTTTCTTTCGTTTTTAGCGGAACATCTCCTCGTTGTAGCCGTTCACGCGGTCATCCGGCGCGCCGGGCTGTGCGGGCACAGGCGGCTGCGAGGGCGCGGCGGGCGGCGGTGTGGGCTCGCCCGCCGGCTGCACGGGTGCGGCGTCGGGCTGCGCCGGCTGCGTAGGGGCAACAGGCGGCGCCGGCTCGCTTTGCGGCGCCTCGGCGGGAAGCGGCGGCGCGGCGGGCGCTTCGCCCGCAGGGGCCGGCGCCTGCGGCGCAGTGGGCGGCGTCTGGCCGTCCGGGCCGGCCGGCGCGCCGGGCATGCCGGCCGCATCCGGCCAGACAGGTTCGCCGCGGCGCAGCACGTCGAAAATCTCAAAGAGCGAGGTCTGCGTATACGTCCCGATCTGCGCCGTATACACAAACTGCAAAACCAGCATGGCGAGCAGCATCAGAACGACGGCCGCCCCGCTCATGCCCGCGTTACCGAAAACGACGAGCATCAGCGTGATGAAAAGATCCAGCAGGCCCCACAGGATGAAGCTGAGCCTGAACACGATCAGCCCGCCTGTGCTGCCGCGGAACACCTGCGCCGACATCTTGGTCGCCTCCCACGCGCCGAGGTGCGGCGTCTCCTCCAGCAGCACCCATGCGCCGGAATAGGAGTCGAGCTTTGCGGTGAGGAAAAGCCCCCACCCGAAGTAGACGACAGCGTAAACCACAAAAAAGACGACGGACAGCATGCCGCCGCTGCCCGTGCCGGCGGCCAGCACCAGCATGATGAAAATCAGCAGCAGGCTCCATAAGAAGGCGCGCAGCACAAGGCAGCCCGTCAGCTTGATCGAATTCCACAGCATGCGGCCGCGGCCGAGCACGGACAGCGTCTGGCCCACGGTGAGCGGCGCGCCGCGCTGCAGGCTGATCTGATAGTGCGTGACCAGCAGCGTCAGCGGCCCCGCCGCCAAAACGACGAGGACGATCACCAGCGCATAGGCGGCGACGATCGGGCCGACCATCGCCATCGCTATGGCTTCGGGGCTGCTGGGAAGCACCGTCATCTGCGGCAGCATGCTGTACGCGGCACCCAGCAGGATGCCGAGGAACAGCAGGACGCCCAGCACGCCGACGGCGGCGAACAGCAGGTAATACATCGCATACACGCCGAGCGTGCGCCAGAAGTTTGCCTTGAGCGCGGCCATGGATTTGGCCTTGGCGTATTTGCGAAGCTGCGACGTCAGTTTCATGTGCGATTCCCCCTTCACAGATCTTACACAAAAGTGTCTGCTTTCACTATATCGGAAACGCGCGAAAAAAGCAATGCACTTTTCCGCAAAATCGCATGCAAAAGCGCCGCGCGCGGGAAAAATCCTGCGCGCGGCGCTTGTATCGGTGTACAAGGGGCTACGGCGTTTTACTCCTTGCCGCTGGCTTTAAAGGCCGCAAAGGCGCGGTAGGTCATGTACACGTCGAGCTTTGCCACCAGCTCGAACGGGGCGTGCATCGACAGCATCGGCACGCCGATGTCCACGGTGTCGACGTCGTTTTTCGAGACGTACTTCGCCACCGTGCCGCCGCCGCCCTGGTCGACTTTGCCCAATTCGCCCGTCTGCCAGGCGACGCCGGCCTCGTCGAGGATGTCGGTGACAAAGGCCATCAGCTCGGCGCCGGCGTCGTTCGTGGCGCTTTTGCCGCGCGAGCCGGTGTATTTCGTCACGCACACGCCGCGGTTCATGTAGGCGGCGTTGTTCTTCTCCATCACGTCGGCAAACGTCGGGTCCATCGCGGCGTTCACGTCGGCGGAAAGGCACTTCGAATTCTGCAAAAGCATCTTGTAATTCGCGCCCTGGATGTCGGCGAGATAGCTCAGGAAGTGGAACACATACTCGCCGTTGAGGCCCGTGACGCCGTCGGAGCCGATCTCCTCCTTGTCCGTCAGCACGCACACGGAGGTGAAGGGCGCGGCCGGCGTGTCGATCTCGGCGCGCAGGGCCGTGTAGGCGCACACGCGGTCGTCGTGGCCGTAGCCGCCCAGCAGGCTGCGGTCAAAGCCGACGTCGCGCGTTTTCGCCGCGGGGACGGCCTCGATCTCGGCGCGCACAAAATCGCGCTCCGTAATGCCGTAGCGCTCGTTCAAAATCTGCATGATGTGCAGCTTGACGCGGCTCGTCACCTCTTTGTCCGCATACGGGATCGAGCCGACCAGGATGTTCAGCTCCTCGCCCTTGAGGCCCTCGCCCAGCGTGCGCTTGGACTGGTCGGCCGCCAGATGCGGCAGCAGGTCCGTCACGCAGAACACAGGGTCGCCCTCGTTCTCGCCGACGTTGATCTCGACCGTCTCGCCGTTTTTCTTCACCACGACGCCGTGCAGGCTCAGCGGCGTCACACCCCACTGGTACTTGCGGATGCCGCCGTAGTAATGCGTTTTGAACAGCGCAAGGTCGGCGTCCTCATACAGGGGGTTGGGCTTGAGGTCGAGGCGCGGCGAGTCGATGTGCGCGATCATCAGGCGCACGCCGTCGTCCAGCGGGCGCGAGCCGATCGTCGCGGCGATCAGCGATTTGCCGCGGTTGTTGTAATACACGCGGTCGCCCGGGCGGTACGGCGTTTTGGCCAGGCGGTCAAACGGGCGGTAGCCCGCGGCCTCCAGGCGCTGCACGGCCTCGCGCACGGCCTCGCGCTCGGTTTTGGCGCTGTCCAGAAACACGCGGTAGTCCTCGCAGAAGCTCTGCGCGGGCTGCATCGCCTGCGGCTGGGCGTCGGCGATGTGCGGCTGCGTGAACAGCAGCGCCTCGGCCAGTTCCTGTCCTTTTGTCTTTTCCATTTTTTACTTCTCTCCTTTTTTCTGGCTGCGCCCCGTCAGGGTTCCCCGTACAGGGAGCAATACCGTTGATAGCTCGCGTTCACCTTATTGACATAATGGTTCATCTGCCGGTAAGGGAACGAGAAAAGCGTTTGTCCGTCGGAGGAATACCGCGCGTCCTCCAAGAGCGCGTCCACCTGGCCGATGCCGCTGTGATAAGCCGCGGCCGCCGTGGACAGATCGCCGCCGTACCGCGCAAGGCACACGGCCAGCAGATAGGTGCCAAAGCGCACGCTCGTCTCCGGGTCGTACAGATCGTCGAAGCCGACGGCCTCCGTGGGCGCGATCTTCGTCTTCACCCAGTCGAACGTGTCCTCGGTCATCTGCATCAGGCCGCGCGCGCCCGCGTCGGACTGCGCCGCCGGGTCGAAGCCGGATTCGGTGCGGATGATGCTGTAGACGATGTTCGGGTCGATCTCATACTTCTGCGCATAGTAGGTCACATATTCGCTGTAGCGCTGCGGGTAGGCAAAGCGCCCCAGCGCCCGCGCGCCGTCCCCCGCAAAAAGCGCGCACAAAACCAGCAGCACGCACAGCGCCGCCACAAGCCCCTTGTGCGGGCGTTTTTTCGGTGTGTTCATGCGTCTCCTTCCGTGAGCAGAGCGTCGAGCATGCCGCGCACCTTGCGCCGCAGGGCCTCTTCGTCTGCGTCGTTTGTGATGATGTAGTGCGCCGCGCGCTGCAATACGTCCTCGGACGTCTGCGCGTCCAGGCGCTGCGCCGCCTGCTGCGGCGTGATACCGTCGCGCACAGCGATGCGGCGGATGGATTCCTGCCGCGGCGCGCGCACGACGACGATCCTGTCGCAGTACGGCTCGAACGCCTGGCCCACAATGGCCGCGCCGTCCACAAAGCACAGGCGCGCGCCGGCCTCCCTCGCGCGCTGCACGCCGTCCAGCAGGCGGCGCACGATGCCCGGATGGGTGATGCGCGTCAGCATCTGCGTGCCCTCGCGGCTCGCAAACGCGCGCTGCGCCAGCAATTGGCGGCGCAGGCGCCCCGCTTCGTCCAGGATGTCCGCGCCGAACGCCTGCGCCAGCTGCGAAAGCTCCGGCGCGCCGGGCTGCGTGACCTCGCGCGCGGCCGCGTCCGCGTCCAGCACAGGATAGCCCTGCGCGCGCAAAAAGCGCGCCGCCGTGCTTTTGCCGCAGCCCGAGCGCCCCGTGAGCGCGATGACGAACGGGCGGCTCATACCTGCACCACCCGGAACGCCGCCGCGCGCAGGAGGCGGTTGTAGACGGCCAGCGCCACGCCGCTCTCGCGCGGGCAGCGCGCGTAGGCGGCCTTTGCGCCGCGCGCGTCCAGCTCGCGCAGGGCCGAGAACAGCGCGCGCGCCTGCGAGGCCTCGTCCTGCGCGCGCCCGAAGGTCACGCACGGGCAGCGCAGACCGGCCTCTTCGCCCTCAAAGCACAGCGCAAACACGCCGTCGGCGAGATGCGCGTTCACATAGGCAGTATATTCCGAAAGCGCGCCTTTTACAATCACGACCTGCGCCTTCGGCGCGTAGTGCTTGTATTTCATGCCGGGCGAGGCCGCGCGCTCGCCCTCCTTGAGCTGGTGCAGCACGGCGTCCGAAAGGCGCACTTCGCAGCAGAGCACCTGCTCGAGCTGCTCTTTTGTGATATAGCCCGGGCGCAGCAGCTCGGGCGCGTCGCCCGCCAGTGTCACCACGGTGGACTCGACGCCCACGCCGCACGCGCCGCCGTCGATCACCAGCGGGATGCGCCCGTCCATGTCGGCCAGAACGTCGCGCGCCGTCGTGGGGCTGGGGCTGCCGGACAAATTTGCCGAGGGCGCCGCCAGCGGCACGCCCGCCGCGCGGATGATGCGCTGCGCCGCCGGGTGGCTGGGCCAGCGCACCGACGCCGTCGGCAGGCCGGCGCACACCTCGTCGGCCACGCGGGCGGCGCGCGGCAGGATGATCGTCAGCGGGCCGGGCCAGAACGCCCGCGCCAGCGCCTGCGCCTGCGGCGTCACCTCGGCCCATACGTCCGCGAGCATCTCCATCGACGCGACGTGCGAAATGAGGGGATTGTCCTGCGGGCGGCCCTTGGCCGCGAATATTTTTTTCACGGCCTGCCCGTCCAGCGCGTTGGCCGCAAGGCCGTACACCGTCTCGGTGGGGATGGCCACCACTTCGCCGGCGCGCAGCAGGCGCGCGGCCTCGGCCACGCCCGCGTCGTCCGCCGTGTGTACGATGGTGTTCATCTTGCCGTCTCCTCCGTCGCTTTCAGTTTCTCCGTCTGGTCGGCCAGCGCCAGCGCGTCCAGCAGCTCGTCCAGCGAGCCGTTCAAAACGGCGTCCAGCTTGTACAGCGTCAGGCCGATGCGATGGTCCGTCACGCGGCCCTGCGGAAAGTTGTAGGTGCGGATGCGCTCGGACCGGTCACCCGTGCCCACCTGGCTGCGGCGGCGCGCGGCCGTCTCGTCGTCCTGCTGCTTTTGCGCCTGCGCCAGCAGGCGGCTGCGCAGCACTTTCAGGGCCTTTTCCTTGTTTTTGTATTGGCTGCGCTCGTCCTGGCACTCCACCACAAGGCCCGTGGGCAAATGCGTGACGCGGATGGCGGACGAGGTCTTGTTGATGTGCTGCCCGCCCGCGCCGGAGGAGCGGAACGTGTCGATGCGCAGATCGGCCGGGGCGATGTGAACCTCCACATCCTCGGCCTGCGGCATCACAGCCACCGTGACGGTGGAGGTGTGCACGCGGCCCTGCGTCTCGGTCTCCGGCACGCGCTGCACGCGGTGCACGCCGCTCTCGTATTTCATGCGGCTGTACACGCCCTCGCCCTCCACGGAAAAGCTCACTTCCTTCACGCCGCCCAGCTCGGTGGCGCTGAGGCCGACGAGTTCCACCTTCCAGCCGCGCGCCTGCGCGTACATCGCGTACATGCGCTGCAAGCTGTGCGCAAACAGCGCGGCCTCCTCGCCGCCCGCGCCGCTGCGGATCTCCATGATGACGCTGCGCTCGTCGTTCTCGTCCTTCGGAAGCAGCAAAAGGCGCAGCTGCTGCTCCATCGCCTGCTGCTTCGCGCGCGCGGCGTCATATTCCGCCTGCGCCAGCTCTCTCAGCTCACGGTCGGCGCCGGGCTCGTCCAGAATGGCCCGCGCCTCGCTGCATGTGCGCTCGGCGCCGCACAGCGCGTCGTACGCGTCGGCAACGGGCGCAAGGCTTTTATACTCCTTCATCAGGGCGCGCAGACGCGCCTGGTCGCTCACTACGTCCGACTGCTGCAACAGCTGGCCCAATTCGTCGTATCTGTCGCGCACCGCCTGCAACTGCTTATGCATCGCGCGTCTCCTTCCCTTCTGTTCTTTTCCTTCTTGCCGCTCACTCCGGCGTGCCGGCGCGCAGCACGCGGCGGATGTTCTTTTCGATCTTCGCGCGCGGCAGCATCACCTCGCGCCCGCAGCCGAGGCAGCGGATCTTGAAGTCCATCCCGACGCGCAGCACCAGGAATTCGTTGCTGCCGCAGGGGTGTTTTTTCTTTGTCAGGATGTGATCGTTCACCTGTACGTCCATATTTCCCCCACATTTTCACGATGATTGTTTTATTATATATCAAACGCGCGCATTTCGCAAATATTGCCGCGGCCGGCGGCATATATTACATCGACGCCGGCGTGCGGCGCGTTTTTTGCGCGCGGCCGCGCAGGTGCGCAACGACGGTACGAAAGGGACGGATCGCATGATGAATTACCACGCGGAAGGGGTGCGCCGCCACAGTGCGCACTATACGCGCGAGGCGCTGCGCCGCGCGCAGATGGCCGGCGCGCTGCTGGAGAGCCGCGCGCTGAGCCTGGACGGCGAGAAAGCGCTGCATTTTGATTTGGACGGCATTCCCGCCTTGATGCCGCACGACGAGTGCGCCGACGGCGTGCGCGAGGGCAATGTGCGCGACATCGCGCTGATCACGCGCGTGGGGCGCAGCTGCTGCTTCCTTGTGCAGCAGGTGCCCGAGAACGGGCCGGTGCTCGTCAGCCGCGCCGCGGCGCAAAAGCGCTGTAAAGCCGAATACCTTGACACACTCTCGCCCGGCGACCTGCTGCCGTGTCGCGTCACGCACATCGAACCGTTCGGCGCCTTCTGCGACGTCGGCTGCGGCATCTCGGCGCTATTGCCCATCGACAGCCTGTCGGTCTCGCGCATCGCCTCCCCCGCCGACCGCGTCAGCGTCGGGCAGGACATCCGCTGCGTGCTGCGCTGCCGCGACGCACAGGGGCGGCTGGTGCTGAGCATGAAGGAGCTGCTGGGCACCTGGGAGGAAAACGCGGCGCTGTTCAGCGCGGGCGAGACCGTGGTGGGCATCGTGCGCAGCGTGGAGACGTACGGCGTGTTCGTGGAGCTCGCGCCCAACCTGGCGGGGCTCGCCGAATGCACGCCCGGCGTGCAGCGCGGCCAGCTGGTCAGCGTGTACATCAAGAGCATCCTGCCCCAGCGCAGCAAGATCAAGCTCGTCATCCTGCACGCCATCGAGGACGCTTCATTCCGCTTTCCGCTGCGCAGCTTTGTCAGCGAAAGCCACATCGATCGCTGGGTGTATTCCCAGTCGCCCGGCGGGCGCGTGATCGAGACGGTGTTCACGCAGCCGGCCGCGCCCGCCGGCTGAGCGCAGGCGGCGGACGGTTTACTTTTGCCCCGGTTTGCGGTATGATAGTACTGCAAATTTGACTGGAGGGAGGCGCTGCCAATGCCCGGCAACGCATTCACCGCCGGCGTCAAGCCCGGCGGGCTGACCGATTCCACGCAGATCCGCATCCTGCTTTGCTATTTGATCGCCAACGCGCCGCAGCCTGTCTCGCAGGAGGTGCTGGAGGGCGCTTTGCTGCAGCAGGCGCTTGTCAATTATTTCGAGCTGGCCGCCTCGCTGGCCGAGGTGGAGCGCCAGGGCCTTGTGCAGCGCGACAGCGCGCAGCGTTACCATGTGCTGCCGTCCGGGCGCGAAGTGGCCGACACGCTGCAAAGCGACGTGCCGCGCAGCGTGCGCGAATGCGCGCTGCGCGCCGTGACCCTCGCCCAGCAGTACGCGCGCAACGCCCAGCAGTATGCGGCCGAGATCGTCCCCTGTGAAAACGGGTTCCAGCTGCAATGCGCCATCCGCGACCTCGACAGCGAGGCCTTCCGCTTTTCCGTCTACATGCCGGATAAGCAGAGCGCCGCCCGCGCAAAGGAGCAGTTCATCAAAAACGGCGCCGACATCTATAAGCTGATGCTGCTGGCGCTGACCGGAAAAGACGAAAGCCTGCGCGAGCTTTTGGCCGGCATCCAAATTTGAACACAAGCGCGAAAGGGCGGCCGCAGGCCGCCCTTTTCCGTTTTTGCCGTGCACGGCGTTTATTTCCCGTGCGTGCCGCCCTCGACGACGCCGCGGGCCGTGAACACGTTCGCGACGGTTTTAAAAAAAATCTTCACGTCGAACGCAAAGCTGATCTTCTGCGCATACTCGCCGTCATAGCGCGCTTTGACGGGAATGGGCAGCTCGTCGCGCCCGTTGACCTGCGCCCAGCCGGTGAGCCCCGGCACCAGCGCGTTCGCGCCGTATTTGTCTCGCTCGGCGATCAGATCGTACTGGTTCCACAGCGCCGGGCGCGGGCCGATGACGCTCATTTGCCCCGCGAGGATGTTGAACATCTGCGGCAGCTCGTCCAGGCTGGTCTTGCGCAAAAAGCGCCCGCTGCGCGTGATCATCGCCTCCGGGTTCTGCAAAAGGTGCGTCGGCACGTCCTTCGGCGTATCGGCATACATCGTGCGGAATTTCAGGATGGAAAAGTGCGTTTTGTCCTTCCCCACGCGCTTTTGCCGGAACAGGACAGGGCCTTTTGAATCGAGCTTGACCCACAGCGCCAGCACGAGCAGCACGGGCGACAGGACGATCACCCCGCACAGCGAAGCGGCGAAATCCAGCGCGCGCTTGACAAAACGTCTGTACATGCCAAAGGCCCCCTCACAAATCGTAGGCGTGCGGCTCGTGGTGGAACGTGGGCACAAGGTCCACAAGCGCCTGCACCAGGTTTTCGCTGTTGTTGGAATAGGCGATCTGCTTGAGCGACGCCAGATGGTCGAAGAACGTGTCCTTGTTCAGCTCCAGCGGCGAGCCGATAAAAATCTTTTTGTTGTCGGTCTTGCGCACGCCCTCTTCGTCCATCAAAAGCTCCTCGTACAGCTTTTCACCGGGGCGCAGGCCCGTGAATTTGATCTCGATGTCCTTGTAGGGGATCAGGCCCGACAGCTTGATCAGGTTTTCCGCAAGGTCCAGAATGCGCACGGGCTTGCCCATGTCCAACACGAAGATCTCGCCGCCCTGGCCCATCTCGCCCGCCTCCAGCACGAGGCGCACGGCCTCGGGGATGGTCATGAAAAAGCGCACGATATCCGGGTGCGTCACCGTCAGCGGGCCGCCCGCGGCGATCTGCTCCTTGAACAGCGGCAGCACCGACCCGTTCGAGCCCAGCACATTGCCGAAGCGCACCGCCACAAATTTCGTTTTGCTGCGCTGCGCCAGCGCCTGCACGATCATCTCGCACAGGCGTTTCGTCGCGCCCATGACGTTCGTGGGGTTCACGGCTTTGTCGGTCGAGATCAGGACAAAGCGCTCCGCGCCGTACTTGTCGGCCGCG
Source organism: Candidatus Ruthenibacterium merdigallinarum (assembly GCA_019113785.1). Classification (GTDB taxonomy): domain Bacteria; phylum Bacillota; class Clostridia; order Oscillospirales; family Ruminococcaceae; genus Ruthenibacterium; species Ruthenibacterium merdigallinarum. Next base: position 1,593 of record DXGT01000089.1, on the reverse strand, counting down.
CAGGCCACGTTGTAGGTGCCGAACACATTGTTCTTGACGGCCTCCTCGGGCGAGACCTCCATCAGGGGGACGTGCTTGTGCGCCGCCGCGTGGAACACAACGTCCGGGCGCATCGCGCCGAACAGCGCGTCGATCTTCTTCGAGTCGCGCACGGAGGCGATCAGCACCTCCATGTCCAGCTTGTCGCCGTATTTGCGCAGCAGCTCCTGCTGGATGGAATAGGCGTTGTTCTCGTAGATGTCCAGAATGATCAGGCGCTTGGGGGCGCACGCGGCGATCTGGCGGCACAGCTCGGAGCCGATCGACCCGCCGCCGCCCGTCACCATCACCGTCTTGCCGGTGATCAGCGCGCTGGTGGTGTCGGTCAGCTCCACTTCGGGCCGGCCCAGCACGTCTTCGACGCGCACGTCGCGCACGCGGGACAAAAAGTCTTTCCCGTCGGCGATCAGCTTGACGATGTCCGGCAAAATGCGCACGTTGCACTTTGTCTTGTTGCAGATGCTGAGGATACGGCGCTTGTTCTCGTCGTCCACCGTCGGGATCGCCAGAAGCAACGTCTCGATCTCGCAGCGCTCGACGAGGTCGGGGATGTCCTCGGTCGTACCCATGATCTGCACGCCCATGATCGAGCGACCCACCTTTTCGGGCGCGTCGTCCACGCAGCAGATGATGTTCATCTCGGGCGATTTATTTTTAAAAAGCTCGTGCAGCAGCGTGCTGGCGGCGTCGCCCGCGCCGATCATCAGCGTGCGCCGGCGCGGCTTTGCGCGCTTTGCCAGCGTGGTGTTGCGGTACATGCGGTAGGTCAGGCGCGAGTACAGCGTGAGCGAAGCCGAGAACAGGGCGCTGAGCAGATACGTCGAGATCGGGATGCGCCGCTCGCCTCCCCACAACAGCATGGTCACAACGACAAAAACCGTCACGGCGATGGCCGACGCGCTGCACAGCCGGAAGAACTCCACGATCTCGGCGTAGCGCCACAGGCTGTCGTACATGCCCATCAGGCCGTATACGATCTCGTAACAGCACACAAAGAAAAACCAGCTGGCAAACAGCAGGCTGTTGTATTCGGTAAAGGATGTTCTTCCGGAAATGAGCGCCCACGGCAGCACATAGGCGACCGAGATCGCCACCACGTCGAACGCTATCAGGATCTGCTTGCGGAACCGCTGTGCGAAATCCGTCAGCCAAGTCAGCACATTGATCACCAATCTTTTATTCAGATCGCCGGGGACGGTCGCAGCGCGCGTCCCGGCAGTATTTTGCACAATTATTGTATATTTTACTACATTTGGCGCAAAGAATCAATCACACCGGGCGATTTTCACGCCCGGCGCGCAAAAAATGAGGCGCATGCCGCGGCACGCGCCTCAAAAACCCCTGTTCTAATTTTTACAAAATGATGCAGATCAGGCCCGTGCATCCCTCGTTGATCACGCGCGCCACCGTCTCCTGCATGCGCTCGCGCGCCTCGGCCGGCATATGCGTCAGCTTGCTTTGCAGCCCCTCGTTCACAAGCTCGTGCAGGCTTTTGCCGAAGATGTTGCTCTGCCAGATGCGGACGGGGTCCTCCTCAAACTGCGCCAGCAGGCT
>DXGT01000088.1 GCA_019113785.1 Candidatus Ruthenibacterium merdigallinarum | reverse complement strand
GAGAACTGCATGTTCCTGCACGTGGTGCTGGTGCCGTACCTGCGCTGCTCGGGCGAGCACAAGACGAAACCGGCGCAGCACTCCGTGCGCGAGCTGCAAAGCGCGGGCATCATGCCGGACGTCATCATCGCGCGCTGCGACGAGCCGCTGGAGGCGGACATCGTGCGCAAGCTGGCGGCCTTTTGCAACGTCGGGCCGGGGTGCGTCATTGAAAACCGCACGCTGGGCAGCCTGTACGACGTGCCGCTGATGCTGCACGACGCGGGGCTGGACGCGCTGACCTGCCGCCGGCTGGGCCTTGCGGGGCACGAGCCGGACCTCGGCGAATGGCGCGCCATGTGCGCGCGCATCGCCTCCCTGCGCCGGCGCGTCACCATCGCGATGGTGGGCAAATACGTCGAGCTGCACGACGCCTACCTCTCGGTGGCAGAGGCGCTGCGCCACGGCGGCTTTGCCAACGGCGCGCAGGTGGATATCCGCTGGGTGGACGCCGACGGCCTGACGCCCGAAAACGCCGCCGACCAGCTGGCCGGAGCGGACGGCATCCTGGTGCCGGGCGGCTTTGGGGCGCGCGGCGTTGAAGGAATGGTGTGCGCGGCACAGTACGCGCGCGAGCGCGCCGTGCCCTTCTTCGGCATCTGCCTGGGCATGCAGGTGGCCGTCATCGAGGCGGCGCGCCATCTGGCCGCGCTGCCGGATGCAAACAGCCGCGAGTTCGCGCCCGAGGGCGGCGCGTGCGTCATCGACCTGATGCCCGACCAGCGCGGCAACCTGCCCAAGGGCGGCACGATGCGCCTGGGCGCGTATGCGTGCCGCGTCGCGCCCGGCACCCGGCTGGCCGAAGCCTACGGCGCGCCGGGCGAGATCTTTGAGCGCCACCGCCACCGCTACGAAGTGAACAACGCCTATCGCGGCGCTTTGCAGGCCGCGGGCGTCGTGTTCAGCGGCCTGTCGCCGGACGGGCGCCTCGTCGAGGCGATGGAGCTGCCGGGCCATCCGTTTTACATCGGCGTGCAGTACCACCCCGAGTTCAAAAGCCGGCCCAACCGCGCGCACCCGCTGTTTTCCGCCCTCGTGCGCGCCGCGCTGGCGGGGCGCGGGGCCTGACGGCGCGCATTTTTGTGCAAGAGGACGAAAACGCGCGCCGCGGCGCTCTTTTCCTTGACGCGGGGCGCGCGGCGGGCTATAATGCTTTATTATAGCAAAGCAGCAACGGCGCTGTGTGCCTCTCGCGCGGGGGCGCCGGCGCCGTCTTCGCTTTTATCTGGAAAGGAGCCACCGCCATGGATCACACCGTTTCCGAGCTGCTCGACTTCATCGAGGAGAACGACGTCAAGTTCATCCGCCTGGCCTTCTGCGACATGTTCGGCGTGCCCAAGAACATCGCCATCATGGCAAGCCAGCTGCCGCACGCCGTGCAGCGCGGCGTCTCGTTCGACGCGTCGGCCATCGCGGGCTTTTGCAACGTGGCCGAGTCGGACCTGCTCCTCGTGCCCGACCTCGACACGTTCTCGCTGTTGCCGTGGCGGCCCAGCGAGGGGTGCGTGGGGCGCGTGTTCTGCACGGTGCGCTACCCGGACGGCCGCCCGTTCGAGGGCGACGGCCGCCATTTGCTGCGCAAAGCCCAGCAGGACGCCGCGCGCGAGGGCTACGAGCTGCTGGTGGGCCCCGAGTGCGAATTCTACCTGTTCGAGACGGACGAAAACGGCCGCCCCACGCGCCGCCCGTTCGACCGCGCGGGCTATTTCGACGTGGCCCCGGCCGACCGCGGCGAAAACGTGCGCCGCGAGATTTGCCTGACGCTGGAGGAAATGGGCATCCAGCCCGAGCGCAGCCACCACGAGCAGGGCCCCGGCCAGAACGAGATCGACTTCCGCTGCTCGTCGCCGCTGGCCGCGGCCGACGACCTCATGGCCATGCGCACGGCCGTCAAGGCCGTGGCTGCCGCCAGCGGGCTGTACGCCTCGTTCCTGCCCAAACCCCTGCCGGACGAGAGCGGCAGCGGCCTGCACGTCAACCTGTCGCTTTTGCGCGGCGGGCGCAACCTGTTCGAGGGCTTTGCCGAAACGCCCGACCCGGCCGCCGCCGCGTTCCTTGCGGGCATTTTGCGGCGCATGCCGGAGATCACGGTCTTTGCCAACCCCCTGCCCGGCTCGTACCGGCGGCTGGGGCGCTTTGAAGCGCCCGGCACGGTGAGCTGGTCGTGCGAAAACCGCTCCACGCTGGTGCGCGTGCCGGCCGCCAGCGGGCCCGACTGCCGCATGGAGCTGCGCAGCCCCGACCCGTCGTGCAACCCGTATTTCCTGACGGCGCTGCTGCTGGCCGCGGGGATGGAGGGCGTGCGCGAGCGCCTGCCCCTGCCCCCTGCGGCGGACGGCGAAATGTACCGCGCGCAGCCGGGCGCCGCGCCGCTGCCGGCCAGCCTGGGCGAAGCCGTGGCCGCCGCGCGAAAGAGCGAATTTTTGCGCCGCGCGCTGCCCGCGCGCCTGCTGGAGACCTACCTTGCCGAAAAGCAGCGCGAGGCCGATGCCTGCGCCGCGCACGAGGCGGGGCAGGACGAAACGGACGCCCTGTTCGAGCGCATTTGACCCGCACGGCCGCAAAAGCGAGGTGAAGCGCATGGCCGACATTCTCATCGCCGCCGAGGCGCGCTTTCACGACGCGCTGAAAACGCTGTTTGCCGGGCCCGCCGGCGAGGTGCGCTGCTGCACCAGCGCGGGCGAGGCGCGCCGGGCGCTGGCCGAGGGCGCGTTTTCGCTGGCGGTGGTCAACACGCCCCTGCCCGACGAATTCGGGCGCGAGCTGGCGCTGGCCGCGGCCGACGCGAACGCGCAGGTGATCGTGCTGTGCGCCGCCGCGCAGGCCGACCGGCTGGCCGCCGCGCTGGAAAAGCATGGCGTATTCGTGGCCGCGCGCCCCTTGAACCGCCAGAGCGCCGCGTTCCTGCTGCGCTTTGCGCGCGCGGCGGCGGCCCGCATGCAGAAGCTGCAAAGCGAGAACCGCCGCCTTGTGCGCCGGCTGGACGAGATGCGCGCCGTCACGCGCGCCAAGTGCGCGCTGGTGCGCTACTGCGACATGACGGAGGCGCAGGCCCACCGCGCGCTGGAGCAGCGCGCCATGGACGCGCGCGTCAGTTTGAAGGACGCGGCGCTCGACGTGCTGGCCCGCTTTGAGGAGCCGCCGGCCTAGCGGCGCCAAAGCCCGCAGACGCACAAAACCCCGCCCGACAACGGCGTCGGCGGCAGAGGAGTTTTTCCCTCTGCCGCCGGCGCCTTCTTTTTTTGCCGCGCCGCGCGCGGCCGGGAACATTTTTTGAAAGAGAGGGAGAACCATGCAGAAATTTCCGCGCCATGTGCCCATCGACTACGCAAAATACGCCCCCGATATCCCCGAAAGCGAACGCGAGGCCTACTACGGCCTGCCGCGCCATGTGCAGTTCTGCAAAGCGTGCGTGATGAGCAACCAGAAGCCCAACAGCTGCTATGAATTCGAGCACACGATCGAGTCGAAGAAAAAGACGATGGTCATCCAGCCGGACGGCGTGTGCGACGCCTGCCACGCCTGCCGCAACAAGGAGGGCAAGATCGACTGGGCCGACCGCGAGCGCCAGCTGCGCGAATTGTGCGACCGCTACCGCAAGACCGACGGCAGCTACGACTGCCTGGTGCCCGGCTCCGGCGGCAAGGACAGCTTTTACGCCGCGCACCTGCTCAAGTACAAATACGGCATGCACCCGCTCACCGTCACATGGGCGCCGCACATGTACACGCCCTGGGGCTGGAAGAATTTTGAGGCGTGGATCCACGCGGGGTTCGACAACTACCTGTGCACGCCCAACGGCCTGACGCACCGGCTTTTGACACGCCTTGCCACCGAGACGCTGTTCCACCCGTTCCAGCCGTTCATTTTGGGCCAAAAGCAGCTGGCGCCGAAAATCGCCGCAAAATTCGGCATCCCGCTGGTGTTCTACGGCGAAAACGAGGCCGAGTTCGGCAACCCCATCGCCGACAACGACTCGGCCCTGCGCGACGAGCATTTTTTCGCCACGAACGATTTCGACCACATCTACCTCGGCGGCGTCTCGCTGCGCCGCCTCGAGGAGGACTTCGGCATCGACAAGGCCGACCTCGCCATCTATCTGCCGTGCGAGACGAGCGACCTTGACAAACACCACGTGCAGGTGCACTACATGGGCTATTACGAAAAATGGCACCCGCAGGGCGCGTATTACTACGCCGTCGAGCACGGCGGCTTTCTGCCCAGCCCCGAGCGCACGGCCGGCACCTATTCCAAATACAATTCCATCGACGACAAGATCGACGATTTCTTCTACTACACCACCTACATCAAATACGGCATCGGCCGCTGCACCTACGACGCCTCGCAGGAGATCCGCAACGGCGAGATCACGCGCGAGGAGGGCGCGGCGCTGTGCAAAAAGTACGACGGCGAGTTCCCCATGCGCTTTGCCGACGAGATTTTCCGCTACCTCTCCATCGACCGCGCGCACTTCGGCCGCGCGGCCGACTGCTTCGAGCAGCCCGAGATGGATCTCGACTACTTCATGCATCTGGCCGACCGGTTCCGCTCGCCGCACCTTTGGCAGTACGAAAACGGGCGCTGGTCGCTGCGCCATACGCCCTTTGCGGGCGAAAGTTTGTGCGGCTGGGGCGCGCCGGACGCGGAGGCCGGGACATGAGCGGCGCCAATTTCCGCGTGATCGCCCGGCTGGACGTGAAGGACGAGCACCTTGTGAAGGGCGTGCAGTACGAGGGGCTGCGCAAGCTGGGCGACCCGCACGCCTTCGCCGCGCGCTACTACGCGCAGGGCGCCGACGAGCTTTTGTACCTCGACACGGTGGCGAGCCTGTACGGGCGCAGCCATCTGGACGGCATCTTGCAGGCGACGGCGCGCGACGTGTTCATCCCCGTCACGGCGGGCGGCGGCGTGCGCAGCGTGCAGGACATCGCCGCCCTGCTGCGCGCCGGGGCGGACAAAGTGGCCGTGAACACGGCGGCGCTGCGCCGCCCCGCGCTGCTGCGCGAAGGGGCCGAGGCCTTCGGCAGCCAGTGCATCGTATTGAGCATCCAGGCAAAGCGGCGCGCGCCCGGCCGCTGGGAGGCGTATTACGACAACGGGCGCGAGCACTCGGGCCGCGACGCCGTCGCGTGGGCGCGCGAGGGCGCGGCGCTCGGCGCGGGCGAAATTTTGCTGACGAGCGTCGACTGCGAGGGCTGCCGCCGCGGCATGGACGAGGCGCTGGTGGCCGCGGTGTGCGCGGCGGTGGATGTGCCCGTGATCGCCGCGGGCGGCTGCGCGTGCGCGGCCGACGCCGCCGGCGCAGCGCGCGCGGGCGCGCAGGCCGTGGCCATCGCCAGCGCGCTGCACTACGGCGCGCTGGCGATGCCGGCGCTCAAACAAACCCTGCGCGCGCAGGGGCTGGAGGTGCGGTTATGACGGTGACAGTGCTGGACTACGGGCGCAGCAACCTGTTGAGCGTGCGCCGCGCGCTGGAGCACTGCGGCGCGCAGGTGTGCTTTGCCCGCACGCCGCAGCAGGCGGCGGCCGCGCAGCGCCTTGTGCTGCCGGGCGTGGGCGCGTTCAAGGACGGCATGCAGGCGCTCGCCTCGCGCGGGCTCGTCGCGCCGCTGCTCGAGCAGGCGCGGCGCGGCACGCCGGTCCTCGCCATCTGCCTGGGCATGCAGATGCTGTTTTCCGAGAGCGACGAGGGCGGCCGCTGCGCCGGGCTGGGCCTTGTGCCCGGGCGTGTGCAGCGCCTGCCCGCGCTGGATGCGTCCGGCGCGCCGCAGCGCGTGCCGCACATCGGCTGGTACGCGCTCACACCCTGCGCCGTCCCGCTCGCGGGCACCGTGCTGGCGGACGTGCCCGCGGGCGGGCAGATGTATTTTGTGCACAGCTATGAGGCAAAGCCCGCGCAGCCGCTCGCGCGTTTGGCCGACACCGAGTACGGCGGGCGGCGCGTGTGCGCGGCCGTGCAGTGCGGCTGCGTCACCGGCGTGCAGTTCCACCCGGAGAAAAGCGGCGAGGCCGGGCTTTCCATTTTGCGCCGGTTTTTGGCGCAGCCCGCCGCGCAAACATAAAAAGGAGGTTTTCCACCATGGCAAAACGTATCCCTGAACTGTTCGGCAGCATGGTCTTCAGCGACCGCGTGATGAAAGAGCATCTGCCGCGCGAAGTGTACCGCTCGCTGCAAAGCACCATCCGCGAGGGCGCGCCGCTCGACGCCGCCGTGGCCGACACGGTGGCCTGCTGCATGAAGGACTGGGCCGTCTCCCTCGGCGCCACGCACTTCACGCACTGGTTCCAGCCCATGACCGGCGTCACGGCCGAAAAGCACGACAGCTTCATCTGCCCCACGGGCGACGGCGGCGTCATCATGGACTTTTCCGGCAAGGAGCTGATCCGCGGCGAGCCGGACGCCTCCAGCTTCCCCTCCGGCGGGCTGCGCGCCACGTTCGAGGCGCGCGGCTACACCGCGTGGGACCCCACCAGCTACGCCTTCGTCAAGGACGGCACGCTGTGCATCCCCACGGCCTTTTGCAGCT
>DXGT01000087.1 GCA_019113785.1 Candidatus Ruthenibacterium merdigallinarum | reverse complement strand
GGGCGCCGCCGAGCGGGCGGTCGAGGAGGCCGAGGACGCGCTGCGCGGCGCCGTGCCCGACAACCAGCTGCGCTGGTGGGCCGTCAAGGCCATCGAGCGCGACGAAAAGGCGCTGGGCGCGGCCAAGCTGCCTGTGGCGGCGCTGAAAAAGACCGAGGCGCTGAGCGCGCAGCTGGAAAAGACGCTGGACGACGACGCCGAGAGCATCATCACCGGCGAGCGGTACGCCGTCGCCTCCGCCATCATGGAGGCCTGTGCGTCCAGGCGCGCGGCCGGCGCGCTGAGCGCCAGCGACAAGATCGACCGCATCGTCACGAACCGCTGGCTGGCGCTGCCCATCTTCGTGGCCGTGATGTTCGGCGTGTACTATCTGTCCGTCACGACCGTCGGCACCATGATGACCGACTGGGTGAACGACGTGCTGTTCGGCGAGATCATCCCGCCCGCCATCGAGAGCTTCCTTGTGGGCGTGGGCTGCGCCGAGTGGCTGCAAAGCCTTGTGCTGGACGGCATCGTGGCCGGCGTGGGCGCCGTGCTGGGCTTCCTGCCGCAGATGATGGTGCTGTTTTTGCTGCTGGCCATTCTGGAGGACTGCGGTTACATGGCCCGCATCGCCTTCATCATGGACCGCATCTTCCGCCGTTTCGGACTGTCGGGCAAGTCGTTCATCCCGATGCTCATCGGCACGGGCTGCGGCGTGCCGGCCGTCATGGGCAGCCGCACCATTGAGAACGACCGCGACCGCAAGCTGACCATCATGACCACCACGTTCATCCCCTGCTCGGCCAAGGTGCCCATCATCGGCCTCATCGCCGGCGCGCTGTTCGGCGGCGCATGGTGGGTGGCCCCCTCGGCCTACTTTGTGGGCGTAGCCGCCATCGTGTGCTCGGGCATCATCCTGAAAAAGACGAAGCTGTTCGCGGGCGACCCCGCGCCCTTCGTGATGGAGCTGCCCGCCTACCACATCCCGCGCGTCAAGGGCGTGCTCATCCACATGTGGGACCGCAGCAAGGCCTTCGTGAAAAAGGCCGGCAGCGTGATCTTCCTGTCCACCGTGCTCATCTGGCTGCTGTCCAGCTTCAACTGGCGCTTTGAGATGGTGGAGGAGAGCGAATCCATGCTGGCGGCCATCGGCTCGGCCATCTGCTTCATCTTCGCGCCGCTGGGCTGGGGCGACTGGCGCGCCACCGTGGCGGCCTTTACGGGCCTCATCGCCAAGGAGAACGTCGTGGGCACCTTTGGTATCCTGTACGGCTTCGGCGAAGTGGACCCCGAGGCCAGCGAGGCCATCTGGAGCACGCTGGCTAGCTCGTTCTCGATGCTCTCCGCCTATTCGTTCCTTGTGTTCAACCTGCTGTGCGCGCCGTGCTTCGCGGCCATCGGCGCCATCCGGCGCGAGATGGGCAGCGGCAAGTGGACATGGATCGCCATCGGCTGGCAGTGCGGCCTGGCGTACGCCGTGTCGCTGATGATCTACCAGCTCGGCAGCTTTGTCACGGGCGGCGGCTTCGGCCTCGGCACCGCGGTGGCCATCGCGCTGCTGGCGGCGTTCGTCTGGCTGCTGGTGCGCCCGGACCCGAACGCCCCGCGCCGCCTGGCGCGCACGGCCGCGGCCCGCGCGAACGGCTGAACCTTCGCACAGCAAGGCCCTGCGCCTTTGGCGGGGCCGGGAAGGAGACCGCACTATGAATCTTCCGACATTTCTCATTCTGCTGGCGCTGGCCGCGCTGGCGGCCCTCGCGGTGCGCAGCGTGATGCGCGCCAAAAAGAAGGGCGGCTGCGCGGGCTGCCCGGGGGGCTGCGGCTGCGGCTGCCATGGCTGCCACACGCAGAAGCAGCCGTGAGCGCCTCGCTCACGCCGTCCCGGCTGCGCTACCTTCTGGTGATCGCGCAGATCGCGCGCGAGACGGGCGGCGCGGTGCGCTGCATCGACATCGCTGTGCGCCTGGGCGTGGCGCGCGCCTCCGTGTGCCGCATGGTGTCCGCCTTTGTGCGCGAGGGCCTGCTGACGCAGGCGGGCGGGCGCGGCGGCGTGCGGCTGACAGCGCGCGGCGAAGAGGCCGCCGCGCAGTGCGTGCGCCGGTGCGAGCGATTGCGCGGCGCGATGGCAAGCCGCTTTGCGCTGTCAGATTACGACGCGCGGGAATGCGCCATGGCGCTGCTGACGGGCCTGCCCGACGCGACGCTGGCGGCGCTGGAAGCGGGCGCGGCAGAAACGTAAAAGAGCTGATCCACTCCATCCTTCATAGCAATATTGGTGCGCGAAAGGCGCGGGCTTGCAGGAGCCTGCGCCTTGTGCGCGTTCGCAAAGCACGTGGGCGGCGGTTCGCGCCTTTCGCGCGCACTTGCAAAACGCGGCGGAATTTTGTATGATTAAAAAAGCGCGCGGGGTTTAAGCGCGCCGCATTCCAGCAGAAAGGCGTTGAGCGTTTTTATGAAGATCATGGCGGTGGATTTCGGGGACGCGCGCACGGGCCTTGCCGTGTGCGACCGCACCGAGTTTCTGGCCAGCCCCGTGGGCGTCATCCAGGAGAAGAGCTTTGCGAAGGTGGCGGAGAAGATCGTCTACGCCTCGCGCGAGTTCGACGTGGGCATGATCGTCATCGGCCTGCCGCGCAACATGGACGGCAGCGAGGGCGCGCGCGCAGAGAAGAGCCGCCGCCTGGCCGACACGCTGCGCGCCATCGTGCCCATCCCCGTGGAGCTGTGGGACGAGCGCAGCACCACCGTGAGCGCCGCGGCCATCCTGGCCGAGAACGGCACGTTCGGCAAAAAGCGTAAGGAAAAGCTGGATGCCGTGGCCGCCACCGTGATTTTGGAGAGCTTCATGGCCTACCGGCGCAACATGCAGAAATTGCAGGAGAAAAGCGATGCGCAGGACGCGCCGGACAAGGCGTGACCCACTGAAAAACAGACCGCGCCCTGGCGCGCATACAAGGTTTTGTCCAAAGATCCTTGTGCGCGCCGGGGCGCGGCGTTTTTTAAAGCCTTTTTGGCAGATGCCTGTGACGGCAAACCGGCGGAAGGCCGGTCAGCGCTTTGCGCCGTCCGGCGCGGGCGGCTTGGGGTTTTCGGCCGTCTCGGGGCTTTCGGGCGCGGCGGGCGCTTTGCCCGCGGTCTGTGCGCCGCGGCCTGCGCGCCGGCGCTTCTGGTAGACACAGGTGGAGCCGATCATCATGCCGAACGCAAGGTCGCGCACCGGCCAGACGAGCGCCTCCGCGTTCAGCCCGCGCTGCGCGAAGAACAGGTGTACGGACAGGAAACGGGGCAGAAAAGAACCGGCCCAGAGCACGAACACCAGAGGAAAGAGAAACCAAAGGCGGGCGTCCCGGCGCGCCAGCAGGCTGACGCCGATGCCCACCGCCCCGCCGGCGGCGGTGAGCGCGCACCGATAGACCATGCTCCACAGCGGTAGGGCGCTCAACTCGGCCGCGGAGAAAAACAGGCTCAGGATGCCGTGGATGGCGAACACGACCGCCGCGCAGCCCGCCAGCACGACCGCGGCCAGCCGCAGCCGCCGCGTCTGCGGGCCGTCCTCCGGGCGCGGCAGCGGCGCTTCGCCCAGCAGCTCGGCCGGGGCGCACTGCAAAACCTGCGCCAGCTTTGCCAGCGTGGCAAGGTCCGGCTCGGTGCGGCCCTGCTCCCACAGAGAGACGGCCTGCCGCGTGACGTGCAGCTGCGCGGCCACATCCTCCTGCCGCAGGCCCAGCGCGCGCCGGCGCTCGCGGATGCGGGCAGCAATCCTGTTCGGTTCCATAAAACGCGCCTCCCTTCCCAGATGGCCTTCGTCCCGCTTTTACTATACAGGACGGCAGGGGAAAAGTCACGCAAGCGTTTGTTGCGCGCGCAAAACCGGCGCGCCGGGCGTTTACGGCGCCAGCAGGGCGGCCACTTTTTGCACGGCGTCGGCGATGGCCTCGCCCAGCGGCATCTCGCAGAGGCCCGCGATCTGCGTGCCGCACTTCGCCGTGGGGATCAAAACGCGCACGGCCGGGCTGTGCGCCACGGCCAGCGCCACGGCGGCCGAGCACTCGCCCAGCATGCTGTCGGCCATCACAAGGCCCAGCGGCCCGGCCAGCACGTCGGCGCGCGCGGCGTTCACCACGGCGGCGTTCTCGCCCGTGGCCCCGGCGTCGGCCCCGGCCTTCAGCATGGCGCTCGTCGCCATCGAGTTCAGCCCCACGGCCACGATCTCGTTCTTGATGCCCGCGGCGCGCACGCCCTCGATCAGCCGGCGGCCGAAGCCGCCGCCCTGCCCGTCGATCACAACAAGACGTTTCATTATTTTCATCCTCCTGAAAGATACAGCGGCGCGCCCCTTCCGGCGGCCAAGCTCACATCAGCGGCGCGAAAAAGCGCAGGAAGATCTGCGCCAGCCATTTGTACAGCGGCACGCGCTGCGCGGCCTCGAGGGTCACTTCGCGGCTCTCGCGCACGGTGCGCAGGAAATCGGCCTTCACATCGCGCACCGGCGGCCCGCCGTAGCACACGCACCCGTTTTCAAAGTGCAGGTACAGGCTGCGGTAGTCGGTGTTGGCGCTGCCCACGACGGCCACCTCGTCGTCGCACACATACAGCTTTGCGTGCAGAAAGCCGGGCGTGTACTCGTAAATGCGCACGCCCGCGCGCACAAGCCGCGCATAGTAGCTTTGCGTGACATAGTAGACATACCATTTGTCCGGGATGCCGGGCGTGATGATGCGCACATCCACGCCGCTCTTGGCCGCGAGGCACAGGCCCGTGACCAGCTCGTTGTCGACGATGAGGTACGGCGTCGTGATGTAGACGTAGCGCTTGGCGCGCTGGATGAGCGTGGAGTACACGCTCTCGGAGACGTTTTCGTCGTCGACGGGCGAGTCGCAGTAGGGCTGCACGAAGCCCTCCTCGCCGGGAAAAGCCAGCGCGGGGCGCGGCTGCGAAAAGTCGGCCTTTTCGCCGGACACGAACGCCCACGCGCGCAGGAACGTGTTCGTCAGGCCGTAGACGGCCGGGCCTCTGAGCAGGATGGCCGCGTCCTTCCACACGCCGAAGCGCGCCTTGCGGTTGATGTATTCGTCTGCAAAATTCAGCCCGCCCGTGAAGCCCACCTCGCCGTCGATGACGGCGATCTTGCGGTGGTCGCGGTGGTTGAGCATTTTGTAGTCGGCCGGGTGCCAGGAAAAACGCACGGGGTTGAAGCTGTGGCACTTGATGCCCGCGGCGCGCAGCGCGGCGTCGTAGTCGGTGGGCAGCGTGAACAGGCTGCCCACGCCGTCGAAGATCACGCGCACGTCCACGCCCTGCGCGGCCTTCTCTTTCAGGACGGCCAGCGTTTCGTCCCACATCTCGCCGGGCTGGATGATGAAATACTCCAGGAAAATGCAGCGGCGCGCGCGGCGCACTTCGTCCAGAAAGACGGGGAAAAAGTCCTGCCCCATGGCGAAATACTGCGTCTGCGTGGCGGCGTACACGGGGCAGCCGGCGGTTTTGACGAGATAGTCGCACAGCGGGCGCACCTGCGGCAGCGCGGCCAACAGCGCCGCCTCGGCGCGCTCGTCCTGCGCGGCGGCGGCCCGGGCGCGCCGCTCGATGTCTGCCAGCAGCACGGCGCTTTTCGGCTTGATGGTGCGCTTGCCCCACAGAAGGTACAAAAGCACGCCGGACACGGGCATCAAAAGCACGATCAGCATCCACATGATCTTGTACGCGGGGTTTGTGTCCGTGCGCTCGAGCACGGCCAGGATGCCCAGCGTGCAGCCCACCGCCAGCAGCCAGTAGACGTACGGCCCCAGCCGGCTGGACTGGAACGTCAATGCGAAAAACAGCCCCAGCTGGAGGAGGATGAGCACCGCGAACAGGAACGTGCGCGACAAAATGAATTTGAGCAGGCGTTTCAAAGCGGTTTTCCTTTCCACAAAAAATCGCGGCGCAAAGGGAGCGCTGCGGCCCTTGCGCACAGATAGAAGCGCTCTTATTATACCATAAACGGGAAGAAAAAACAGCCCCGGCGCGGGCCGGGGCCTGTGTGTGCGATGGGTTTTGTGCCCCTGCGGGGCCTTTGATGCGTCGCGCTTTATGCGGCGCTTTCGGGCGCGCTCTCGGCGGCGATGGCCCCGGCCTGGCCGAACGTGGTCACCGTCACGCCCAGCACGGTCACGTCCTCGAGCGGGCGGCTGTTTTCGTCGGTCTCCACGGCGTTGATGGCGTCCACCACGTCCATGCCGTCCACCACCTGGCCAAACACGGTGTCCAGCCCGTCCAGATAAGGCGCGCCGCCCGCCTGCCGGTAGGTGTTCGCGGCGTCCTCGGAAAGGCCGGCCGACAGGAGCGTGTCGGCGGCGTCGGCGTCCACCGAGCCGGCGGGCGCCGAGACGATGTAGAACTGGCTGAGGTTGCCCTGCGAGGCGTCGGCGTTCGCGGTGGCCAGCGCGCCGGCGTAGTGCCGCAAAAGGCCCGTGACCTCGTTGGGGAACGGCTCGTTGTCCCACACGGTGGCGCCGGACGCGCCGGTGCCGGTGGCGTCGCCGGTCTGGATGACAAAGTCGTGCTCCACGCGGTGGAAGACAAGGCCGTCGTAATAGCCCTGCTGCGCAAGGCCGGTGAAATTTTCCACGGCGAGCGGGGCATACTGCGGGTATAGCACAACGGTGATGCTGCCAAGGCTCGTGCGGATGACGGCGGCGGGCGCGTCGGCCGCGGGCGTCTGGAACTGCAGCTCGGCCGACTCGACGCTGTCCGGCCGGGAGGAGGCGAACAGGCCGCCGCTCTCCTGCGCGCAGGCGGCGCAGGCAAGGCCCAGCGAAGCGGCCAAGGCCGCACACAGCAGCTTTTTCAACGCGCGCACCCCCTTTTTCGCAGCGGCGGCAGGCGGCCCGGCCGCCTGTGCTTTTCTTAAGTATAGCACACCGGCGCGAAAATAAATGAAGAGAGTGTAAATTTCTGCGCGCCCTTGACCGCGCCGCGGCTTTCGGGTAAAATAAGAACAGAAGAAAGCGCGCCTTGCGCATCTGCATACGGAACAGGAGAGACGCTTTATGCCGAACGAGGAAGAGCTGGATTACACCCCCGACCTGATCACGCTGGAGGACGAAAAAGGCGTGGAGCACCAGTGCGAGGTGATCGACGCCGCCGACTACAACGGCGAGCATTACCTGGCCGTTGTGCCCTATACCGCCGACCCGGAGAAAATGCTGGAGGAGGACGCCCAGCTGGTGATCATGCGCGTGGTGGAGGACGGCGGCGAGGAGTTCCTCGACATCGTGGACGACGACGAGGAGCTGACGGCCGTGAGCGAAGTGTTCGCCGCGCGCCTGGAAGAGCTGTACGACATCGAGCTGTAAACGCGAAAACAGCCTGCCCTGATCGAATTGTTGTGCCCATATTTAATCCTACTAACCAATAAAAGGGAGCCCGGAGTCCCAGGAAGGGATCGCAGACCTCCCGCCCGGCTTCGGCCGCAAGCGGAGGAAGGGAGCGTGAAATTCCGGCAGGGCACCCACCTGCCAGAACGGTAGGTTTTGGTGTGGCACAGACGGCAGGGCGGGTTTTGTTTTAAGTGAGCACTTAGCGAACCGGAGCCCGCAGGGCGAACGGTGAGCTTAGTGCGAACTTATGCTCGGACACTTAGCGAATCGGAGCCGCAGGCGAACGATGAGCTTAGTGGAGGGGTATGGGACATTCAACAAAACGGGCCGCTCTGCGCGGCCCGTTTTTCTGTCTTTGGCAGCTTCTTTGGCAGCTTTTGGCGCGCCGCTCACTCGCGGTCGGTGTTGGCGGCGAGGTAGGCGTCGATGGACGCGTCGTCGTACGACAAAAGACGCCCGAATGCGCGGGCGATGCCCTCGCGCGCGGCGCCCGCGTACCGCCCCGCGTCCAAAAGTTCCCGCTTTTGCGCCTTCAACGCCTCGTAGGCGCGCAGCGTCGCGGGTTCTTTAAAAAACAGGATCTGGTATTTGCCGCGGTTGGCCGCCGCGGGGAACAGGTCGGTGATGAGCAGCGCATCCTCGGCGGCCAGATGGATGCGGTATTTGCGCGCCAGCGCCTGCGCCGCCGGCAGCAGCGCGTCGCGCTGGGCGGGCGTGTCGCACGGGTGGCTCAGCGCCAGGCGCTTGACGCCGGCGGCCACCACCTCGCAGAAGGCGTCCATCACGCCGCACTGGTAAGAGAATTCGTCCAATTGGCCCTGCATTTCCATGTGCTTTGTCCCCCTTCGTTTTTTTCTTATTATACTTATTATACCAGAGAACAAATCTGTTTGTAAAACGCCCGCGGGTGCTATATAATGAAAAAAACGGCGAAGAGAGGGGCGCGCTGGACATGACGCTGAACCAGCTTGTGTATTTTACCGTGGCGGCCAAGGAGCTGCACTTCGGGCGTGCGGCCAAGGAGCTGTGCATCTCGCAGCCCAGCTTGAGCATTGCGCTGGCGCATCTTGAGGACGAGCTGGGCCTGGCCCTGTTTGAGAAAAGCGGGCGCGGCGTGGCCCTGACGGACGCCGGCCGCGCGCTGCAAAGCCGCGCGGCGCGCATTCTGGAGCAGGTGGACGACGCGCGCCGCGAGATGGACGAGATCCGCACCCACCGCGAGCGCAGCGTGAACCTGGCGTATGTGTCCACGCTGGTGGCCGGCGGATACATCCCCGGCTTCCTGGACGCGTTTTTGCAGAGCTACAGCGACCAGGTGGACCTGCGCACCGACGAGGTGCCCACGGTGGACGCCGTGCGCGGCGTGAAGGAGGGTAAGTACGATCTGGCGCTGTGTATGCGCGCCGACGGCGACCCCGAGCTGGAGCAGGTGAAAATTTACGGCGTGCCCTACGCGCTGATGGCCCCGCCCGACAGCCCGCTCACCGAGGCGTGCACGCTGGCCGACGCCGCGCGCTACCCGTTCATTCTGTACCGCACGGGCCCGGTGCGCCGCTTTATCGAGACGCTGCTGCGCCGCGCGGGCGTGGCGGCGAACGTGGCCCACTACACCTACAGCGACATGGGCATCATCCACCTGGTGCGCCGCGGGCTGGGCGTGGCCATTGTGAACGACCTGCCCGGCATGGAGCGCGAGGGCGTGCGCCTGCTGCGCACGCCGTGGCTGGAGGGCTACACGCACGACATCTATCTGACGCGCCGCGCCGGCGAGGAGGGCGGCGCCGCCGTGCGCCGCCTGTGGGACTATATCCTCGCCCACGCGCCCGGCAAGGCGGAGTTCTGAAACGAAAAACAGGGACGCACAGGGCCCGCCGGAACGTTTTCCGGCGGGCTTTTGCTTTTTTGCGCGCGGGGGGAGGGCGCGGCGAAAAAGCGCGGATAAACGCGCGGGCGATTTTGTAAAGAAAACGTAAAAAAGGTCTTGCGTTTTGCGCGGGGCAGGCGCAAAATAGGGGTGGGAAAGAAGGCGCGCCGGAGCGGCCGGCGCGCCGCTGTACGCACGGGTGCGAAAGGGGTTGCTTTTTATGGAGCAGAAAACTTCGCCGCTGTTTACTTCGCAGGACCTGCGCCGGCTGATCCTGCCGTTGATCGCCGAGCAGTTTCTGGCGGTGACCGTCGGCATGGCCGACACCGTCATGGTGGCCAACGTGGGCGAGGCGGCGGTGTCCGGCATTTCGATCGTCGACCAGATCAACACGCTGCTGATCCAGGTGTTCGCGGCGCTGGCCACGGGCGGCGCCGTGGTGGCCAGCCAGTATCTGGGCCGGCGCGACCGCGAAAACGCCGTGGCCAGCGCAAAGCAGCTGTTCTATGTGACGCTGGTTTTGTCCTGCGCCATCGGCGCGGTGTGCGTGGCGTTCAACGCGCAGCTGCTGCACGCCATCTACGGCAGCGTGGAGCCGGACGTCATGCGCGAGGCCGAGACGTATTTCTGGATCTCGGCGCTGAGCTATCCGTTCATCGCCGTGTACAACGCCGGCGCGGCGCTGTTCCGCAGCATGGGCAACTCGCGCGTGTCGCTGGCGGCCGCGCTGATGATGAACGTCATCAACATCGGCGGCAACGCCGCGCTGATCTACGGCTTCGGCTGGGGCGTGGCGGGCGCGGCCACGGCCAGCCTGTTCTCGCGCCTGGCGGCCGCGGTGCTCGTGGTGGGGCTTTTGATGAACCGTGCGCACCCCATCTACTTCGACCGGCTGTGGCAGCCGTGCTACGACGGGGGCATGGTGAAAAGCATCCTGCGCGTGGGCGTGCCCACGGGCCTTGAGAACGGCATGTTCCAGATCGGCAAACTGCTGGTGGCGGGCATCATCACGGCCTACGGCACGTCGTCCATCACGGCCAACGCCATCTGCAACAACATCTCGTCCATCAACAACATCCCCGGCAGCGCCATCGGCCTGGCTGCCGTGACGGTGGTGGGCCAGTGCGTCGGCGCGGGCGACACCGCGCAGGCGCGCAGCTACGCGCGCCGGCTTTTGGGGCTGACGCACCTGACGATGTTCCTCACAAGCGCCGCGGTGTTCCTGCTCTCGCCCGTCATGGTGGAATTCTACGCCATGCAGGCGGCCACCACGTCCCTCGCGCTGCGCATCATCCGCATCAACTGCGTGTTCTGCGCGCTGATCTGGCCGCCGTCGTTCATGCTGCCGCAGGCGCTGCGCGCCGCCGGCGACGCCAAATACCCCATGGTGGTGAGCATGTTCTCGATGTGGATCTTCCGCGTGGGCTTCTCCGTGGTGCTGGGCACATGGATGAACCTGGGGCTGATGGGCGTGTGGTTTGCAATGTTTATCGACTGGATCGTGCGCGACATCTTCTTCATCGCGCGTTTCCTTGGCGGGAAATGGCTGACGAAAAAAGTGATCGACGGCTGACGGCGCACGCCGCGCCGCAAAAAAGGGACGGTGCGCGCCGGCCCCTTGATTTTACATAGATTTTACATTCGCCGGATGATGGATTTTACACACTTTTTTCTACAATCATAAAGAAGGAGCCGGTGGTTTACGCGCGGTTCCATAAGAAAACAAAGCCGCAAAACTCTGCCTGCAAAGCGGCGTCTGCTGCGTTATCGGGGCTTGCATTCCACCAAGGAGTGCTGCGCCCCTCTGCCTTGCATCTGCCGCTTTGCAGCG
>DXGT01000002.1 GCA_019113785.1 Candidatus Ruthenibacterium merdigallinarum | reverse complement strand
CTACTACAACAACCGTCGCATCAAGGCAAAGCTGAAGGGCTTGCCGCCTGCAATTCACAGACAGCAAGCCCTATCGGTTGCTTAAACAATTTTAAATTTCAAATATTGTCTAACTTTTTGGGGTCACTTCATTGCCGCGGGCCTTTGTGCACAGGAGGGGGGGGAGCGCTAGCGTGTGTGCCGGTCGACGTAGCGCGGCTCCAGCTTGGAGTAGGGCAGGCTCTGCGTGGCGTACAGGCTGTACGGGCCGCTGAGCAGATAGCTCACGGCGGCGGCCAGCGCAAACAGGACCAGATTGTCGGCGCCGAACAGCTCGATGCTCAGCACGATGCTGGCCACCGGGCAGTTGACCACGGCGCAGAACACCGCGATCAGCCCGATGGCGGCGGCAAAGCCCGCGTCGAGGTGCAGCAGGTTGCCGAGCGCGCAGCCGAACGTGGCGCCCACAAAAAACGCGGGCACGATCTCGCCGCCCTTGAAGCCCGCGCCGAGCGTCAGCGCCGTGGCGGCGATCTTCAAAAGGAACGCCCACGGGGCGCATTCGCCGTCGAGCGCGCGCTCGATGACGTGCATGCCCGCGCCGGTGTAGTCGCGCCCGGCGGCCAGCGCGAAGGCGGCCATCAGCACGCCGCCCGCAGCCGCGCGCGCGTACGGGTTTTTCAAAAAGCGCTGGTACAGGTGCGCCGCGCCGTGCAGCGCGCAGCAAAACAGGATGCCCACCGCCGCGCACAGCGCCGCCACCAGCATCACGCGCCAGTTCTGCGCCACGCTCAGCGGCTTTGTCACGGTGATGAGGTACGCCTCCGGCTGCGCGCCCAGCCACGTGGCCACCTGATGCGCCGCGATGGAGCTGATCAGGCACGGCAGCAGCGCCGAATAGTGCCAGATGCCGACGCTCACCACCTCGAGGCTGAACAGCGCGGCCGTGAGCGGCGTGCCGAACACGGCGCAGAACACCGCGCTCATGCCGCACATCGTCAGGGTGATGTGGTCCTTGTCGTCCAGATGCAGCCGCGCGGCCACGGCGTTGCCCAGGCTGCCGCCGATCTGCAGCGCCGCGCCCTCGCGCCCGGACGAGCCGCCGCACAAATGCGTCAGCGCCGTGCCCGTGAAGATCAGCGCGGCCATGCGCAGCGGGGGCTTGCGGTCGGTGTGGATGCTCGCGAGGATGAGGTTCGTGCCCTCGTCCTTCAACACGCCGGCCAGATGGTACAGCCCCACGATGGCAAGGCCCGCGGCCGGCAGCAAAAACAAAAGCCACGGGTGGGCCGTGCGCAGCGAAGTGGCCAGCGCCACCGCGTGGTAAAACGCCGCGCCCACCGCGCCGCACACCGCGCCGCAGGCGGCGGCCACCACGGCCCATTTGAAAAACACTGCGAGATAGCGCCGCGCGCCGCGCGCGTTTTCGGCCCATCTCTCAAGCCATTGTTGCATCATGCCTCACCGCTCCTTCTCACAAACTGGCGCCTGGCCGTCCGGCGCATCCGCGGCCAGGCGAAAGCGGCGTCCCTCCGCCTGCAAAACGCCGTCCCGGCGCATGTTCGTCAGCTCCCGGCACAAAGCCGAGCGCTCGCACCCGAGATACTCCGCCAGCGGGCCGCGCGCATAGGGCGTCACGCGCCAGCCGTCCGCGCCGGCGGGCAGGCTGCGCACATACCACAGCACCTTGTCGCGCACGCGCCGCAGCATCAGCAGTTCCACGCGCTGGTCCAGCTGAAAATATTTGACGCTCATCAATTCCACCAGATTGCGCAGCACGCGCACACGCAGCGCGTGCTGCGCGCCGTCCGCGCCCTGCGGCGGGGCCAGCAGCGCTTCGTACGGCAGCCACATGGCCTCGCAGTTTTGCTGCGCCAGCACGGTCACCGGGCTTTTCACTTTGTGGGACGCGGCCATCACGTCGCCGAACACGCCGCCCGGGCCCATCTGCGCCATGCACAGCTGGCGGCCGTCGGCAAAGGTCTTCACCGCCTCGATGCGCCCGCGCAGCACGATGCCGATGCTGCGGTTCTCATACCCCGCCAGCAGCAACACCTCGCCGCGCCGGTAGCGGCGGCATGTGCCGCCAAGGCGGCGGCACAGCGCGCCCACCTGCGCGCCGGGCACGCCCGCAAACAGCGCGCATTTCTGCGCAAGCCAGTCAAATTCCATCAAAACCGCCTCTTTTTGTTGCCACGGCAACAGGTTTTCTGAGAGTATTATAGTATAATAAACCCGCCGCGCGCAAGAGCCGCGCGAAAAGAAAGTGGGGTTTTACGAATGAAAAAATGGATCTCTATGGCCCTGTCGCTCGTGCTGGCGGCGGGGATGCTGGCGGGCTGCGCCGGGGCGGGCTCGTCCTCGCAGGCGCAGAGCGCCTCTGAGAGCACCGTCTCCGAGAGCGCCAGCGCGCCGGCGGCGTCCGCGTCCCAGTCTGTCTCCGAGGCTGCGCCGGCGGCCGAGCACACCACGTTCCGCATCGCCAGCCTGAAGGGCCCGACGACGATGGGCCTTGTCAAGCTGATGAGCGAGCAGGACGCGGGCGAGGCGCGCCACGACTACCAGGTGACGATGTACGGCGCGGCGGACGAAATTTCGCCGCAGATGATCAAGGGCGATATCGACGTGGCGCTTGTGCCGTGCAACCTGGCCAGTGTTTTGTACAATAAGACAGAGGGCGCCGTCGAGGTGGCCGCCGTCAACACGCTGGGCGTTTTGTACATCGTCACCACCGGCGACGACATCGCCAGCGTGGCCGACCTTGCGGGCAAGACGATCTACGCCACCGGCAAGGGCACCACGCCCGAGTACAGCCTGAATTACATCCTGCGCCAGAACGGCCTCGAGCCGGGCGTGGACGTGACGGTGGAGTACATGAGCGAGGCCACGGAAGTGGTGAGCGCGATGGCCGCCGCCTCGGGCGAAACCGTGGCCATGCTGCCGCAGCCCTATGTGACCACCGCGCAGATGCAGATGGAAAACCTGAACGTCGCGCTCGATCTGACCGAGGAGTGGAACAAGGTCAGCCCCGATTCCTCTCTGGTGACGGGCGTGGCGCTGGTGCGCCGCGAGTTCGCCGAGGAAAACGCCGCCGCGCTGGAGGAGTTCCTCGCGGATTATGCGGCCAGCGTGGAGTGGGTGAACGCCAACACGGCCGACGCCGCGCAGCTGGTGGCGCAGTACGGCATCGTGCCCAAGGCCGAGGTGGCCGAGAAGGCCCTGCCGGCGTGCAACATCACGTTCCTTGCGGGCGATGAGATGAAGCAGGCCGTGTCCGGCTATCTGCAGGTGCTGGCGGACGCGGACGCCTCTTCCGTGGGCGGCGCGCTGCCCGGCGACGACTTCTATTACGGTGCGTAAGCGCGGGACAGTGGAAACAGCGCTGGCCGTCTGCCTGTGGCTCTGTGTCTGGCAGGCGGCCAGCTTTGCTGTGGACGAATCGCTCATCCTCGTCTCGCCCTTTGCGGCCGTGCGCACGCTTGTCCTGATGCTGGGGCAGGCGTCGTTCTGGCACACGGTGGCGTTCAGCAGCCTGCGCATCATCGCGGGCTTCTTCGCGGCGCTGGCGGTGGGCGCGGCGGCGGCGGCGCTGGCCGCGCGCGCGCATTTCGTGCGTGTATTGCTGCGCCCGCTCATGGTCACGGTGCGCAGCGTGCCCGTGGCCAGCTTCATCATCCTGGCGCTTTTGTGGCTGCGCAACGCGGGCAATCTGGCCGTCCTCATCAGCTTTTTGATGGTGCTGCCCGTGGTGTACGCCAACACGCTGGAAGGGCTGGACCATGTGGACGCGCGCCTTGTGCAGATGGCGGACGTGTTCGGCCTGCCGCGCGCGCGGCGCGTGCGGTATCTGTATATCCCGGCGGCGCTGCCGTACTTTCGCGCGGCGTGCGGCGTGGGGCTGGGCCTGTGCTGGAAGAGCGGCGTGGCCGCCGAGGTCATCGGCATCACGGCGGGCAGCATCGGCGAGCGGCTGTACGACGCAAAGCTGCTGTTCTCCACGGCCGAATTGTTCGCGTGGACGCTTGTCATCGTGCTGCTCAGCCTCGGGTTTGAAAAGCTGTTCCTGGCCGCGCTGGGCGCGGCCGAGCGCCGGCTGCTGCGCGTGGCGGACGGCGGCGCGCCGGCCCCTTTGCCGGGCGCGCCGTGCGCGGTGGAAATGCGCGGCGTGCGCGTGGGGTACGCGGGCGTGCCCGTGCTGGAAAACGCCGACCTGTCCCTCGCCCCCGGGCAGTGCGTGTGCGTGATGGCCCCCTCGGGGCGCGGTAAAACCACGCTTTTGCACGTGCTGCTGGGCCTTGTGCCCGCGCAGGCGGGCAGCGTGACGCGCGGCGTGCGCTTTGCGGCCGCTTTTCAGGAGGACCGGCTGATCGCCAGCCTGTCCGCGCTGGACAACGTGCGCCTTGTCAGCGGCCTGTGCGAGGCCGGCATGCTGGAGGCGTTCGCGGCCGTGGGCCTCTCGGCCGCCGAGGCAAAGCGCCCGGCGGCGCAGCTCTCGGGCGGGCAGCGGCGGCGCGTGTCGCTGCTGCGCGCGCTTTTGGCGGACGGCGCGTCGGCCGTCCTGCTGGACGAGCCGTTCAAAGGCCTGGACGCCGCCGCGCGCGACAAAGCGGCGGCCGCCGTGCGCCGGTACGCCGCGGGCCGCGCCGTGCTGGCCGTGACGCACGACGAGGCCGACGTGCGCGCGCTGGGCGCGCAGGTGTACCGCTTATAAGCTGCGTTTTGTACGGGGAAACAGCCGGGCCTTTCGCCCGGCTTTTTGCCCCTTCGCGCCGCATGGCGCAAAAAAATCTGCCGCTTCGAACTTTTCAGCGCCGCGTTTGCGTGCTACAATAAAGGCAAAAGGAAAAAGCGCCGCGCGCCGGCGCGTATGCACAAAATGGAGGGAAGAAACCATGGCTTTGCGTTTTGCGATTTTGACGGCGGGGAACATCGCGTCCCACATGGCCGGGACGATCGGCCAGATGCGCGGCGAGGGCATCGTGCCATACGCCGTGGCCGCGCGCGACCTTGCCCGCGCGCAGGCGTTCGCGGAAAAATACGGCGTCGAAAAGGCGTATGGCAGCTATGAAGAGGCGTTTGCAGACCCGGACGCGGACATCGTCTACGTCGGCAGCCCGCACAGCCACCACTATGCGCAGGTGAAGGCGGCGCTCGAGCACGGCAAGCACGTATTGTGCGAAAAGCCCCTTGCGCCAAACGCGGCGCTCGCCGCGGAGCTGTTCGGGCTGGCGGAGGAAAAAGGCCTGCTTCTGACCGAGGCCACGTGGACGCGCTATCTGCCGTATGTGCCGGCTTTGCAGGCTTGCCTGCGCAGCGGCGCCATCGGCGCGGTGCGGGGCATGGTGTGCACGTTCGGCTCCGCCGTCACGCACCGCGAGCGCATGCTGAAGCCGGAGCTCGCGGGCGGCGCGCTGCTCGACCTGGGCATCTACCCGCTGACGATGGCGGCCATCGCCTTCGGGCAGGACGTCGCGTCGCTGACGGGCGCGTGCACAAAGACGGACCTCGGCGTGGACGGGCAGATCGCGGTCTCGCTGGCCTTTGCGGGCGGGCAGGTGGCGTCGCTGCTGTCCAGCATGTATCTGCCGCTGGCGAACGAGGCGGTGATCTGGGGCGACGAGGGGCGCATCACCGTGCCCGAGTTCTGGCGCGGCCAGGGCTTCACGCTCACAAAGGCGGACGGCGAAAGCGAAGAGCATCCCTTCCCGTTCGACTACACCGGCTACGAGTACGAGGTGCGCAGCGCCGCGCGCGCCATCCGCGAGGGGAAATGCGAGTGCCCCGAGCTGCCGCACGCGGAGAGTTTGCGCATTCTGCGCCAGATGGACGCGCTGCGCGCGCAGTGGGGCATCCGCTACCCGTTCGAGACAGCGTAAAAAGGCCTTTGCCGTAAGTCTCTGCCGTCCGGCTGCGCGCCGGGCGGCTTTTTTGCGCGGCGGGCAAAAAAATGGCGCGCAGGCATTCCATTTTTTCTGCTTTTGTATTATAATGAAAAATAATTGTAGCACAATGGGCTGCGGCATTTCCCGATTGTGAGGAGTGGGATCATGGCTATGGAGGAGATCAGAGAGCGTGCAAAGGAACTTTGCGCTCAGATGACATTGCAGGAGAAGGCCGGTTTCCTGGCCGGCGAGGACTTCTGGCACACCAAGGCGCTCGCGCGCCTGGAGGTGGAGCCGATCAGGATGGCCGACGGCCCGCACGGCCTGCGCAAGCAGGAGACGGGGCCCGACGGCGCGGCCATCGCCGCCAGCACGCCCGCCACATGTTTTCCCACGGCCAGCGCGCTGGCGTGCACGTTCGACGAGGCGCTGGCGCGCCGCGTGGGCGAGGCGCTGGGCGAGGAGTGCCGCGAGCAGGGCGTCGATCTGCTGCTGGGGCCGGGCGTCAACATGAAGCGCAGCCCGCTGTGCGGCCGCAATTTTGAATATTTCAGCGAGGACCCGCTGCTGGCCGGCAAGCTGGCCGCGGCGTACATCAGCGGCGTGCAGAGCCGCGGCGTGGGCGCGTGCGTCAAGCATTTCGCCGCCAACAACCAGGAGAAGGCCCGCCTCATCACCGACTCGGTGGTGGACGAGCGCGCGCTGCGCGAGATCTACCTGCCGGCGTTCGAGATCGCCGTGCGCGAGGCGCGCCCCTGGGCCGTGATGGCGGCGTACAACCTGCTGAACGGAACCTATTGCTGCGAGGACCGCTCGCTTTTGGAGGACACGCTGCGCCGCGACTGGGATTTTGACGGCGCGGTCATCAGCGACTGGGGCGCCGTGAACGACTGCGCGAAAAGCGTGGCCGCCGGCATGGACCTGCTGATGCCCGGCCCCGCGCCGGACGCCGCGCAGCGCCTCGTGGCCGCCGTCGAGGGCGGCGAGGTGCCCGCGGAGGCGCTGGACGACGCCGTGCGCAATGTGCTGACGCTGGTGCTGCGCGCGGCCGAGAACCGCAAAACGCCGTACACCTGCGATATGGACGCGCATCTGGTGCTGGCGCGCGAAGCGGCGGAAGAGGCGGCCGTGCTTTTGAAAAACAACGGCGTGCTGCCCATGAAGCCGGGCAGCAAGTTCGCCGTGATCGGCGCGTTCGCCAAGCGCCCGCGCTACCAGGGCGCGGGCTCCAGCCGCGTGAACCCCACAAAGCTGGACAGCGCGTACGAGGCCTTTGAAAGCGCCGGCCTCACGTTCGACTATGCCGACGGCTATTCGCTGGAGGACGACGCCGTCCACGAGGACCTGCTGGACGCCGCCGTGGAGGCCGCGCGCGGGCAGGACGTGGTGTTCCTGTTCGCGGGCCTGCCCGACAGCTACGAGGGCGAGGGCTTCGACCGCAAGACCCTCGGCATGCCCGAGAGCCACAACCGCCTGATCGAGCGCGTGTGCGCCGCCAATGAGAACACGGTGGTGGTTTTGCAGGCGGGCGCGCCCGTCAAGGCCTCGTGGGCCGACCAGCCCGCCGCCATCCTGATGTGCTATCTGGGCGGCTGCCAGGGCGGCAGCGCCGCCGTGCGCCTGCTGCTGGGCGAGCGCAGCCCGTCCGGCAAGCTGGCCGAGACGTTCCCGCGCAACCTGTCCGACACGCCCAGCGCCGACAACTATCCCGCTGTCAACGGCGTGGCGCTGTACCGCGAGAGCATCTTCATCGGCTACCGCTATTACGACGCCGCCAAAAAGAAGGTGCGCTGGCCGTTTGGCTACGGCCTGTCGTACACGACGTTCGAGTATTCCGATCTGCGCCTCGACGGCGATTCGCTCGCCGACGGCCCCATCACGGCGCACTGCACGGTGAAAAACACCGGCGATGTGCCGGGCGACGAGATCGTGCAGGTGTACGTCTCGCCGCAGATCCCCATCCTGTTCTGCCCGCCGCGCCAGCTGCGCGCGTTTGCGCGCGTGTCGCTCGCGCCGGGCGAGAGCAAAGAGGTGTCCTTCACGCTTAGCGAGCGCGCGTTCCAGTACTACGATGTGAAAGAGCACGGCTGGCGCAGCGAGGGCGGCGTGTACAATGTGGAGGTGGCCGCCTCCAGCCGCGACATCCGCCTGTCGGCCCCGGTGGACGTGCCGCCGACGGCCGAGCCGCGCGATCTGCGCAAAGTCACGCCTTTGTATTACGAGCGCGGCGGCTTCTCGAACAAGGAGTTCGCCGTCATCTGCGGCCGTGCGCTGCCGCAGGGCCGCACGTACGCCGAGCGCCCGTTCGGCGACAATTCCACCATGGGCGAAGTGGCCAACACCGTGGCCGGCCGCCGCTTCATGCGCGAGGTGCGCCGCGAGGTGGGCGGCGTGCTGGGCGTGCAGAACATGGACGAGGACGAGATGGCGACGCGCCTTGAGGATATGCCGCTGCGCCAGCTGCTGATGTACGGCTATCCCCGCGCAAAGCTGGAGACGTGGCTGAACTTTTTGAACGGCAACTACGTGCAGGCGCTGCGCGGGTGGCTGGGCAAATAAGCCGCAGCCGCAAAAACCGGGCGCGCCGCGCCGGGAAAAATCGTTCGCAGGGCAGGCGGCCGCGCGCGGCCGCCTGCTTTTTATAAGGGCGGGGCCGCCGCGCGGCCGCTCCGCCGGAACTATGGAAAGAGGGGGCATTTGCCATGCAATCGTTCACACTGCCATTGTACGCGCCCGAAGAGTACCCGCGCCACGCGCCGGGCGGCATCCTGCCGTTTCTCGCCGCCTATCTGCATGAGGACGGCGAGGCGCGCCCGGCCGTCGTCGTCGTGCCGGGCGGCGCGTACTGCTTTGTCTCGGCCGGCGAGGCCGAGCCCGTGGCCCGCGCGTTCTACGAAAGGGGCTATCAGGCCTTTGTGGCCGTGTACACCACCGATCCCACCAGCACGAAGCCGCTGGGCGCGCAGCCGCTGAACGATGTGGCGCGCGCCGTGCGCCTGGTGCGCCGCCGCGCCGGGGAATGGCGCGTGCTGCCGGACCGCGTGGCCGTGTGTGGCTTTTCGGCCGGCGGCCATCTGGCCGGCTGCCTGGCGGTGAACTGGGCCTCGCCGCTCATCGCCCCCGCGCCGGACGGCGTCTCGTGCCGGCCGGACGCCGCCGTGCTGGGCTATCCCGTGGTCACAATGGGCGAGGGCACGCACCCCGACACCTACCGCACGCTGCTGGGCGAGGCCCCTTCGCAGGAGATGCGGGACGTGATGAGCCTTGAAAAGCAGGTGCGCGCCGACACGCCGCCCATGTTTTTGTGGCACACGCGCGACGACGAGGCCGTCCCCGTGGAGAACAGCCTGCTTTTGGAGGAGGCGCTGCGCGCGCACGGCGTCGTGCACGAGATGCACATCTTCCGCACGGGCGTACACGGGCTGTCGGTGGCCACGCCGGAATGGTCGCAGGGCGACTGGGGCCTTGACACGGAGGCGACGATGCGCGCCGCCGTGTGCGAGGCGATCGAAGAGGGGGCCCAGAGCGTGTTCCCCGGCTGGCCGGTGGCGCAGCTGGGCGGCATAGAGGGCTGGCAGGAGAAGTGGGCCGCGCGCAGCGCGGAAAAGCGCGCGATCCGCCGCCCGGACGAAGCCATCGCGCTGTGGCCGCAGATGGCCGACCTGTTTTTGCGCGGCGTGTGGGGGTAAAGCGCCCCGCGCCGCATCCGAAGGAAAAACGCGCCCCCTTTGGGCCATGGCCCAAAGGGGGCGCGCGTTGCGTTTTGCGTCCGTCACATTTTGAAGATCGTCACAAGCACCGTCATCACCACAAGGCTGATGAGGATGGAGATGGAATTGGCGAAGCTGGCGAGGCCCGTGTCGCCGCCGCAGCGCTCGGTGTAGACGGGGCCCAGCGCGCTGATGGGGGAAAACGCCGTGAGCGCCAGCACCTGCCGCACGGCGAGGGGGAAGGGCGTCAGAAAGTACAGCGCGGCGCTGAAGGCGCCGCACAGCGCGACGCGCCAGCACAGAAGGCGCACAAGGTCGCCCTGCTTTGTTTTGTCGTGCACGGGCGAGAAGGCGAGGCCCAGCATCGCCATGGCGAGGAACGCGTTCGACGAGCTGATTGGCGTCAGGAACGAGACGAGCGCCTCGCCCGGATGGACGCCCGCCAGCGCCAGCGCCATCATGCCGATGTACGCGACGAACGGCGCGCTGGTGAGGAACTTTTTGCACACTGTCCACGGCGTTTCGCGCCCGGAGCCCGTGCGCAGCAGCGTGGAGACGATCGTGTACGAGCCGCCCGTCACCATCAGCGCGTTGCCGGTGTCGAACATGCTGGAGATGATGGCCCCCTCGCCGCCGAAATAGCCCTGCACGAACGGCGTGGTAAAGCAGCCCACGTTGTAGCCCGCCGCATTGAGCATGCGGAAGACGCGCCGGCTTTTCTCCTGCCCGCGCGTGAGGAAGTACGCCAATATCATCGGCGTCAGCGCGCAGGCAAAGCCCAGCGCCACGATCAAAAGCATCTGCGCCGTCACCTCGGCGCCGCTGAACGAGACGATCACCGTCGCGGGCAGCGTGACGTTGATGACGAGCTTGGAGACGACGCTGTGGTCCCGCTCGCCGAAAAGCCCGGCGCGCTTGAGGAAATACGCCCCGAAAAACACGAACAGGAACGACGCGGGGCGGATGAGGATTTCGAACAGTTTCATATTTTGCATCACCGCAAACAGCATACTATAGAAACGGCGCGCGCGCAACAGCTTTTTTCACCTGTGCGGAAAACGGGCCGAAAGCGTGGAATTGTGCATAAACTTTTTTCCCGGCGCGCCGGACGTCATGGCGAAAACGCTAATTTTTGTGCTTTAGCTTGACAAAGCGCCGCGGTGTGTGCTATGATGCGAAAAAATCAAAAGGTAGAGGCGCGGAAGGTCATCAGTACCGCACGCAGGACGGCCGGCAAGGGCCGCGTGCGCGAAAGGGGCCGGCCGCCGAAATGTGCGCACAGCCCTTGCCGGGGCGCACGTTGGGCCGCCGCAATAAGATGCGGCGGACTGTCACATCTGTGAAGCGCTATCTTCTTGGCTTTGAAAATGATACTGCAGGATCGTTTGCAAACCATAAGTCGTCTTTACAGATGCCTTATGGTTTTTTTCTTGCCAAAAACGGCGCGCGGAAAACAGCGCGCCAAAGCAGACCAGGGAAAAAGGGGTAATGAACGATGATGAGAACAAAGATTCTGGCCGCCGCCCTCGCGGGCGCGATGGCGCTTGGTATGACCGCCTGTTCGAGCACGCAGGGGAGCACCGGCCTTGAGGACGGCGTGCTGACCGTCGCCATGGAGTGCGCGTACGCGCCGTACAACTGGACGCAGACCGACGATTCGAACGGCGCCGTGCCCATCAAGGATTCGAGCGAGTACGCCAACGGCTACGACGTGATGATGGCCAAGAAGATCGCCGAGGCGCTGGACGTCGAGCTTGAGATCGTCCGCTCCGACTGGGATTCCCTCGTGCCCGCCGTGCAGGCCGGTACGGTGGACGCCGTCATCGCCGGCCAGTCGATGACCGAGGACCGCATGGAGCAGGTCGATTTCGCCGGCCCGTACTTCTACGCGTCCATCGTCTGCGTGACGAAGGCCGACAGCCCCTATGCCAACGCGAAGGGCATCTCGGAGCTGTCCGGCGGCACGTGCACCGCGCAGATCGCCACCATCTGGTATGACAGCTGCCTGCCGCAGATCGAGGGCGCGCAGGTGCAGACCGCGGCCGAGAGCGCGCCGGCCATGCTGATGGCGCTGGAGACGAACACGGTCGACTTCATCTGCACCGACATGCCCACCGCGCAGGGCGCCGTGCAGGCCTATCCCGACATGGTCATCCTCGACTTCACCGGCGGCGACGACAACTTTGTGGTCGATGAGGGCGACATCAACATCGGCATCTCGATGCGCAAGGGCAACAGCGGCCTGCAGGAGGCCATCAACGGCGTGCTGGAGGGCATGACGGCCGACGACTTCAACGACCTGATGGCCAAGGCCATCAGCGTGCAGCCCATCGCCGAGAGCTGAGCGGCTGCACAGACGGAAAGGAACGGTAGAGAACAGGTATGGACAGATTCATCCAGCTGGGCGCGGACATCGCCGAGCTCTGGCAGAGCTACTGGCTCTCGTATCTGACCGGCATCGGCAACACGCTGCTGCTGGCGCTGGTGGGCACGGTGATCGGCTGCATCATCGGCCTTGTGTGCGGCATTTTGAACACCATCCCGTACGAGCCGACGGACGCGCTGGCAAAGCGCGTGGTGCTGCGCGTGGTGCGCGCCGTGGTGCGCGTCTATGTGGAGGTGTTCCGCGGCACGCCCATGATTTTGCAGGCGGTGTTCATCCAGTACGGCCTGCCGTATTTCACGAACGGCGCGTTCCAGTTCACGAATGTGTGGGTGGTGTCCATCCTGGTGGTGTCCATCAACACGGGCGCGTACATGGCCGAGTCGGTGCGCGGCGGCATCATCTCCGTCGACCCCGGCCAGACCGAGGGCGCCAAGGCCATCGGTATGAACCACTGGCAGACGATGACAAGCGTCGTGCTGCCGCAGGCGCTGCGCAACATCGTGCCGCAGATCGGCAACAACTTCATCATCAACATCAAGGACACGTCGGTGATGTTCATCATCTCGTTCACCGATTTCTTCGCCGTGCACCGCGCGGCGGTGGGCGCCACCTACCTGTATTTCCCGTCGGCGACCATTGAGATGATCGGCTATCTGACGATGACGCTGATCGCCTCGGTGCTGCTGCGCCAGCTGGAGAAGCGCATGGACGGCCCGACGAACTTCGAGCTCGTCGTCGCCGACCCGCTCGTGCCGGGCGAGGGCATGCACATCTACAAGCAGAACCCCAACGAACCCAACAGCGACTACCGCAGCCGCAAGCGCCAGGCCCGCGCCGACGAGGCGCTCAAGAGCAAGCGCCCGGCCGAGCGCTATACCCGCAAAGGAGGCCCGCGCAAATGAGCCAGCCCATCATTGAAGTAAAGCATCTGTCCAAGACGTTCGGCAGCCACGAGGTGCTGCGCGATGTGAATTTCAACGTGCACGAGGGCGACGTCACCTGCGTCATCGGCGCGTCAGGCTCGGGCAAATCCACGCTGCTGCGCTGCATCAATCTGCTCGAGCACCCCACCAGCGGCGAGATTCTGTTTCACGGCGCGCCCATCGTGGGCAAGGGCACCGACCCGTGCCGCTATCGCTCCAAGGTGGGCATGGTGTTCCAGAGCTTCAACCTGTTCAACAACATGACGGTGCTGGAGAACTGCATGACCGGGCCCATCAAGGTGCTGAAAAGAAGCGCGGACGAAGCGCGTGAGCACGCGATGCACTTCCTCGAGAAAGTGGGCATGGCCCCGTACATCAAGGCGAAGCCCCGGCAGCTGTCCGGCGGGCAGAAGCAGCGCGTGGCCATCGCCCGCGCGCTGGCGATGGACCCGGAGGTGCTTTTGTTCGACGAGCCCACCAGCGCGCTGGACCCGCAGATGGTCGGCGAGGTGCTGTCCGTCATGCGCCAGCTGGCCGGCGAGGGGTTGACGATGATCGTCGTCACCCACGAGATGGCCTTCGCGCGTGATGTCTCGTCGCATGTGGTGTACATGGCCGACGGCGTCATCTGCGAGGAGGGCGCCCCGTCCGAGATCTTCGAGCATCCGCAAAACGAAAAGACAAAAGAATTCCTCGCGCGCTTCAGCAGCCGCTGAAACGCGCAAAAAAAGCGGCCGCGCACGTGTTTCGTGCGCGGCCGCTTTTTGCCGCCCGTTTTTGGGTTTATCGGTACAGCCCCTCGATGGCGCGCACGATGGCGGCGGCGTAATCGCCCGTGCCGTGCACAACGCGGCGGCTGCGCACGGCGGCGAGGAAATCCTGCCACTGGGCGGCAAAGGCGTCGGGCCAGGCCGAGGCGTCCACCGCCTCGAACGCGCCGCCGCGCGAAATCTCCAGCGATACGCCCGTGCGCAGGCGCAGCACGCCGTCCGAAAAGTACAGGAGCGTCTCGTTGACCTGCGGCGCGCGGTAGCCGCACAGCGAGACGCACGCGCTGACGCCGCTCTCCATGCGCACCAGCATCTGCGCGCTGCCGTCCACGTCCGCGCCGGGCGCAAGATAGGTGCACGCGCCCTGCACGCCGGCCAGCGCGCTGTCCGTCAGGTAGCACAGCTTGTCCAGCGAGTGGGCGGCGTAGTTCATTGAAATGCCGCCGCCCGCCGTCTCTTTGCGCCAAAACCAGCGCGGGCGCTCCGGCGTGAAATAGGGGTTTGTGCGCAGGTCGCACACCATGGCCAGCGCGCCGAGCGCGCCGCTTTTGATCAGCGCGCGCGCCGCGCGGTTGTGCGGCATGTAGCGCTGGATGTGCCCCACCTGCAACAGCACGCCCGCGCGCTGGCAGGCGTCGATCATGCGAAGGCACGAGGCGTAGCCTGTGGACATCGGCTTTTCCAGCAGAATGTCCGCGCCGGCCCCGGCGCACGCCAGCACGCAGGCCTCGTGCAGCGCGTGCGGCAGATTCACGATGACGGCGTCCGGCGCTTCGCGGCGCAGCATCTCGCGGTAATCGGTGTAAACGCGCGCGCCGCGCTTTGCGGCGGCGGCCCCGGCGCGCTGCGCGTCCAGGTCGGCCACGGCCAAAAGGCGCGCTTCGCCGCACGCGTCCAGCGCGGCCAGATGTTCGGCGGCGATGGCCCCCGCGCCGATCATGCACACGTTCCGCATAACGCTTCCTCCCTATGCGCGGCTCCATCGGAAAACAAAGCCGCAAAACCTTTGCTTTCTGATGCCGCCGCGCCGTTTTGCGGCGCCTTTGCCGCCCACGGTTCCATTGTTCCACGCCGCCCCCGATTTGTCAAGCGGGACGCGGGCGCCGGCGGGCGCGGCGCAGCGAGAATGCCGCCTTCAGTGTGTGGGAAAACGGCCAAAAGCGCTTTCAGATCCGGTACTTTCGACATCGCTGCGTTTTGTCATATAATGGGGAAAAACGGGGAAGGACGGCGGGCGATGGTCGAGGACGAATGCCGGCGCTGGCGCGCGCAGCTGGTGCGCCGGTGCGAGGGATACCTGCACAGCGCAGCCGACGCGGAGGACGCCGCGCAGGAGGCGCTGCTGCGCTTTGTGCGCGCGGCCGGCGGGATGGACGCCTGGCCGGACGAGCGGAAAAAGGCGTGGCTGTGGCGCACGGCGGCCAACGTGTGCCGGGACATGCTGCGCCGGCGCGCCGCAGCGCGGCGCGCGCTGGAGGCTCTGGGCGCGCCGTGCGCGCAGCCCATGCAGGGTAGCGCGCTCTGGCGCGCGGTGGGCCGTTTGCCGGAGCCCTACCGCACGGTGACGCTGCTGTATTACCGCGGCGGCTATTCCTCGCAGGACATCGCCTGCCGCCTGCGCCGGCCGGCGGCCACGGTGCGCACCCAGCTGGCCCGCGCGCGCAAAAAGCTGCGCGCGCTTTTAGAGGAGGAACTACTTTAAACTCTTTCTTCAAAAGGAAAGCGGGAACTACAAAAAAGGCGTCCGCCGAACGCATGTCCGGCGGACGCCTGCCTGTGTTTGGAAAGCGGGGAAAAGCGCTCAGCGCGCCTCCACGAGGGCCTTCGTGTCGCGGGCGATCATCAGCTCCTCGTTCGTGCACACGACCAGCACCTTCACGCGGCTGCCCTCGGCGCTGATGTCGTTGATGTCCAGGCCGCGCAGCTTGTTCTTCTCGGGGTCGATCGCGATGCCCAGATACTCCATGTTCTCGCACACATGCGCGCGCAGGTCGGCGTCGTTCTCACCGATGCCGCCGGTGAAGACGACGCAGTCCAGCCCGCCCATGGCGGCGGAGTAAGCGCCGATGTACTTCTTGACCTGATAGTCCAGCATATCCTGCGCCAGCTG
>DXGT01000086.1 GCA_019113785.1 Candidatus Ruthenibacterium merdigallinarum | reverse complement strand
CCCTCGACACAACGGCAAAGTGGAGCGCAGTCACCGTAAAGACAACGAAGAATTCTATGCTTCTCACCGTTTCTATAGCTTTGACGACTTCAAAGCCCAGCTTGCCGTCCGCGAACGGGCTTACAACAATTCCCCCATGCGTCCTCTCTCTTGGCGCTCTCCCAAGCAGGTCTTATTTGCCTTTCCCAATGTGTAACACATCTTTGACAAACCTACAGGCCGCCGTGCGCCGGCGGTTTACAAGCGCGCCTCTTTCCTATATAATATGGAGCGTACAACCGCGTTTTGCGCACGCCGCGCACGCGGGGAAAGGAATTGCATACCATGAAGCAGGTCACCATTTACACAGACGGCGCTTGCAGCGGCAACCCCGGGCCGGGCGGCTGGGGCGCCATTTTGGACTACAAGGGCCAGCGCAAGCATTTGAGCGGCGGCGAGGCCGCCACCACGAACAACCGCATGGAGCTGACCGGCGTTCTGCGCGCGCTGGAATGCCTGAAGGAGCCGTGCGAAGTGACGCTGTGCAGCGATTCGAAATATGTGATGGACGCGCTCTCGAAAGGCTGGGCCAAGAGCTGGCGTGCGCGCGGCTGGGTGAAAAGCGATAAAAAGCCCGCGCTGAACGCCGATCTGTGGGCCGCGCTGCTGGACGCCGCCGCCCCGCACACGCTGCACTACCACTGGATCAAGGGCCACGCCGGCCACCCCGAGAACGAACAGTGCGACCGCATGGCCGTGGCCGAGGCTGCAAAGTTCAAATAAGCCGCCGCTTTCAGCATGGGCCGCGCGCAGAGCGCGCAGTCATGCGCGGGCACATTTTTCCGGGTTCTCCTTGCATTCTATACCGTTTTGGTATATGATTATCTTAAAGCGGCCTTTCACCGCTGTAAAAACAGAAAGAAGGGTTTCGTATGGACCACATCATCTACGCGGACAACGCCGCCACCACCCCGGTGGACGCGCGCGTCGTCGAGGCGATGACGCCGTACTTTTCGCAGTGCTACGGCAACCCGTCGAGCATTTTTTACTCGGTGGGCGCCGCCGCCGGCGAGGCGCTGGCCGCCGCGCGCGCCAGCGTGGCGAAAAGCCTCGGGTGCGAGCCGGCGGAGGTGTTCTTCACCAGCTGCGGCACCGAGGCCGACAACTGGGCCATCAAGGGCACGGCGCACCGCCTTGCCGCAAAGGGCAAAAAGCACCTGATCACCAGCTGCATCGAACACCACGCCGTGCTGCACTCGATGCGCGCGCTGGAAAAAGACGGTTTTTCCGTGACCTACCTGCCGGTGGATTCGCAGGGCTTCGTCCGCCCGGCGGACGTTGAGGCGGCCATCCGCCCCGACACGGCGCTTGTCAGCATCATGTTCGCCAACAACGAGATCGGCACCGTCGAGCCCGTGCAGGAGATCGCCGCTGTCTGCCGCCGCCGCGGCGTGTGGTTCCACACCGACGCCGTGCAGGCCGCGGGCGCGCTGCCCATCCATTTCAAGGACATGGGCTTCGATATGCTGAGCCTGTCGGCCCACAAGTTCAACGGCCCCAAGGGCGTGGGCGCGCTGCTCGTGCGCCGCGGCGTCCTGCCCGACATCTTTATGGACGGCGGCGGGCAGGAGCGCGGCCGCCGCGCCGGCACCGAGAACGTGGCCGGCATCGTAGGGCTGGCCAAAGCGCTGGAGCTGGCCGTGGCAAGCCTTCCGCAGAAAGCCGAAAAGCTGGCTGCGCTGCGCGACGCCGTGCAGCGCCATGTGCAGACGATGCCGCATGTGCACATCAACGGCCCGGCCGACCCCGCGCGCCGACTGCCCGGCCTTTTGAACGTCAGCTTCGAGGGCGCGGAGAGCGAGAGCATCCTTCTGTTCCTCGATATGGCGGGCATCTGCGCTTCGTCCGGCTCGGCGTGCGCGTCGGGCAGTTTGGACCCCAGCCACGTACTGCTGTCCATCGGGTTGAGCCACGCGGTGGCCAACTGCAGCCTGCGGCTTTCGTTCGGCGTGCAGAACACGCCCGAGGACGCGCAGGCCATCTGCCGTGCGCTGACGGACAGCGTCGCCGAAGTGCGCCGCCGCAGCGCCATTTACAGCGAGTGATCAAAAAGGAAAGGAACGTCGAATATGTACAGTGAAAAAGTGATGGATCATTTCGCGCACCCGCGCAATGTCGGCGAGATCCCCGACGCGGACGGCGTCGGCGAGGTGGGCAACGCCAAGTGCGGCGACGTGATGAAAATGTTCTTGAAGATCGACGGCAACGTCATCACGGATGTGAAGTTCAAAACGTTCGGCTGCGGCGCGGCCATCGCCACCTCCAGCATGGCCACGGAGCTGATCAAGGGCAAGAGCATCGACGAGGCCCTGCAGCTGACAAACAAGGCCGTGGTGGAGGCGCTGGACGGCCTGCCCCCCGTAAAACTGCATTGCAGCGTGCTGGCTGAACAGGCCGTGAAGGCCGCTCTGGCCGATTATTACCGCCGCCAGGGCGTGGACCCGGAGCCCATTGTGGGCAAGCTGGACGACGATGTGCACGGCGAAGGCGCCGCCTGCGGGGTGTGAGCCATGGGGGCCGCCATGCTTCCCGGCGCGGGGTTCCGCACGTTTGAACAGGCCGACAGGGTGCTGGTGGCGCTCTCGGGCGGGGTCGACTCGTCCGTCTGCGTGCAGATCCTGCGCGACCAGGGGTTCGACGTGTCCGCGCTGGTCATCCGCTTCTCCCCCGCGCACGACGCCGTTGTAGAGGCCGCGCGCGCCGCGGCGCAGCAGCTGGGCGTGCCGCTGACCGTGGCCGACTGCGCCGACCTGTTCGAGCGCGAGGTGGTGGCGCCGTTCTGCCGCAGTTACTGCGCGGGCGAAACGCCCAGCCCCTGCATCACATGCAACCCGCTGGTGAAATTCCGCGCGCTGTGCGACGAGGCCGACCGCCAGGGCATCCCCTTCGTCGCCACCGGCCATTACGCCCGCGTGGAGGAGCGCGGCGGGAAGTATTACGTCGCGCGGGCCGTGTCCGCCGCGCGCGACCAGAGCTACATGCTGTACCGCCTGCCGCAGGACGTGCTGCGCCGCCTGTGCCTGCCGCTGGGCGAATTTGAAAAGGACGACATCCGCGCCATGGCGCGTGAGATGCGCCTCGCGTGCGCCGACGCGCCCGACAGCCAGGAGATCTGCTTCATCCCGGACGGCGACTACGCGGCTTTCATCCGCGCGCGCGGCATCGAGGACAAATCCGGCCGCTTCATCGGGCCGGACGGTGAGGACCTCGGCGCGCACCGGGGCGTTTCGCACTACACGGTGGGCCAGCGCAAGGGCCTGGGCGTCGCGTACGGCGAGCCGGTGTTCGTGCGGCGCATCCTTCCCGGCGGCGATATCCAGCTGGCGCGCAGCGGCGGCGAGTTTTACGCCGGCGTGACGCTGCGGGACGCCGTGCGCGCCGACGGCGGCGCTTTTTCGCCCGGCGAGGCGTTGGAGGTAAAGATCCGCAGCCGCGCCCAGCCGGCCCCCTGCACCGTGCAGCCCATGCCGGACGGCGCGCTGACCGTGCGCTTTGACAGTCCGCTGCGCGCGCCCGCGCCCGGCCAGTCCGCCGTGTTCTATGCGGACGGCCTCGTGGTGGGCGGCGGCGTCATCGACACGCTGCTGGAGACCTGAATTTTCCCCGGAAGGAAAGCGACTCCCTTCGAGGGCGATCGTTCGCAATCGCAAAATCCGAAGTTTCCGGCGCCGTCCGGGCCGTAAGGCCCGGACGGCGCTATTTTTTCTTTTGGCGGCACGCGAACGCCGATACCGCCCATGCCAAAGTGCATCCTCCCGCCCATCTTGCAAGGTCGCCCTTCGCATGGTTCAGACCAGTTTTTATACTATTTGTAATTTTATTTATCTATATTACAAATATGCCATCCTTATCCATCGCTTTGCCTGCGTTTTCCCCGCTTTTCTCTTTCCGGACGCAAAATACCCAGCAAGCCGCTTTTGAAGCGAGCCACAAAAGTTCAAAAAATGACTTAATAGATTTCAGATGATCTAATGGCAACACAAAGGCCGATCGTTTCGCGCAAGTTCGTTAATTATTTATCAATTTTATCTTTTCGTCCACTTTCTTCGCATTTTCTGCTTGCAATTTCTCGCCGGATGCGGTATAATAGCCGCGTTGTTCTTATTTTTGCGGCGCTTTGCCATGGCGCGCCGCAAATCCATCGGCAAAGGAGCATTGCTATGTGCGGCATCATTGGATTTACCGGCGCGCGGCCGTGCGCGGACTTTCTGCTGGACGGCCTTGAAAAACTGGAGTACCGCGGGTACGATTCGGCGGGCGTCGCCGTGCTGGACGAGGCCGGCGCGCTGCGCGTGCGCAAGGCGGTGGGCCGCATCGCCAACCTGCGCGCCGCCGTCGGTGCAAGCGGCGCGCAGGGCACAACCGGCATCGGCCACACGCGCTGGGCCACGCACGGCCAGCCCAGCGTGGAAAATTCGCACCCGCACCTCGACGAGGCGGGGCGCATCGCCGTGGTGCACAACGGCATCATCGAAAATTACGCCGAGCTGAAAGCGCAGCTGGTACAGCGCGGCGTACACTTTGCCTCCGAGACGGACACGGAGGTGATCGCCCAGCTGCTGGCGGCGCACTATGACACCGACATGAAAACCACGCTGCTGCGCGTGCTGCCCATGCTGGAGGGCTCATACGCGCTGGGCGTACTGGACGCGCGCGCGCCGGGTGTTTTGTACTGCGCGCGGCGGCACAGCCCGCTGCTGGCGGGCCTGGGCGAGGGCGAAAACTACATCGCCAGCGACGTGTCGGCGCTGATCGGGCACACGCGCACGGTCTGCACGCTCGAGGACGGCGACGTCGGCGTGCTGACGCCCGCAGGCGTCGACTTCTTCGGCCCGGACGGCCAGCCGCGCCGCCGCGAGGCAGTCACCGTCACATGGGACGCCGCGGCCGCGCAGAAGAACGGCTTTGACCACTTCATGCTCAAAGAGATTTTTGACCAGCCGCAGGCTTTGCAGGACACGCTGACGCACTATGTAGACCTGGAAAAAATGGCCGTGCGCCGCGAGCGCATGCCCTTCACCCCCGCGCAGGCGCGCAGCCTGCGGGAGCTGACCATTGCCGCGTGCGGCACGGCCTATCACGCGGGCATGATGGGCAAAGCGCTGGTGGAACGCTTCGCCCATGTGCGCACGCACGCGTGCATCGCCAGCGAGTACCGCTACGGCCCCACATACGAAATGGACGGCGGGCCGGA
Organism: Candidatus Ruthenibacterium merdigallinarum; assembly: GCA_019113785.1. GTDB lineage: Bacteria > Bacillota > Clostridia > Oscillospirales > Ruminococcaceae > Ruthenibacterium > Ruthenibacterium merdigallinarum. Next base: position 12,878 of record DXGT01000086.1, on the reverse strand, counting down.
CGCCAGCGTGTTCCTAGCCGTGAGCCAGAGCGGCGAGACGGCCGACACCCTGGCCGCGCTGCGCCGCGCCAAGAGCCTCGGCATGCGTGCCATCGCGTTTTCCAATGTGATCGGCGCGTCGATCGCGCGCGAGGCCGGCACCGTGATGTACACGCTGGCCGGGCCGGAGATCGCCGTGGCCTCCACCAAGGCGTATCTGACGCAGGTGCTTCTGTTCGAGATCCTGGCGCTGGACCTCGCGCACATGCGCGGCTATCTGACAGACGAGGAGATGCGCGGCGCGCTGGCCGAGCTTGCCAAATTGCCAGAGCTGGCGCGGCACATCCTTGCCCGGCGCGCCGACGTGGAGGATTTTGCGCGGCGAAACCGGGCGTGCCACGACATTTTCTTCATCGGCCGCCTGATGGACTACACCACGTCGCTGGAATCGGCGCTGAAGCTGAAAGAGGTGTCGTACCTGCACAGCGAAGCCTACGCCGCGGGCGAGCTCAAACACGGTACCATCGCGCTGATCGACGAGCGCACGCTGGTGGCGGCTATCGCCACGCAGCCGGAAATCCTGGAAAAGACCTATGCCAACATGCAGGAAGTAAAGGCGCGCGGGGCGTATCTGCTGCTGATCGGCACGCCGCCCGCCAACATGGGCGGCCTTGCGGGGTGCGAGGTGTGGCCTGTGGAGGGGGCTGCAGCCAATACCTCGCCGCTGCTGGCCACCATCTATGCGCAGATGTTCGCCTATTACACCGCTTTGCAGCACGGCTGCGACATCGACAAGCCACGCAACCTCGCCAAGAGCGTGACCGTGGAGTGACCCAGACAGCAAAAGCGGCCCCGCCGTGTGGCGGGGCCGCTTTCTTATCTGTTTTTACGCCTGCGCCGCGGCCAGCTGGCCGTGGGCCTTCAGCACGGCTTTGATGCGCTCGTGCGGATCGATGATGGCGGAGATGGACATATCGTGGTTGAGCGCGGAGATGAAGTAGGCGATGTACTTCGAGCAATCCACCTCGTGGAACCACGGGCGCTCGTACAACTCGGGGCGGCGATAGGTCAGGTTCGTGCCGAACACGCCGGCCAGCAGGCCCTCCTCGTAAGCCTTGTCGAACGCTTCGACGCCGTTGGTGAAAATGGCGTACGTCACGTTGCCGAAGATGCGCCGCGCGCCCTTTTTCTTCAGCGCGCGCGCAATGTCCAGCATGCTCTCGCCGGAGGAGATGATGTCGTCGGCCACAAAGATGTCCTTGCCCTCGACGCTCTCGCCCAGATACTCGTGCGCGACGATGGGGTTGCGTCCGTTGATGACGCGCGAATAATCGCGGCGCTTGTAGAACATGCCCAGGTTGACGCCCAACACGGACGCATAGTACATGTTGCGGTTCAGCGCGCCCTCGTCCGGGCTGATGATCATGAAGTGATCGCGGTCGATCACAAGGTCGTCCACCGTGTTCAAAAGCGCCTTGATCACCTGATACTGCGGCATCACATTGTCCAGGCCCATCAGCGGCACGGCGTTCTGCATGCGCGGGTCATGCGCGTCGAACGTGATGATGTTCGAAACGCCCATGGTTTGCAGCTCCTGCAGCGCGAAGGCGCAGTCGAGGCTTTCGCGGTAATTGCGCCGGTGCTGACGGCTGCCGTACAAAAGCGGCATGATCAGGCTGATGCGGTGCGCCTTGCCGGACGCCGCCTGGATCAGGCGCTTGATGTTCTGGAAATGGTCGTCCGGCGACATGAAGTTCTCGTGGCCGAACAGGTTGTATGTGCAGCTGTAGTTGCCCACATCCGCCACGATGTACAGATCGTCGCCGCGGATGCTGGACTTGATCAGGCCCTTGCCGTCGCCGGAGGAAAAGCGCGGGCACTCGCTCTCAATGATGAAGCTGTCCACTTTCCAGCCGGCCTCTTTCGCCCAGATGACAAGGTGCTCGTCAATTTTTTTCGCCAGATCTTCCGCGCCCGGGGCCGCGATGAGCCCAAGGTCCGCCACTCGCTCTTCGTACTTAAAAAATTCCTTTGCGTCCGCTGTCAATTTCCGCACTCTCCTTCAGCATTTTGCCCGGCAAAAGCACCGCGCATCTGTGTCGTACATCGCTATTTTACCATAAAAGCACACTTTGCGCGCCACAATTTTACATTCCGGGGCGAAACGGCGCGATTTTTGTCGTTTTGCCGCAAAGGTGAAAAGAATCGGGACGGTTTTTGGTGTCCGTGTACAAGCCGCGCGGCGCATTTTTCGCACGCGGCGCGTCACACCGGTTCTTCCCGCTCGGGCCGGACGCTGATCTCGCCCGAGGACAGCCGCCCCAGCGTGCCGTCGTCGTAGCGCACAACAAGGCGGCATTCCTCGTCCACGTCCAGCGCCAGCGCGCTGCGCGTCCCCTCGCGCGAGAGCACCGTGACGCGCCGGCCCAGCACAAAGCTGCGGCGGCGGTATTCGCGCGCGTACGCGCTCTCCTCCGGCGCGGCCCACAGCGCCATAAAGCGGTTCAAAAAGGCGGCGGCCAACCGGTTCTTGCCGTCCGGCTGCGGCGCTTCGTAAATGGCGCCGGCCACCCCGGCGATGTCGGCGGGAAAACCGCCCGCCGGCTCGTATGCGTTCATGCCCACGCCCAGCACCAGGTATTCCAGCCGGCCGTCCTCCATGCCGAAGCTGCCTTCCGTCAGGATGCCGCACACTTTTTTCCCGCCGACGAACACATCGTTCACCCATTTTACGGCGGCGGCTCGGCCGCTCACCTGCTCCACAGCTTCGCACATGGCCACGGCGGCCATCGTCGTCACGCGCACGGCGCGCTCGGGCGCAAGGTGCGCCGGGCGCAGCAGCAGGCTGAGATAGACGCCTGTGCCCGCGGGCGAGTAAAAGCTGCGGCCCAAACGCCCGCGCCCCGCCGTCTGGCGCGCGGCAATGAGCACCGTGCCCTCCGGCGCGCCCGCCGCGGCCTCCTCGCGCAGCAGCGCGTTTGTGGAGGGCGTCTCCTCCAGCACGCGCAGGCGCAGCGCCGCGCAGGCCGGGCCGAGATATTTCTGCACGCCCGCCGCGCTCAGCACGTCCGCCTCCGGCGCAAGGCGATAGCCGCGGTTCGTTGCGGCGTCGATGGCGTACCCGTCTGCGCGCAGCGCGCGCACGGCTTTCCAGACCGCCGCGCGCGACACGCCCAGCCGCCCAGCCGCCTCCTCGCCCGAGAGATACGCGCCCCGCCGCGCTTCCAAAAGCGCCAGCAGCGCCTGTTTTACCGCCATGTTCCGTCCCTCCGTTTCGTTCTTTCCAGCATAACACAGGCGGCAGTTTTCATCAAGCTCCGCGCAGCCAAAAACAGCCGCCCGCAGGAACGCATGCTCCCGCGGGCGGCTGTTTCTTTTGTATCCGGGGCGTTTCAGCGCACGGTGACCAGCTCGTAGCTGCGGCTGCCCAGGCCGATCTTCTCGCCGTGCTCCATACAGGTTTTCCAGTTGGTGTTGGGCGAGACGTTTGTGAAATGGTCGTGATGGTCGCACGCGCCCTCGGCGTGCAGATGTTCGTCCAGCAGGCTGCCGGGAATGACGGGCATGCGGTTGCAGGCGTCGGCGCAGGCCGTGTCCAGCGCAATGGGGTCAAAGCTCGCAAACATGCCCACGTCCGGGATGATGGCCGTATCGTTCTCGGCGTGGCAGTCGCAGTAGGGCGACACCTGGTTGACGATGTTGATGTAAAACGCCGGACGCCCGTCCACCACCGCTTTGGCGTATTCGGCCATGCGGCAGTTCAGCTCGTCGTTGGCGGCGTTATTGGGGTTGTGGATGGCGTCGAAATTGCACACGCCCAGACAGCGCCCGCAGCCGACGCATTTCTCATGGTCAATGGAGGCCTTGCGGTTTTCGTCGAAGCTGATGGCGCTGTGCGCGCAGTTTTTGGCGCACACATGGCAGCCACGGCAAAGGGCCTTGTCCACCTCGGGCTTGCCGGCGCAGTGCATGTCCATCTTGCCCGCGCGCGAGCCGCAGCCCATGCCCACGTTCTTCACGGCCCCGCCGAAGCCCGTGGACTCGTGCCCCTTGAAGTGCGACAGCGCGATGAACACATCCGCGTCCATCACGGCGCGCCCGATCTTCGCGCTCTTGACATACTCGCCGCCCTCGACGGGCACCTCCACCTCGTCCGTGCCCTTGAGGCCGTCGGCGATGATGACATGGCACCCGGTGGAAAACGGACTGTAGCCGTTCTCATAGGCGGCCTCGAGATGGTCCAGCGCGTTCTTGCGCCGCCCGACGTACAGCGTGTTGCAGTCGGTCAGGAAGGGCTTGCCGCCGAGGCTTTTCACAACGTCGGCCACTGTTTTGGCAAAACCCGGCCGCAGGTACGACATATTGCCCGGCTCGCCGAAGTGGATCTTGATGGCGACGTATTTGTCGGCAAAGTCGATATTCCCGATGCCGGCCTTTCGGATGAGCTTTTCCAGCTTTTTCTGCAAATTGGTTCCCGGCAGCGCGCGCATGTCGGTGAAATAGACGGTTGATGCCATAGATGATTCCCCTTCCTTCACAGCGGCTTTTCCCGCGGCCCTGTGCGCCGCGAGCCTTTGAAAAATATTATAAAGTGCCGCCAAGGAAAAAACAAGATGGAATTTGCGCGCCTGCGCCCGTCTTGACAAAGCACGCCAAAAACGGTATCATAAAAAAGCGCCCGGATGCGGGCGCGCACCGGGCTGGTGTAGCACAGCTGGTAGTGCAGCTGATTTGTAATCAGCAGGTCGGGGGTTCGAATCCGTCCACCAGCTCCACAGCATCGCGGGCCTTGCCCCGCGCAAAACGCTCAGCTTTTGGCTGGGCGTTTTTTCTTTGCGCGCCGGGCGTTCCCTTTTCGCACTCTGTTTTCCGGCGCGTCAGGCCCCCGTTCCCTTCTTCGGCTTCTGGTGCACGTTCGCATAGATCAGCCACAGCGCCAGCGCCGGCAGAAACAGCGGCACGAACGCGTCGAGATAATCGGAAAAGCCCTCGCCCTGCACATGCAGCAGGCCCGCCGCGCCGCCGATGAGCGCCGCCACGGGCATCAGCAACCCGGGCACGCGGCTTTTGCGGCGCGCCAGCACATATTCCAGCGCGCAAATGCCCGCGCAGCCGGCAAAGAAGGCCGTCACCAGTAAAAGCACTTTCCACACGGTGCATTGCCCCCCTTACAGATCGCGCAGGCGCATTTTTTCCTCTTCCTCGCGCCGCTTTTTGCGGTTGATGAAATAGCGCATCACAAAGTAGATCACCAGCATCACCGCCGTGGGGATATTGAACAGCAAAAACACCAGCAGCGCCATCCAGAGCTGGCCGCCCCCCGCGCTGGACTGGAGCGCCAGCGCCCCTGCGCTGACGACGCTGAGCGCCGGCAAAATCAGCCCCGGCCAGCGCGCCTCCAGCCGCGCGAGGAAAAACTCCATCAGCGCAGGCACAAGGCTGAGCGTCAAAAAGAACAGCGCCGCGGAAAAAATCATCCCTGTGGTCATCGCCATGTGTCACACATCCTTTGTCTTTCGGTATTCGTTGATGAGAAGGCGGGCCGTCGCATAATCCAGCCGGCCGTCCACGGCCAGCCGCTTGACGAGGCCGACATACGCGTCCGCCTCCTGCGCTTCGCCCAGGCGGATCTTTTCGATCAGCCTGTCCAGCCGCAGGCGCACGGTGGGGTACGTCACGCCATACTCGGCGGCCATCTGCTTGATGCTGCCGGACGCCAGCACGAACCGTCGGATGAAGGCCACGTCCTCATCCTCCAGCTCCTCCATCCACACCGGCACCCGATCGATCGCCACGCGTTTCCCCTCCCTTGCGCTTCTACTATAACATTAAATTTTATAAAAGTCAACTTTAATTTTATTAAAACGCTCCGCCTCGATTTGAGGCGGAGCGTTTCTCTCTTTGGTCAGTTTTCCCGTGTGGAGAGATATTCTTCGACAAATTTCGACGCCACGGCGCCGTCGGCCGCGGCCGTGCACACCTGGCGCAGGGGTTTGGTGCGCACGTCGCCCACGGCAAACACGCCGGGCACGCTGGTGCGCGTCGTCTCGTCGGCTTTGACGTAGCCGTACGCATCGAGTTCTAGCTGGCCCTTTGCCAGTGCGGTGTTGGGCACGCGCCCGATCGCGACGAACAGGCCGTCGACGGCAAGCTCGCTCTCTTCGCCGGTCTTTGTGTCCTGCAAAACAAGGGACGACAGCTTGCCCTCGCCCCGGATGCCGGCAACGCGCCTGTTCCACAGGAACGTGACGTTCTCGGCCTTTTCCAGCGGCGCCGCCTCGGCGCGCGAGGCGCGCAGCGCGTCGCGCCGGTGGATAACGTACACCTGCGTGCACAGCTTCGACAGCACGCGGGCGTCCTCGGCGGCGGAGTTGCCGCCGCCCGCCACGGCCACGGTCTTGCCGCGGTAGAACATGCCGTCGCACGTGGCGCAATAGCTGACGCCGCGGCCGCGGTACTGCGCCTCCTCCGGCAGGCCCAGCTCGCGCGGGGACGCGCCCGTGGCCAAGATCACCGTGCGCGCCAGCACCGCGCCGGCGCTGGTCTCCACGCGCTTGGGCTCGGCCGCAAGGTCGAGCGCCGTCACCTCGGCATACTCCGTTTTCGCGCCAAAGCGCTCGGCGCCCTTCTGCATGCGCATACCCAGCTCCATGCCGTCCACGCCCTCGTCAAAGCCGGGGTAGTTGTCGATGCGCTCCGTGGTGCACATCTGCCCGCCGGGCGTCATCATCTCGAGGACGAGCGTGTCCAACCCTGCGCGCGCGCAGTACAGCGCGGCCGCATAGCCGCCGGGGCCGCCCCCGATGATGACCGTATCGTACACATGTTCCATTTTCATGCCTCCTGTTCCTTTTTGAGCCACGCTTCCACCTGTGCCTGCGAGCCCGGCGCAATGAGCCGTTCGCCGTGTTCGCCGTTTTGGAACAGCAGCAACGTCGGGATGACCTCCACGCCGTAGCGCTCGGCCAGCTGCGGTTCCTCGTCGATGTCGACCAACGCGATGGGCGGCGTGCCCGCGGCGCCGTCCATGCGCGCCAGCACGGGCGCCAGGCGGCGGCAATAGCCGCACCACGGCGCCGAAAATTCCACAAGGACCGCCCCTTTCGCCTGCAAGACCTCCCGCTCGAAGCGGGCAGCCGTCATCTTTTCGATTGCCATATTGCCGTCCTTTCCCGCGCGCCGCAGGGCTGCGGCCGCCTTTTTTCTTTCAGTATGTGTTGTTTCGCCGCGGCGCATCCGCGATCAAAATCGCGCCGCGCCCTTCTTGGATGATACCACCGCGCGCCGCCTGCGTCAAGCGGGGGGCGGCGCCGGCGCGCCGCATACGCAAAAACGCGGGCCGCGCGTGATGCGCGGCCCGCGTTGCTCTTTGTACAGGGCAGATCGAACTTATTTCAGCTCGATCTTGGCGCCGACTTCCTCGAGCTTCTTCTTGATCTCCTCGGCCTCGGCCTTCTGCGCGGCCTCCTTCAGGGTCTTGGGAGCGCCGTCGACCAGAGCCTTGGCCTCCTTCAGGCCCAGACCGGTGACCTCTTTGACGGTCTTGATGACGGCCATCTTGTTCGCGCCGACCTCAGCCAGCACAACGTCGAACTCGCTCTTCTCCTCCTCGGCGGGAGCAGCGGCGGCAGCGGGAGCGGCAGCGGCCACGGCGGACACGCCGAACTCCTCGCAATAGGTGTCGATGAGCTCTTTCAGCTCAAGGATGGACAGCTCCTTGATGGAGCTGATGATGGCAGTGATCTTCTCAGAAGCCATGATAATACCTCCATAAATTTTTTGATGTTTTTGTGTTGCAGAAAATGTGCGGCGTTACGCAGCAGAGCCCTCGCCCTGCTTGTCCACGTACGCCTGCATCGCGACGGCCAGCCCGCTGAGGGTGCCCGTAAGGGCGCCGGCGAACATCGACAGCATGCCCTTGTAGTCCGGCAGCTTGGCGATGGCGGTCAGCTCGTCGGTGGACAGGACGCGGCCCTCCATGTAGCCGGTCTTCAAAGAGAACTTGCCCTTCGAGGCCTCGGCAAACTTGTGCAGGATGCGCGCGGCGGCGATGGGGTCCTCCTTGGAGATGGCGACGGCGGTGGCGCCCTTCAGCGCGTCGGACATACCCTCGAGGGTGCTGTCCTTCACGGCCAAACGCATCATCGTGTTCTTCACGACGGCGTAGTCGACGCCGGCCTCACGCAGCTCTTTGCGCAGCTTGGTGTCGTCGGCCACGGTGATGCCCATGTAGTCGACCACGACGCCGGCCACAGAGCCCTGCAGCTTCTCGCGCAGATCGGCGACGTAGGCCTGCTTCTCGCTCAGGATCTTTTCACTCGGCATTCTTCATTTCACCTCGCTTCAAATATGGTTGCGCTATTTGAGACAGGGTGCAAAAAAGCCTCTTTCTCCCGCGAGAAAGAGGCAAAAAAATCTTTTTTGCACGTTTCTCGGCAGGCGGGAATGTTCCCTTTACGCGGTTGCACCTGCTGTCTTTAAAACAGCTTTATTAGTATAGCACGATGAAATCGGGATGTCAAGCATTTTCCCCGCCGTTTTCGCCGCTCTGCGCGCCGGCGGGCAGAGCCAGCTCCATCTCGCGCACGCTGGGCGCGTAGCCCAGCGCCTCATAGAACGCGCGTGCGGCGGCGTTGAACTCCCACACGTCGAGACGCACAGCCGTGCAGCCGCGCTGCGCCGCACGCTGCGCCACCGCCTGCATCAGTTGACGGCCCGCGCCCTGCCCGCGCGCGTTTTCCGCTACGCCCAGCTCCAGCACATGCGCGTAATGCTGCGCATACATGCCCGCCGTCTCGCCAATGTGCACATACTCCACCAGCGCAAAGCCCAGCAGGCGGCTCTTTTCCTCGCACACCAGCGCATCGTAGCGCTGCGGTGCGCGCAGCATGGCCGCCAGCCGCGCGCGGTGCCCGTCCGGAAAGCCCGGTTTGAACACGTCGGGCCGGCCCGCGGCGTGCAGCTCGCTGATGGGCGCGCGCAGCGCGTTGACGGCGTCGATGTCCTTGGGTGCGGCAGGGCGCACGATGCGCTTTTTGTGCATGTTGCCTCCTTGTGCGGCCGGCGCGCTGTGCGCCGGCGTGTACGAAAAAACGAAGGCCGGGAACCCCCGGCCTTCGTTTACATCCTACAGATCAGCCGCCGAACTTCGTGTTGTTCAGCTTGACGCCGGGGCCCATCGTAGAAGCGACAGTGACGCTCTTGATGTACTGGCCCTTCGCAGCGGCGGGCTTGGCCTTGACGATGGCGTCCATGACCGTGGTGAGGTTGTCGTTCAGCTTCTCGCTGCCGAACGAAACCTTGCCGATGGGCACATGGATGATGTTGGCCTTGTCCAGGCGGTACTCGATCTTACCGGCCTTGGCCTCGGCGACGGCACGGCCCAGATCGGGCGTCACGGTGCCGGCCTTGGGGTTGGGCATCAGGCCGCGCGGGCCCAGGATCTTACCCAGACGGCCAACCTGGCCCATCATGTCCGGGGTGGTGACGAGGACGTCGAAGTCGATGAAGCCCTCGTTCTGGATCTTGGCGATCAGGTCGGTGTCGCCGACCATCATCGCGCCGGCCTCCTCGGCGGCCTTTGCCGCGTCGCCCTTGGCGATGGCGATGACGCGCACGTTCTTGCCGGTGCCGTGCGGCAGCACAACGGCGCCGCGGACCTGCTGGTCGGCGTGGCGGCTGTCGACGCCCAGGCGGACGTGCAGCTCGACGGTCTCGTCAAATTTGGCCTTCGCGGTCTGGCAGCACAGGTCCAGGCCTTCGGCGCTGTCATACAGCTTGGTGCGGTCGACCAGCTTCTTGCTGTCGACGTAATGTTTACCGTGTTTCATAGTATCCTCCTGTGGTATATCGGAATATTCCTCCCACTACTGGCGGGCTGGCGTTCAGTCGGTCACCGTGACGCCCATGCTGCGGCAAGTGCCGGCAACCATGCTGACGGCGGCGTCCAGCGAAGCGGCGTTCAGATCGGGCATTTTGGTGTTCGCAATCTCTTCCAGCTGCTTGCGGGTGATCGACGCAACTTTCGTCTTGTTGGGCACGCCGGAACCGCTCTCGATGCCGACAGCCTTCTTGATGAGAACAGCCGCGGGCGGCGTCTTCGTGATGAAGCTGAACGAACGGTCGGCATACACCGTGATGACCACAGGGATCAGATAGCCGATGTCTTTCTGCGTGCGCTCGTTGAATTCCTTCGTGAACGCCATGATGTTCACGCCGTGCTGGCCAAGCGCCGGGCCAACAGGGGGGGCCGGGGTCGCTTTACCGGCCGGGATCTGGAGCTTGATATACCCCACTACCTTCTGAGCCATTTTGTGCACCTCCAAAAATTGTGGTAAGTTGCGGGCAGAGCCGGATGCCCTGCCCTCCCACGAGCGCGCGTGAAACGCGCTCTATAAGAAACCGCGCGGCGGGATGCCCCGCGGGCCTTACCGTGAAAAATAACGTGTTTACAGGGGTTTCACCTGTGAGAAATCCAGCTCGGCCGGCGTTTCGCGGCCGAACATGGAAACTTTTACATGGACCTTCTTCGCCTTTGCGTCGAGGCTCTCCACCAGGCCGATGAAGCCCTCGAGCGGGCCGGAGACGATCTGGACGTTCTCGCCCACTTCGAAATCCGGCGCGGCGGCGTGCGTGGCCATGCCGAGTTTTTCCACCTCTTCGTCAGACAGCGGCACCGGCTTGGAAGACGGTCCGACAAACCCCGTGACGCCGCGCGCGTTGCGCACGATGTACCAGCTTTCGTCGGTCATGATCATCTTCACCAGCACATAGCCCGGGAAGAGCTTGTGCTCCACCTGGCGCTCTTTGCCGTCCTTGATCTCGGTCTCGATCTCCACCGGCACGCGGACCTCGTAGATCAGGTCCTGCAGGCGGCGGTTCTCCACCACGGTCTCAAGGTCCTGACGGACTTTGTTCTCGTAGCCGGAGTACGTGTGCACCACGTACCATCTGGGCTGGTTGTCTCTCTCTTCAGCCATTGCACATGCCCCGCTTTCTGTGAACGAATGGAACCGGCGCGATCAAAGCGTCGTCTTGAGCAAAAGCCCCAGGCCAAAGCCGAACAGGGCGTCCAGCACACAGATGGCGACGGCCGAGATCAGCACGACGACGGCGACGACGATCAGGTTGTTGATGACCTGCTTCTTCGAGGGCCAGACGACCTTCTTCATCTCGCTCTTTGTGTCGCGGAAAAACTTGCCGACATTGGAAAACCAGCCTTTGACAGAGGCGAAAAAGCCCTTTTTCTTTTCTGTCTTGTCTGCCATACGTTTTGCCCGCCTTTCTTATTTCGTCTCGCGGTGGACGGTGTGTTTTCTGCAAAAGCGGCAATACTTCTTCATCTCAAGACGATCCGGGCTGTTCTTCTTGTTCTTCATGGTGTTGTAGTTGCGCTGTTTGCACTCCGTGCACGCCAGGGTGATCTTCACTCTCATTCTTTCGGCACCTCCATTAAATAGCCTCCCTCCTCTGCCGGGCGGCGCATCTGCCTTCGGCCGAAAAATGCGCGCAAAAAAATAAACCCGCAAAAGAGGTGATATCATCATAGCACACCAGCGCCGCGCCGTCAAGAGTGCGCCGCGCGCTTTTTTGCCTTTTTTGCGCCGCGGCCGGTATTTTCCGCCGCGGCGCCGGCCGTTTTCTATATTATATAGGAATTTATAGGAGATTCGGCGCGAGAGCGCTGTGCAGAGAACAGGCGCGGCGGCGCATTTCGCGCCGCCGCGCCCTTCTTCTTGTTCCGATCGTTCACAAGCGCCGTCAGCGCACGGGGCACGCGCCGCTCGCGCACTCGGGGTCGCCGACGTCCAGCTCGCTCTCCTCGTGCTCATAGCGGCTGAGCAGCGAGGGGTTGAACGGGCGCATCGCGTTTTTGCGGCGCTGATACTCGGCCTCGTCGATGGCCTCGTACGGCATCAGCTCATAGAAGCTGTCGTCGTAGCTGAGGAACGAGAGGGCCACGGTGTCGTCCCAGTTGTCCCACACCCACTGTTCGACGGCATCCCACTCGTCGTTGCGCACATGGACGGTGATGGAGCAGTTATGGTCCACATAATGCTGCATGAACATCTTGTAGTTCTCCAGCTGCTCGATGGCCGACACGTCCGACTTGACGCGCCCGGCCGGGGCCTTCACCGGGAACTCCACCACCTTGGTGGTGGGGTCGTCCGGGTCCTGCCCGACCTCGGGCAGCACGGGATAGCCCAAATCCTCGCACACCTTGCACAGCGGGTCGGCCGCCGTGATGCGCACGCGGCGCACATAGTACGGCGAATGCGAATAGTGCACGCCGCTGGACACCGTGGGCAGCAGCGACAGCGTGCCCTCGGGCTTGATGGTGGTGGCCAGCAGCGGGGCCTTCGTGCCCAGATGGGCCGCCAGATCGGCCGAGGCGGTGTGCGCGGCGCCGCGCAGCTGCTCCAGCAGGTCGATCTGCGCCTCGCGGCTCATATTCGTGGCATTCACCATGTCCTGCCAGCCCGTCAGCGAGCAGCCGATCAGCCGGTCGCGCTTTTGCACCACGTCCCAGCTGTGCATCTCCAGCTCGCGGCAGGTCATGCGGTAGCCCGCGCGCGCCGACAGCTTCTGCGCCTCCAGCAGCGCCGGCACGTCCAGCTTGCCGTCGGCCACGAAGGCCATCACATTCACGGTGGTGAGGTTGCACAGGCCGTGGCTGTCCAACAAGATCTCGCCGCAGGGGTTGCAGCCGTTGAAATTCGGGCGGCGGCGGCGTCCCGCCTCCTCGTTCACCCAGCCCGGCTCGCCGGAATAGCGCATCTGCTGCAAATGCCAGTGCAGCTTTTCCCGCGTGGGCTTTTCGCGGTAGTAGATGGAGTTGTTGCTCATCTGGCGGTGGGCGATGGAGCGGTCGATCTCCCACCGGCCGTTCACCTGCCGGT
>DXGT01000010.1 GCA_019113785.1 Candidatus Ruthenibacterium merdigallinarum | reverse complement strand
GCTTGAAACCGACGTGCGCCACACCCGTATGCTGATGGAGAAGCAGGAGCACCATGTGCGCCTGATCGCCGAACAATACGACGACATCGCGAAAAAGCTGGACAAGGCGAACGAGAAGGCCGCGCAGATCGACGACTTGAAAGACCGCGTGCGCACGCTGGAAACCGTTGTGCGCAACCATACGGTGGCCATCCAAGAACTTCGCAAAGCGGAATAAGAAAAAGAGGAGCTGTTGCCGGACGTGCGCAACAGCTCACAAGATACAGTGAAGAGTGAAAAGTAAAAAATCCCGGCCGCTTTCGCGGTCGGGATTTTTGGTGTGGGTGGACATTTTAGATGCCTGGATTAAGCCTGGTTTCTTTTCGCCACTTCTTACCGATTCCCTCTTACCTCTTACTTCCCAAAGCCCCAAGGACGGGAAATGGAAAGAGAAGCGAGGAAGGAATGGTGAAGAAGTAATAGGTAATAAGTAAAGCCCCAAGAACTCACGTCCTTGGGGCTTTGGTGGGAGAGGATGGATTCGAACCATCGAAGCGAAGACGCAACAGATTTACAGTCTGCCCCCATTGGCCACTCGGGAACTCTCCCCTATTCGGTTTTTCACGCCCGTTTTCAGAGCGCTTAATTATAATACCAGAACGCGCGGGGTTTGTCAACGGTTTTTTTGCGCCGCGAAAAAGAAAAAACGCGCTGTAGAATTGACGAAAACAGGGCGGACATAGTATAATAACAGTGAACTGTGCGCAGCGCCGGGCTTTGGCCGGGCGCTGCCTTTTCGGACGGCGCTGCGCGCCGCCTTCACAAGAGCGATATTTTCTGGAGAGCGACATGACACAACAGGAAAAACATGAACTGCAAATTGCGGCCTGCAAGATCCGCATGGGCGTGATCGAATCCACCCACGGGGCCAAGGCGGGCCATCCGGGCGGCAGCCTGTCCAGCGCGGAAGTGCTGGCGTATCTGTACTGGCGCGAAATGCGCGCCGACCCCGCCGCGCCGCGCGACGGCGCGCGCGACCGGTTTGTGCTCAGCAAGGGCCACGCCGCGCCCGCGCTGTATGCGGCGCTGGCGAACCGCGGCTATTTCCCCGTGGAGGACCTGCCCACGCTGCGCCATGCGGACAGCTATCTGCAGGGCCACCCCAGCATGACGCTGGTGCCGGGCGTGGATATGTCCACCGGCAGCCTGGGGCAGGGCGTGTCCGCCGCGGCGGGCATGGCGCTGGGCGCGAAGGTGCGCGGCATGGCCGGCGTGCGCGTGTACGCGCTGCTGGGCGACGGCGAGATCGAGGAAGGCCAGGTGTGGGAGGCGCTGATGTTCGCGGCGCACTACAAGCTGGACAACCTGTGCGTCATCATCGACAACAACGGCCTGCAGATCGACGGCGCCGTGCAGGACGTGATGAACCCCTATCCCATCGCGGACAAGCTCGCGGCGTTCGGCTTGGCCTATACCTGCGTGGACGGCCACAGCTTTGAGCAGCTGGAGGCGGCCTTTGCGCAGGCGAAGGAGACGAAGGGCCGCCCGTTTGCCATCGTGATGAAAACCACGAAGGGCAAGGGCGTGAGCTACATGGAAAACGCGGTGGACTGGCACGGCAAAGCGCCCAACGACGCGGAATACGAGACGGCGATGGACGAGCTGCGCGCCGCGCTGGCAGAACTGGAGGCACAGGCATGAGCGAGACGAAGATGATCGCCACCCGCGACGGCTACGGCCGCGCGCTGGTGGACCTGGGGCGCGAGCACGACGACATCGTCGTGCTGGACGCCGACCTGGCCGCTGCGACGCGCACGGCGAAGTTCAAGGCCGTTTTCCCCGACCGCCATTTCGACTGCGGCATCGCCGAGGGCAACATGATGGCGGCGGCCGCGGGCCTCGCCGCAATGGGCCTTGTGCCGTTCGCTTCGAGCTTTGCGATGTTTGCCGCGGGCCGCGCGTTTGAGCAGATCCGCAATTCCATCGCGTACCCGCATCTGAATGTGAAGATCGGCGCGTCGCACGGCGGGCTTTCCGTCGGCGAGGACGGCGCGTCCCACCAGTGCTGCGAGGATTTTGCGCTGATGCGCTCCATCCCCGGCATGGTGGTGCTCAATCCCGCCGACGAGGTGGAGGCCTATGCGGCCGTGAAGGCGGCGTATGCCTATCAGGGGCCCGTGTACCTGCGCTTCGGCCGCCTGGCCGTGCCCGTGGTGCACGACGCCGGCACGTTCCGCTTTGAGATCGGCAAGGGCGAGGTGCTGACCGAGGGCGGCGACGTCGCCATTTTCGCCACGGGTCTGATGGTGTCGCAGGCGCTGGAGGCTGCGCGCACCCTCGCGGCCGAGGGCGTGCACGCGCGCGTGGTGAACCTGTGCACCATCAAGCCGCTGGACGAGACGCTGGTGGTGGAGGCGGCGCGCGCCTGCGGCCGCGTGGTCACGTGCGAGGAGCACAGCGTGATCGGCGGCCTGGGCGAGGCGGTGTGCGCGTGCCTTGCCGAGAACGACGTGCCCGTGCCCGTGCGCCGCGTCGGCGTGCAGGACGAGTTCGGCCACTCCGGCCCCGCGTGGGAGGTGCTGCGCCAGTTCGGCCTGAGCGCGCAGGGCATCGTGGACGCGGTGCGCTCGCTGCCGCGGAAATAAGCGGCGCGGCCCGTACCGCACATGCAAAACACGCAAACGGCGGCCCGGTTTTCCTCTTTGCGGGGAAATGCCGGGCCGCCTTTTTAATATTTTTCCTTTATGAAATATTGCATCGGTGTACAAACGGCACACTGCCGGTGTACAGGACGCCGCCGGGGCAAGCCGACGCGAAACGGAAGCAAAAACGCCCTGCCGCAGATAAGCGGCAGGGCGTTTCGTATGTTCCGTCAGAACTCAGGCAGCGGTGCTCTCGGAGACGATCTCAGCGGCAACGCTCTCGGAAGCGCTCTCGGCGACAACGCTCTCAGAAGCGCTCTCGGCAGCAACGCTCTCAGCGGCGACGCTCTCGGAGACGGCCTCGGAAGTGCTCTCGGCGGCAACGCTCTCGGAGACAGCCTCAGAGGTGCTCTCGGCGGCAACGCTCTCGCTCACGGCGGAGGAAGCGGGCACGGAAGCGGCCTCAGAGGAAGAGGAAGTGCTGGAG
>DXGT01000085.1 GCA_019113785.1 Candidatus Ruthenibacterium merdigallinarum | reverse complement strand
TGCCGCGTGGGCGGCGTCGCTTCGCTCGCCGCAGGATGTGGGAAAGCGCGCAGGACTTGCCGCGTGGGCGGCGTCGCTTCGCTCGCCGCAGGATGTGGGAAAGCGCGCAGGACTTGCCGCGCGGGACGGCGTCGCTTCGCTCGCCGCGAGGTGTTGGGAAGTGCGTGGGGTTTGCCGCATGGGGCGGCGTCGCTTCGCTCGCCGCAGGATGTGGGAAAGCGCGCAGGACTTGCCGCGTGGGCGGCATCGCTTCGCTCGCCGCGGGATGTGGGAAAGCGCGCGGGACTTGCCGCGTGGGCCGGCGGCGCGCGGCTCGGCGCAAAGTGAGGGGAACTATGCGGCGGCGTTTTTCCCTCTGGCGGAACCGAAGGCCGCAGAGTCAAACGCGCCCCATTCCCTCCGTTGCCGAGGGGTGGGGCGCGTTCCTCCTCGCAAAATCCGCCGCTCTGCTTTCAAAGCGGGCGAATCCATGGCGGGCCCGCAGGGACGGCCTTTGCGCGGGCCGGGCGGCGAAGCGATTCGCACAGGCCGTGCCGATCCGCCGCGGCCGATCACGTGTTTCTAAACGCGCCGGCGCTTCCCCGGCCCCTGCGGGAGCAGGAAAGGAAATGAAAAACGCCGCATTTTTTCACTGCGGGCCATCCCGCCGCCCGTCCGTTTTTGCGGGCTCTCGCGCAAGGCGCATGTACAAAAGCGGGTAGGGGCCGCCCTGTTCGTCGCACTCCGTCCGCCGGTAGGTCTGAAACCCCATGTGCTCGTAAAAGCCGGCGGCCTGCGGGTTCTGCTCGTTGACGGCCAGGCGCTCTACGCCGCAGCGCTCGACGCCGTATCGCAGCAGGCGCTTTCCCAGCCCTTTTCCGCGCTCGTCGGGGTCGATGAACAGCATTTCCAGCGCGCCGTCCTGCACCCCCATAAAGGCCACGGCGCGGCCGGCCTCGTCCTGTGCGACCAGCAGCTGCGCGACCCCGCCCAGCGCCTGCGGCACATAGCCGCGGATGCGCTCGATCTCGCTCTCCGAAGGGAAATGGTGGGTGGCGCGCACCGAGCGCTCCCACACCGTCAGCAGCCGGCTGAGCAGCGCGGGCGTCCGGCTTGTGACTTCGGCGATCTGCATGGCGTTTTCCTCCCTCTCCCGCGCTTGCCGGGCGGGGTGTGTTCGGCCCGCAAGGCTGTGCGGCGCCTGCCGCGCTCCCGCCCCTTTGCCGGGCGGGGCGGCCCGGCGCGCGTCTGTTCTCTTTCTCTATTTTACCACGATTCAGCGGGAGGGGAAAGGCGGCCCGCCCGGGGATGCAAAAAGCGCTTGCGCCGGGCGGCGCGCGGTGGTATGCTTGTAGCGTCAACGCTTCTTTTGGGGGAATTTTGCGATGGTGCATCTGCTGCTCGCCGTCATCTATCTTGCGTTCATCAGTCTGGGCCTGCCGGACTCGCTGCTGGGCTCGGCCTGGCCGTCCATGTACGGGCCGATGGGCGTGCCCGTGTCGTTCGCGGGCATTTTGTCCATGCTCATCGCCGCGGGCACCATCGTCTCCAGCCTGTTGAGCGACCGGCTGACGCGCCGCTTCGGCGCGGGGCGCGTGACGGCCGTCAGCGTGCTGATGACGGCCGCGGCGCTGCTGGGCTTTTCGTGCAGCGGCTCGTACGCGGCGCTGTGCGTGTGGGCGCTGCCCTACGGGCTGGGCGCGGGCAGCGTGGACGCCGCGCTGAACAACTATGTGGCCCTGCACTACGCCAGCCGGCACATGAGCTGGCTGCACTGCATGTGGGGCGTGGGCGCGTCGCTGGGGCCGTACATCATGGGCGCGGCGCTCACGGGCGGGCACGGCTGGCAGGCCGGCTACCGCGCCGTGGGGCTCATCCAGACGGCGCTGGCGGCGGTGCTGCTGCTCAGCCTGCCGCTGTGGCGGCAAAAGCGCGCCGCGCAGGGCGATGCGGCGGACGCGCCGGCGGGCGATGCGCCCAATGCGGCCGGCGGGGCCGCGAAGGTGCTGACGCTGCGCGAGGCGGTGCGCATCCCGGGCGCGCCGGAGGTGATGGCGGCGTTTTTCTGCTATTGCGCGCTGGAGCAGACCGCCGGCCTGTGGGCGGGCAGCTACCTTGTGCTGCACACGGGCCTCGGGGCGGACGAGGCCGCGTCCCTGGCGGGGCTGTTTTACGCGGGCATCACCGTGGGCCGCGCGCTGGGCGGCTTTGCGACGCTGCGCTTTTCCGACACACAGATGATCCGCCTGGGCCAGGCGCTTGTGCTGGCGGGCGTCGTGTGCCTGCTGGCCGCGCCGGGGCGCGCGGGGGCCGCGGCGGGCCTTGCGCTGGTGGGGCTGGGCTGCGCGCCCATCTACCCGGCCGTCATCCACTCCACGCCGGCGCGCTTCGGCGCGCAGCGCTCGCAGGCGATGATCGGTTTGCAGATGGCCTCGGCCTATGTGGGCACCTGCGTGATGCCCGCGGCGTTCGGCGTGCTGGCAAACCACATCAGCGCCGCGCTGCTGCCGGCGTACCTGCTGGCGGTGCTGGCCGTGATGGCCCTGCTGCACGAGCGCCTGGTGCGCAAAACGGGGAAGTGCTGAACGGGGGCCTTGCGTGCGAGGAGCGGACGTTTTCCCGCACTGTGACGGTGGAGCGCAGCGGAGGGTTTTTTCGCGCGTGATAAGGGGGCGTTTTCCCGCACCGTGATGAGGGACATCGCGATGGGGGGACGTTTTCCACGTGTGATGAGAGGACGCCGGGCAAGCCCCCTGCGTGGGGCCGCCGGGTGTGGGTTTCCCGCGCGTGCGCGGCGGGAGATATTTCGCGGACGTTTGCGCCGGCCACTGCGGCGGGCTTCTCGCGCGTGCGCGGCGGGAGACGCATGGCGCGCACAGCGCCGGGCGCGGGAGCGTGTTTTTTCGGCTGTGTGCAGAAGCCCGGCCGTGCGTAACAGCGATCTGCAAAGAACGGCCCTCAGAGGAAGCAAAGCTGCTTCTTCCGGGGGCCGTTTTTTGCGCGCGCCGCGCGCGGGGCCGTCCCTTTGGGACGGCAAGGAAGAGGTGAAAAATCGCCGTGGGATTTGCTTTTGACGAGTTGCGGCGTTTTGCGGCGTCGCTTCGCTCGCCGCGGGATGAGGGAAAGCGTGCGGGATTTGCCGCGCGGGGCGGTGGCGTTGGGTATGCCGTCCACTCCGATGCAGGAGAAAAAAACGGTGTGTTGAATTTTTCCTTCCCGTCCCGCAGGGACGGGCCAGCGCTCGGCAGAGCGCGTCCTGTGCGCGGCGGGTTGCGGCGGCGTTTCGAGATGGGGAAGCTGCTGCCGGTCGCTTCGCAGGGAACGCGCCCGGCGGGCGCTGGGCCGTCCCCGCAGGGGACGGCGTGGAAAGATTTGAAAATTGCGGAATCGCCGTGGAGGCCGCCCGTGCCGGTTGCCGCGCCGTGCGGCGTCGCTGCGCGCGCCGCGTGTGCGGGGCAGCGCGCGCAGGATTTGCCGCGTTGTGCGATGACGCTGCGCTCGCCGCGTGTGAGGGGGAAGAACAGGCAGTCGATTGCGTGTGTTTGCTTTTTCCTTCCCGTCCCTTTTGGGACGGCGTGGAAAGATTTGAAAATTGCGGAATCGCCGTGGAGGCCGCCCGTACT
>DXGT01000084.1 GCA_019113785.1 Candidatus Ruthenibacterium merdigallinarum | reverse complement strand
TGCCCGAGAAGGCGCCGCCGCCGTGGCGGCCCATGCCGCCGTAAGTGTCCACGATGATCTTGCGCCCGGTGAGGCCGGAATCGCCCTGCGGGCCGCCCACGACGAAGCGGCCGGTGGGGTTGATGAAGAATTTGGTGTTTTCATCCACCAGCTGTGCGGGCACGACCGGCAGGATGACCTCGCGCTTGATGTCCTCGCGCAGCTGCTGCATGTCGATTTCGGGCGCGTGCTGGCTGGAGATGACCACCGCGTCGACGCGCACGGGCGTATCGCCGTCGTATTCAACGGTCACCTGGCTCTTGCCGTCCGGCCGCAGATACGAGAGCGTGCCGTCCTTGCGCACCTGCGTGAGGCGCTTGGCCAGCTTGTGCGCCAGCGAGATGGGCAGCGGCATCAGCTCGGGCGTCTCGTCGCAGGCGTAGCCGAACATCATGCCCTGGTCGCCCGCGCCGCCCGGGTTGACGCCCATCGCGATGTCGGGGCTCTGCTCGTCGATATTCGACAGCACCGCGCACGTGTCGGCGTCAAAGCCGTATTTGGCGCGGGTGTAGCCGATGTCGCGCACAACGTCGCGCACGATCTTCTGAAAATCCACATACGTGCTGGTCGTGATCTCGCCCATGATGTGCACAAGGCCAGTGGAGGCCGTCACCTCGCAGGCCACGCGGCTGTTGGGGTCGCCCTCCAGCAGCGCGTCGAGGATGGCGTCGGAGATCTGGTCGCAGATTTTGTCGGGATGCCCCTCGGTGACGGATTCGGATGTGAAGAGTTTTCTTGCCATAACTGGTTCCTTTCTGTGCGTTCAAAAGCGGCGGGGAAACAAAACAGCCCGGCGCAGTACCGGGCTGTTGTCAGCTTATCTCTCGGCATGCACCGCAGGATTTGGCACCTTACCGCAAAACGGCAGGTTGTCGGACTTCGCAGGGCCTGTTCCCTCTGTCACTCTTGATAAGTTTGATTCGATTGTCTATTTCCCTATTATATCGGCCAGACGGAAAATGTCAAGCGTTTTTGTGCAAAAAAGCGCTGATGGGCTTGTAGACGACGAACGTCACCGCGCTGTTGATGGCGGCGTACAGGAAATTGAACGGGATGATGGCCGGGATGAGCATGGCGACGACATCGCCGACGGACTGGCCGAGGAACAGCGGCGTGAACACCAGGTTGCACCCGCACATCACCACCGTGCGCACGGCGATGGACGCGCACAGCGCCGCCACAGCGCCCTTGCGCGTATGCCAGCGGCGGTACACAAGGCCGGCGGCCGTCACGCAGCTGCCCGTGGCCAGCAGGTGCATGATGATGCCGATGGGGCCGCTGGCCGCGCTGACGGTGACGCCCTGCAGGATGCTGACGACGGCCGTAAGGCCCAGGCCCACCCACGGGCCGTAGACGAACGAGCCGATCAGGATGGGGATGTCCGCGGGGTCGTACTCAAGGAACGGAGCCGCCGGGATCAGCGGGAAATGGATGAACGCCACCAAAATGATGGCCAGCGCCGCCAGCATGGCCAGCGTTGTCAGTTTGCGGGTCTTGTTGCCTGCTGTGTTTGTCATGATAATGACCTCCTTAAAAAATGAGGCCTGCTTTCTGGGTGCGCCGCCTTTGCAAAGGAAAAAGCGCCCGTTCCAGCTGTGGAACGGGCGCTGCCAATGCAAAAACAGCATCGTTTCTTTCATCCGGACTATACCGTCGGCTTCGGAATTTCACCGAATCAGCGCAAGCTTTGCAAAAAGCTGCGGTCGCGGGCTATACCGCCGGTGGGGAATTTCACCCCGCCCTGAAACAGACTGTGGCTTTATTATAATCCTTTCTTTGCAAAATGCAAGAGGCTCTGCCAATTTTAAGGTGCAAATTTCACAGCGCGCCCCTTGTTTTTGCGCCGCGCTTGCGCGCGGCGGCGGGGAATGATAGAATAAGGCAAAGGCGCTGCGCGCTGCGCGGCGCGCTGGGAGGGCTGCCGCATGATCGAATTCTGGGCCGTGTACGGCGTTTATCTGTTCCCCGTTTTGATTTTTCTTTTATTCTGCGCCGCCGCTTTTGTGTCGGCGCGCTGGCTGGGGCCGTTCGCCGTAAAGCTCGCTGAAAAACTGAACCGGCCGTATATCGCCGAGGCGCTGCGCATTTTCGTGCGCCCAGCCGCTTACTGCCTTTTGTCGCTGGGCGTTTTGTCGGCTGTTTCCACGCTGCCGCAGCGGGTGCACGCCGCCGCGCCTTGGCTGGCCGTCACCGGCCGCGTGTGCGCCATCGCCTGCATCGTGTTCTTCACAGTCGGCCTTGTGCGCGCCGTGCACATCGTCCCCGCGCTGCTGCTGGGCATGAGCAGTAAGCTGGACCTTGGCACCGGCAAGGCGCTGGCGCATTTTCTCACCAGCATCCTACAGGCGTTCATCTTTCTGGTGGCCGCCACCATCGTACTGGATATTCTGGGCTACAACATCAACGGCGTTTTGACGGCGTTGGGGCTCGGAAGCCTGTCGTTCGCGCTGGCCGGGCAGGATATCGTCAGCAATATCTTCGGCGGCATCATCATTATCACCGAACGCCCGTTCGAGATCGGCGACTGGGTGAAAACGGCGGAC
Source organism: Candidatus Ruthenibacterium merdigallinarum (assembly GCA_019113785.1). Classification (GTDB taxonomy): domain Bacteria; phylum Bacillota; class Clostridia; order Oscillospirales; family Ruminococcaceae; genus Ruthenibacterium; species Ruthenibacterium merdigallinarum. The sequence goes on along the minus strand of DXGT01000084.1, from coordinate 1,410 downwards.
GTAGAGGGCTCGGTGGAGGACATCTCGCTGCGCTCCACCAAGATCCGCACGCTGGACGACGCGCTGACAGTGGTGCCGAACCAGAAATTCACCTCCGCCGCCATCACGAACTGGACGCGCCTGAACCGCCGCCTTTCGCAGTTCACGCTGGGCTTTGCGTATGCGACGCCCGCCGATACGCTGCAGCTCGTCTGCGCCGATCTGCGCGAGATGCTCGCCGCGCACCCGCAGGTGCTGGCCGACACCGTACAGGTGCGTTTCCTGGAATTTGGCGCAAGCTCGCTGGATGTGTTTGTACAGTTCTATGTCAAAACCACGCAGATCGCCGAGTACCGCGCTGTGCGCGAAGAGATCAACGCCAAAATCCTCGAGATCCTGCAAACGCGCGGTGCAAGCCTCGCCTTCCCTTCGCGCAGCGTCTATCTGTCCTCCGTTTGAATCTCTTCTAAAGATACAAAAGCACCCCGCAAGCCGGACCGCCGGCTTGCGGGGTGCTTTGCATTCATTTACTTTTTCGCCACGGATTTTCGCACCAGCGCGCGGCGCAGGCGCGCGCTGGCCAGTTCGACCTCACGCGCATCCAGCCTGCTTTTCTGTTTGAGGATTTCCTCGGCGCGCTGGCGCGAACGCTCGGCGCGCTGGGCGTCGATGTCCTCCGCCCATTCCCAGGTGGTAGCGATCAGGCGTGCGGCGCCGCCCAGCACGAACAGCATGCCGCCGATGCACGCGGCGCTGCGCACGCTGCCGTCTGCCTGCACGATGTGGGCCTCGCCCATGCCCAGCGCGGTGCAGTAGTCGCAGTGGCCCGCCAGAATGGCGACGTCGCCGTCGATCGTGCGGCAGGCCAGCCGCTCGGCGGGCCCGTCGTACACTTCGCCGTCCGGCGTTACGATTTTCAGCGCAAAAGTGTTCATGGCGCGCCCTCCACTCAGGCGCCGCGCGCTGCGCGCGCCTTGGCGTATACGTCATCGATCGTCCCCGCAAACAGGAACGCGCTTTCCGGCATGGCGTCGCACTCGCCGCCCAGGATGGCCTCAAAGCTGCGCAGCGTCTCCGCCAGCGGCACATACTGCCCCGGCATGCCCGTGAACTGTTCGGCCACGTGGAAGCTCTGCGACAAAAAGCGCTGTACCCGGCGCGCGCGGGCCACAGTCACCTTGTCCTCTTCACTCAGCTCGTCCATGCCCATGATGGCGATGATGTCCTGCAATTCACGGTAACGCTGCAACACGCGCTGCACGGCGCGTGCCGCGGCGTAGTGGCGCGCACCCAGCGTCTCGGCGCTGAGGATGCGGCTGGTCGACTCAAGCGGGTCGACAGCGGGATAAATGCCCTGTGCTGCGATGTCGCGGCTGAGCACGGTGGTGGCGTCCAGATGGGTGAAGGTCGTGGCCGGCGCAGGGTCGGTCA
>DXGT01000083.1 GCA_019113785.1 Candidatus Ruthenibacterium merdigallinarum | reverse complement strand
CAATAATATGCTGAATTTGCTCTTTGTCTTCAATGTGTGTCGTATTTCCGCTATTGCCGTTAAAAACGACGATTTCCGTAACTTCATTGGCGTCTAAATCCATCAAGTCGATGGGAGCATGATACCACACGGCAATACCGACAAGCAGGATCAGTACAACGGATAATAGGGGCGCTTTCCTTTTCATATCCCTTCATCTCCTTTGCCAAATCCAGATTTATCGTTTGATTTACCATAAACAGAATAGCACAGCCTCATGAATAAATCCACACCATTTCATCCTGCCGGCTGCGCTGTTTTCATTTGCCTAGCAGGCGATTCTTCCTGTATGGGACGGGCGCGGCTCGGAGTTGACGCCGACACGCCTTCGTGCTATACTGAAAAAAGCCCGGCAGAGCCGGGCGGCAAAAGCAAAAAGGAGCATCGCATTTTGAAACAGTCCATTTAAAAACAGCACAGGGGACGCGGCTTTCGGCAACGGGGGCCTTTCTGCTGTACTGTTTTTAGGGAAGGACTGTTTTTTTATGCCTGTTTTTCAGACGGCACGCGCGCGCCGCGCGTGTGTTTTGATGTGCCTGATCGCATTTTTGCAGGGCTTTGTTCTCTATGCGCCCGTGGCGGCGCTGTACCGCACCGGCGCCGGCCTGACGTTGACGCAGATCGCGCTGCTGGAGAGCTTGAGCTATGTGCTGACGGTGGCGCTGGAGGTGCCGCTGGGCGCTCTGTGCGCGCGCATCGGCTACAAGCGGATGCTGGTGCTTGTGAATTTCGTGTTTTTTGCCTCGAAGCTCGTGTTCTGGCGCGCGTACGGATTCGGGATGTTTTTGGCCGAGCGCGTGCTGATGTCCGTCGTGTCGGCGGGGCTGTCGGGCTGCGACGACGCGTACCTGTACCTCGCGGCCGGGCCCGAGGAGGCGCAGCGGGCGTTCGGGCGGTATTCCGTCAGCGGCACCGTGGGCCTGCTGGCGTCGAGCGCGGCGTTCACGCTGCTGTTCTCGGACGCATGGCGCGCCGCGGCGCTGTGGACGGCCGTGTTCTACGGCGCGGCCGCCGCGTGCGCGCTGGCGCTGCCGGATGCGCCCGCCTCGAAGGCCGACCGCGCGCCCCTCGCCGCGCAGCTGCGCGGCATCGCGGACAATCTGCGCGCGCAGCCGCGCGTGGGGCTTTTGCTGGCGGCGGACGTGCTGCTGACCATCTCGGGCCAGACGGTCACTGTGTTTTACTCGCAGCTTTTGTATAAGCGCTGCGGCGTGCCGGACGCGTGGCTGGGCGCGCTGTATGTGCTGCTGACGCTGTGCGCGCTGAGCGCGGGCGCGTCGTGGCGCGCGGCCAGGCACCTGAAAAAGCGCTTTGGCCCGTGCGTGTTTTTGCTGGGCGCGGCGGGGTGTTTTGCCGCCGGCTTTGCCCGCGGCCCCGTGCTGTGCGCTGCGGGTGTGTTCGCGCTGCAATTCGCCTGGTACGCCTGGCAGCCCTACAGCGCGCGCTTACAGAACGACAGCGTGGCGGACGGCGCGCGCAGCGTGATCCTCTCGGGGTACTCGATGGCGCAGAACCTAGGCACCAGCGGCCTGAGCCTTGCGCTGGGCGCGGTGGCGGACGTGCAGCTCACCGGCGCATTGGCGCTGGCGGGCGGGCTGTGCGCGCTGGGCGCGGCGCTGGCGGCGCGGTATGTGCGCCGCGCGGCATAAGCCGGACTCGCCGCACATACGATGGCATCAAAAGCGGACAAGGGGGACGTGCAGATGAAAAGACGATGGGCCCGCCTGCTGACGGCGGGGCTTGCGGCGGCGCTGACGGCGCTGCTGGCGGGGTGCGGCGGCGAACCTGCCCGGGACCCCTCGCGGGATTTTACCACCGCCGAGAGCGCAGCGGCGCCGTCAACGCTCGGCTATCGCGCCATGTGGATCAGCTATCTTGAGTGGACGGGGCTCGACACCGCCTCGGCCGAGACGTTCACGGCCGGCGTGTCGGCCATGATGGACAACTGCGCCGCCATGGGACTCGACACGGTCATCGTGCAGGTGCGCCCGTTCGGCGACGCCATCTACCCCAGCGAGCTGTTCCCGTGGAGCCACCTCGTCACGGGCGTGCAGGGGCAGGACCCCGGCTACGACCCGCTGGCCATTTTCGTGCAGCAGGCGCACGCGCGCGGCCTTGCCATCGAGGCGTGGATCAACCCCTACCGCCTGCGCCTGAACGACAATGTGCCCGCGGGCGAGCTTGCGCAAAACGGTCTTGCCGCCGCACACCCGGAGTGGGTCAAGCAGGCCGCGGGCGGGCTGTACCTCGACCCGTCAAACCCGCAGGTGCGCGAATACATCTGCGACGGCGTCGAGGAGGTGCTGCGCCGCTATGAGGTGGACGGCGTCCAGTTCGACGATTACTTTTACCCCGTCACCGACGAAGAATTCGACGCGGCGGAGTACGCCGCGTCCGGCACGCAGCTGCCCCTTGCGGACTGGCGGCGCGAAAACGTGAACGCGCTGGTGCGCAGCGTCTATGAGACCGTGCGCCGCGTGCAGGACGAGACGGGCCGCAGCCTGGTGTTTGGGATTAGTCCGCAGGGTAATAATGACAACAATTATAACGGACAGTATAGCGACGTGGGTTTGTGGCTTTCGCAGCCCGGTTATGTGGATTATGTGATGCCGCAGGTGTACTGGGGCTACCACTACACGCTGCAAAGCGGGTCGGACCGGTTTGCCTTTGAGAATATCGTCCGCGAGTGGATGGAAATGCCGCGCGCGCAGGAGGTGCGGCTGTACTTCGGCCTGGGCGCGTACCGCGTGGGCGCGTCGGACGGCTCGTCCACGCCGTCCGACGAATGGAGCAGCGGCCACAACCTCGCCGACATGACGGACACGCTGCGCGCGGCCGGGGCTGACGGCTACGCGCTGTACCGGTACGACAGTTTGCTGCGCGCCGGCGAGTACCAGGCCCTTGCGGACGCGGAGCGCGCCGCGCTGGCTGAGAAAAACGCGCAGGACGCGCAGGCGTGACGCACAAAACGAAAAGCCGCCGCCCCTTTCGGAAAGGAAGGGGCGGCGGCTTTCTCTCTTTGCGTATGTTTTTTGCGCAGGTTTTGCGCGCCGGCACAGATCGGCGCGCGCCGGTGCGCGCCGGCCGTTTTAGAACTTGATCACTTCGCGGCACGCGACGCCTTGCGCCTCCAGCGCTTTGCACACGGCCTCGCCGTTTTGCTCGGTGCCGGGGTTCTCGGGCGGGCCGTAGTGGTACGGGATCACCAGCGCGGGCCGGCGCTCCATCGCCAGCACCTGCTCGGTGACGCTCTTTTCGGGCTGGGGCATGTTCCACACGCCGTCGCAGCACACGATCAGCACGTCGCAGCGCACGTCCTCGTCCAGCACGTCCGTGTCGCCGGAGATGTACCAGCGCGTATGTGCAAAGCCCAGCAGCACGCCGAAACCAAAGCCCTCGGGGTGGTTCTTGTTCTCGGCGGCCAGGGCGCGCACGGTCGCGCCGCACTCCAGCGCCACGGTGGGCGAGCCGGGCAGCACCTCGGTCATGTAGTCGGGGTCGATGTCGAAATCCGCCTCCAGCCGGCGCACAACGTCCGGCGTGGAGACAAAGCACGTGTCGTCCTTGCGCACGCGCTCGATGTCGCGGGGCGAGTAATGGTCCCCGTGGCTGTGGGTGATCACGATCAGGTCGGCGTCATGCTCGTCGTCTTCGATGTTGTACGGGTCGATGTAGACGACGATGTCCTCGTATTCGAGGCACACGCATCCATGCTTGATGAAACGTATGGCGTCAAGAGGGTCCATGAATCAAAAACAACTCCTTGCAAATGCAAAAATTCAGCGTCTCTCTTTTAAGATTTTACACTTTGTAGTATAATAGACGGGATGACAAGCGGCCGCATCTATGCTATACTTGTCTCTATTGTAACTGCTTTTTGCAAAAAAGTCAAAACCGGAGGAACTTTTTTATGTCTTTTCTGAAAAAACGTGCCGTGTGCGCCGTGCTGGCCGCCGCGATGGCCCTGAGCTTTACCGCCTGCGGCGGGAACG
>DXGT01000082.1 GCA_019113785.1 Candidatus Ruthenibacterium merdigallinarum | reverse complement strand
AGGGGGTCGTGCTCCACCCAGCCGGCCTGCGGGTAGTGCTGCGTGAATTCGCGCTGGGCCAGCCCCACGATGTTCTGCTCGCGGTCGAACAGGATGGCCCGGCTGGAGGTGGTGCCCTGGTCGAGCGCCATGACGTATTTCTTCATTCCATTCGCCCCTTTTCTGCGCGCCGGCGGCCCGCCCGGCGCAAATTCCTGCGCAAAACGGGGAAAAAGCGCCCCGCGCGCGCTTTTCAATTCGCCAAAAACCTGCTATACTAAATTATTATGCGTGACGGTACGGGGCCGGGCCACGGCCCTTTTTTATACCAGTATCATACCATCATCATACCATGTTTTCCAAGGGATTGCACGATGAAAAAAGTACTCGCAATTTTGTTGATTCTGCTCGTTGTCGGCACGGGCGCGCCGCGCGCCGCGGCCGCCGGGTACGAGCTGCCGGAGGGCATGACGCTCACCGCCGCCGAGGTGTACGTCATCAATCTGGACACCGGGCAGGTGGTGTATGAAAAGGACGCCGACACGCCGCGCAGCGTCGCCAGCCTGACCAAGCTGATGACGGCGCTGCTGCTGATGGAGAACGTGCCGGATCTGGAGAACACGATGATCACGGCCGAGCGGCTTTTGTACGTGGGCGACCTGATCGCGCCGGGCTCGTCCACGGCGGACATCCGCCCGGGCGAGCAGGTCAGCGCGCTGAACATGCTGTACGCGATGATGCTGCCCAGCGCGAACGAGGCCGCCGAGGCCGTGGGGTATTACCTGTCGGGCGGCAACCTTGAGAACTTCTACGCGCTGATGAACGCCCGCGCGCAGGAGCTGGGCTGCACGAACACGCAATTTTCCTCCACGAACGGCCTCAAGGACCAGGAGGACGGCAACTGGAGCACGGCGCACGACATCGCGCTGATCGCGCAGGCGTGCTGGCAGTATGAGATTTTCCGCACGGTGTGCGGCACGCAGATGCACTGGATGCCCTTCACCTCCAACAGCGCCCACGACAGCGCCGCCTACCCGGAGCAAAACCCGGACGCCGCGTACTACATCCTGTCGACGAACCGCATGATGGACCCCGGCGCCAGCGTCTACCGCAGCTATATCAAGGGCATCAAGACGGGCTCCACCTACGCGGCGGGACGCAACTTTGTGTCGGCGGCGGTGAACGACGCGGGCGAGAGCTTTATCGCCGCGGTGCTGGGCTGCCCGTGGGACGCCGCCGAGGACGGCTACGCCTACACGTTCCACGACACCGCCGCGCTGTACGACTGGATCTTTGACAGCTTCTCGGTGCGCCCCACGCTGGACCCGTCCGTGCCCATCACCGAGGTACGGGTGAACTGGTCGGCCGGGGCGGACACGCTGGCGCTGGCGCCGGCGGACGACCTGGTGACGTTTTTGCCGAACGACAGCGAAGGGGCGATCGAGCAGACGTTCGACGTGCCGCAGGAGGTGGACGCGCCCGTCGCGGCCGGCGACGTGCTGGGCACGGTGACGCTGTCGCTCAGCGGCAGCGAGATCGGCACCGTGGACCTTGTGGCGACGCAGGACGTCGAGCGCAGCTTGTTTTTGTATGTGATGTCGCAGCTGGGGAACTTTTTCACCGGCACGTACGTCCGCGTGGTGGCGGTGCTGACGGCGCTGTTCCTCGCGGGCTACGCGGGGCTGGCCGTGCACATGGCGCGCCGCCAGCGCGCGCAGCGCCGGCGCGGGCGGTACCACAGCGGCGGCTTCGACGCGTCGGACGACGCCCGGCGCAGGAACGCGCAATACGGAAAAGAGGATGAAGACAGATGAAAGAGATCAGCAGCGCGCGCAATTTGACGCTTTTGATGGATTTTTACGAGATGACGATGGCCGCCGGCTATTTTGAGGAGGGCTACGAGGACAAGGTCGCCGTGTTCGACATGTTCTTCCGCAAGGTGCCGGACGGCGGCGGCTTTGCCATCACGGCGGGGCTCGAGCAGTTCTGCGAGATCATCGACGACCTGCACTTCTCCGAGGAGGACATCGCCTATTTGCGCGGCAAGGGGTGTTTCTCGGAAAAATTCCTTGACTATCTGCGCCATTTCGAGTTCCACTGCAACGTCTGGGCCGTGCCCGAGGGCACGCCCGTGTTCCCGGCCGAGCCGCTGGTGATCGTGGAGGGCCCGGCCATCGAGGCGCAGCTCATCGAGACGCTGCTGCTGGTGACGTTCAACCACCAGAGCCTGATCTGCACAAAAACCAACCGCATCGTGCGCGCCGCGGCCGGCCGCCCCGTGATGGAGTTCGGCAGCCGCCGCGCCCAGGGGTACGACGGCGCGGTGCTGGGCGCGCGCGCCGCGTACATCGGCGGCGTGGTGGGCACGGCCTGCGTGCTGGCCGACCGGCAGTACGGCATCCCGGCGCTGGGCACGATGGCCCACAGCTGGGTGCAGATGTTCCCGTCCGAGTACGAGGCGTTCAAGCGCTACGCCGAGCTGTATCCCACGAACTGCACGCTGCTGGTGGACACCTACAGCGTGCTGAAAAGCGGCGTGCCCAACGCCATCCGCGTGTTCGACGAGGTGCTGGCGCCCATGGGCATCCGCCCCAAGGGCGTGCGCATCGACTCCGGCGACATCGCCTACCTGTCGAAGAAGGTGCGCCGTATGCTGGACGCCGCCGGCTATGAGGACTGCGGCATCTGCGCCTCGAACTCGCTGGACGAGTACATCGTGCGCGACCTGCTGGTGCAGGGCGCGCAGCTCGACAGCTTCGGCATCGGCGAGAACCTCATCACCTCGAAGTCGAGCCCGGTGTTCGGCGGCGTGTACAAGTTGGCCGCCGTCAAGGAGGACGGCGCCTACGTGCCCAAGATCAAGATCAGCGAGACGGCGGAGAAGATCACGATCCCGCATCTGAAGAACCTGTACCGCATCTACGACACAGAGACCGGCAAGGCCATGGCCGATCTGATCACCATGCACGACGAGGAGCTGGAGGGCGAGACGACGCTGACGCTGTTCGACCCGGTGGAGACGTGGAAAAAGCGCACGTTCACGAACATCCGCGTGCGCAGGCTCAACACGCCCATTTATCAGAACGGCAAGCGCATGTACCAGACGCCGCCGCTCGAGCAGATCAAGCAGTACTGCGCCGGGCAGGTGGACACGCTGTGGGACGAAGTCAAGCGCTTTGAGAACCCGCACCGGTATTATGTCGATCTGTCGCAGCGCCTGTGGGACGAGCGCCAGAAACTGCTGAACGAATACGGCGCGTCCGTGTGAGCGCCGGGACAGGGAAAGAGAGGAACCCCGCTTGAATCAGACCCATTCGCAGCCGACCGGCACGCTGCTCCGCCGGTTCTGGCCGTATTTGATGCGCTATAAGCGCATTTTGCTGTTCGACCTCTTCTGCGCGGCGCTCACCACCATCTGCGAGCTGGTGCTGCCGCTGATGATGCGCGCCATCACGAACATGGGCATGGAGGATCTGTCCAGCCTGACGGTGTCGTTTGTGCTGCGCATCGGCGCTTTGTACCTGGTGCTGCGCATCGTGGACGCCGTGGCCAACTATTTCATGGCCAACACGGGCCACGTGATGGGCGCGCGCATCGAGACGAACATGCGCCGCGACGCGTTCAGCCATTTGCAGATGCTGTCGAACAATTATTTTGCGAACACCAAGGTGGGCCAGATCATGGGCCGCATCACGAACGATTTGTTCGACGTCACGGAGTTCGCGCACCACTGCCCGGAGGAATTTTTCATCGCGGCGCTCAAGGGCGTCATCTCGTTCGTCATCCTGGCGCGCACGAACGTGCTGCTGACGGTGATCATCTTCGCGTTCATCCCGGTGATGCTGGTGGTGTGCGTGAAGCTGAACTTCTATGTGCGCGCCAACTTCCGCCGCCAGCGCCAGCAGATCGGCGAGCTGAACGCCCGCATCGAGGACAGCCTGCTGGGCACGCGCGTGGTGAAGGCGTTCTCGGGCGAGGAGCTGGAAAAGCAGAAGTTCGACCGCGACAACGACCATTTCCTCGACATCAAGAAGGATACATACAAGTGGATGGCCGCGTTCAACACCACCACGCGCCTGTTTGACGGCGTGATGTATCTGGTGGTGCTGGTGGCCGGCTCGCTGTTCATGATCTACGGACGGATCCAGCCCGGCGACCTTGTGGCCTACATGCTGTACGTCTCCACGCTGCTGACGACCATCCGCCGCATCGTGGAGTTCGCCGAGCAGTTCCAGCGCGGCATGACGGGCATCGAGCGCTTCTTCGAGATCATGGACGCCGACGTCGAGATCTTCGACGAGCCGGGCGCGAAAGACCTTGCGAACGTGAAGGGCGACATCCTGTTCGACCATGTGTCGTTTGAATATCCCGACGACCACAACAAGGTGCTGCGCGATCTGTGCCTGCACATCCGCGCGGGCGAGAAGCTGGCGCTGGTGGGCCCGTCCGGCGGCGGCAAAACCACGCTGACGAACCTGATCCCGCGCTTTTACGACCCGACGTCCGGCCACATCTACATCGACGGGCAGGACACGAAAAAAGTGACGGTGAAGTCGCTGCGCGCGGCCATCGGCATCGTGCAGCAGGACGTGTACCTGTTCAGCGGCACCGTGTACGAGAACATCGCCTACGGGCGGCCCGGCGCCTCGCGCGACGAGGTGATCGCCGCCGCTAAAATGGCCGGCGCGCATGAGTTCATCTCGGCGCTGCACGACGGGTACGACACCTATGTCGGCGAGCGC
>DXGT01000081.1 GCA_019113785.1 Candidatus Ruthenibacterium merdigallinarum | reverse complement strand
GCGGCGGCGCGCGCGCTGATGATCGGCGCGGGCGTGCCGGTGGTGCCCGGCTCCGACGGGCCGGTGGCAAACGCGGGCGCGGCGAAGCAGGCGGCTGCGGCCATCGGCTATCCTGTGCTGCTCAAGGCGAGCGCCGGCGGCGGCGGGCGCGGCATGCGCCGCGTGTACGCCCCCGGCGAGATGGACGCGGCGTTTGCCGCCGCGCAGGCGGAGGCCGTGGCGTGCTTCGGCGACGGGGAGATGTACCTCGAAAAGCTGATCGAGCGCCCGCGGCACATCGAGTTCCAGATTATGGCCGACCGGCAGGGCCATATTGTGCACCTGGGCGAGCGCGACTGCTCCATCCAGCGCAAAAACCAGAAGCTGATGGAGGAGGCGCCCTCGTACGCGCTGAGCGAGGAGCTGCGCCGCGAGATGGGCGCCGCCGCCGTGGCCGCCGCAAAGGCGTGCGGCTACGAGGGCGCGGGCACGGTGGAATTCGTGCTCGACCGCGAGGGCCATTACTATTTCATCGAGATGAACACGCGCATCCAGGTGGAGCATCCCGTCACCGAGATGGTGACGGGCGTCGACCTTGTGCGCGAGCAGCTGCGCGTGGCGGCGGGCCTGCCGCTGTCGTTCTCGCAGCAGGACGTGCGCCTGTGCGGGCATGCCATCGAGGTGCGCGTCAACGCTGAGGACCCGGCCGCCGGGTTCCGGCCCGCGCCGGGCACGGCGTCGTTCGTGCATTTCCCGGGCGGCTGCGGCGTGCGGGTGGACTCGGCCCTCTACAACGGCTGCGCGCTGAGCCCGTATTACGATTCGCTGGCCGCGAAGATCATCGTGCATGCGCCGAGCCGCCTTGCGGCCATCCGCCGCATGCGCCGCGCGCTGGAGGAGCTGGTGATCGAGGGCTTCCCCACGGGGGCCGACCTCGCGCACATGATCCTGTACCATCCGGATTATCTGAAGGGCCGGTATGACACGTCGTTCATCGAGCAGAACCTCGACGGGCTTTTGCAGTGGACCGACGCGGGCGTTTCGCCCGCCGCGGCTGAGGAGGAAGACGAGTGAACAAACGCTTTTCGCAGCGGCGCGAGCGCATGCTGCGCCTGAAAGTGCTGCGCGAGGGCGCGGGGCCCGTGCGCCGCACCGAGGCGCAGCCCGTGTTCGAGCAGTGCCCCGCGTGCGGCACGGCCGTGCCCAAGGGCAAGTGGGCCGAAAACCTGTACGTGTGCCCCGCCTGCGGCCATCACCGGCCGATCGGGGCCTACCTCCGCTTGTCCATGCTGCTGGACGCGGGCACTTTCCGCGAGCTGGACGAGCGCCTGTGCGCGGACAACGCCCTCGATTTTCCCGGCTACGACGAAAAGCTGGCCGTGCAGCGCCGCCGCACGGGGCTGGCCGAGGCGGCCGTGGCGGCCATGGGCCGCGTGTGCGGCGCGCCCGTGGTGCTCGCCGTGATGGACAGCCGCTTTCTGATGGGCAGCATGGGCGCGGCCGTGGGCGAGAAGATCGCCCGTGCGGCCGACGCGGCCCGCAAGGGCAAGCTGCCGCTGGTGATCTTCTGTGCGTCGGGCGGCGCGCGCATGCAGGAGGGCATCCTCTCGCTGATGCAGATGGCGAAGACCGCCGAGGCCATCACGCGCTTTCAGGCGGCGGGCGGGCTGTACATCTCGTGGCTGACGCACCCCACGACGGGCGGCGTCACCGCCAGCTTCGCCTCGCTGGGCGACGTCACGCTGGCCGAGCCCGGCGCGCTGATCGGCTTTGCCGGCCCGCGCGTGATCGAGCAGACCATCGGCCAGACGCTGCCCGAGGGCTTTCAGCGCGCGGAGTATCTGGAGGAGCACGGCTTTGTGGACGCCGTGGTGCCCCGCAGCGAAATGAAGCAGACGCTTTGCAGGCTGCTGCGCCTGCACGGGAAAGGGGGCGCGGCGCGTGGCTGAACAGAAGGAACGGGCCGAACGCACGCCGGCCGAGCGCGTGGCGCTGGCGCGCGAGGCGCACCGGCCGGGCACGGCGGAGTACATCGCCGCGCTTTTCACCGATTTCTTTGAGCAGAAGGGCGACCGCCTGTGCAAAGAGGACGCGAGCATTTTAGGAGGCATCGCGCTGTTCCACGGCAGGCCTGTGACGGTGCTCGGCCACCGCAAGGGCCGCAGCTTGGAAGAAAACATGCGCTGCAATTTCGGCATGCCGGGGCCAGAGGGCTACCGCAAGGCCCAGCGGCTGATGCGCGCAGCCGAAAAATTCGGCCGCCCCGTCGTGACGTTCATCGACACGCCCGGTGCGTACCCCGGCCTTGAGGCCGAGGCGCACGGGCAGGGCGACGCCATCGCCGGGTGCCTTGCCGTGATGAGCGAGCTGACCGTGCCGCTGGTGGCCGTGATCACCGGCGAAGGGGGCAGCGGCGGCGCGCTGGCGCTGGGCATGGGCAATGTGGTCCTGATGATGGAAAACGCCGTGTACAGCGTGCTCTCGCCCGAGGGGTTCGCCTCGATTTTGTGGAAGGACGCGTCGCGCGCGCAGGAGGCGTGCGGCGTGATGAAGCTGACGGCGCAGGACCTGCTCGAGCTGGGCGTCATCGACGGCGTCGTGCCGGAGCCCGCGGGCGGCGCGCACACGGACAGGGACGCCGCTTTCGCCGCGCTGGATGCGGCGCTTTGCGCCGCGCTGAAAAAGGCGCAGCGCATCTCGTCGCCCGCGGCGCACCGGTACCGGAAATTCCGCGGCATGGGCGCGCGCTTTCTGCGCGCGGCCGGGAAGGAGGAAGCATGAAGGGGCTTGCCATTCTGGGCACCGGCCGCAAGGTGCCGTCCCGCTGTGTGACAAACGAGGAATTCGCGCACATGGTGGACACCAGCGACGAGTGGATCCGCACGCGCACGGGCATCCGCCAGCGCTACTTCTGCACGCAGGGCGAGACGAACGCCGCGCTTGCGGCCGAGGCCGCGCGCATCGCCATGCAAAAAGCCGGCGTGACGGCGGCCGACATCGGCCTGTGCGTAGCGGCCACCTTCACGGCCGACCACGCGACGCCCAGCCTCGCGTGCGAGGTGCACGGCAAGCTGGCGCTGCCGCAGACGGCTCCCGCGTTCGACGTGAACGCCGCGTGCACGGGCTTTCTGACGGCGCTGGAAACGGCGCGGTGCATGCTGGCGTCGTCTTCGCTCGCAGCGCCGTGCGCGCTGGTGATCGGCTCGGAGTGCATCAGCCGCGCGCTCGATTTTTCCGACCGCTCCACCTGCGTGCTGTTCGGCGACGGCGCGGGCGCGGCCGTGGTGCGCCTGTCGGACGAAAACCCCTACGCGTGCATGCTGGGCGCGCGCGGCGACACGGACATCTTGTACGCGGGCGGCGCGGCGTGCGCCGACCGCACGCTGCACATGCAGGGCAAGGCCGTGTTCCGCTTTGCGTCCGAGACGGTGCCCCAGTGCGTAAAGGCGCTGCTGGACCGCACGGGCAAGAGCCTGGATGACATCGCGTACGTCGTGTGCCATCAGGCCAACGGGCGCATCATCGACCACGTGCAGAAAAAGCTGGGCGCGCCGGCCGAAAAATTTTACAAGAACATGCAGCGCTACGCCAACACCTCGGCGGCCAGCATCCCCATTGCGCTGGACGAGATGGCCGAGCGCGGCCTGCTGCACCGTGGCCAGAGCGTGATCTGCGTCGGCTTCGGCGCGGGGCTCACCTGGGGCGGCGCGCTGCTGACCGTGTGACACAAGCGAGAAAAGGAGACGCGACATGAAAAAGCTCAATGAGATCCTCGGCACCGAGTTCCCGTTCATCCAGGGCGGCATGGCGAACATCGCCACGGGCGAATTTGCGGCGGCGGTGTCGAACGCCGGCGCGCTGGGCCTTGTGGGCGCGGGCGGCATGACGGCCGACACCCTGCGCGAGAACATCCGCACCTGCCGTCGCCTGACGGACAAACCCTTCGGCGTGAACATCATGCTGATGCACCCGCAGGCCGCCGAGATGGCGAAGATCGCCGCCGAGGAGCGCGTGCCCGTGGTGACGACAGGCGCGGGCAACCCCGGCGCGTATGTGGAGATGTGGAAAAACGCCGGCTGCAAGGTGTTTCCGGTGATCCCGGCCGTGGTGCTGGCAAAGCGCATGGCCGCGCTGGGCGTGGACGGCGTGATCGCCGAGGGCACCGAGAGCGGCGGCCATGTGGGCGAGATGACTACGATGGCCCTTGTGCCGCAGGTGGCGGACGCGATGCGCGCGCACGGCCTGCCCGTCATCGCGGCGGGCGGCGTGGCCGACGGCCGCGGCCTGCTGGCGGCGTATGCGCTGGGCGCGTGCGGCGTGCAGCTGGGCACGTGCCTGCTGGTCAGCGAGGAGTGCCCCATCCACGAGAACTATAAGAACGCCGTTTTGAAGGCGAAGGACAGCGACACCGTCGTGACCGGCCGCATCGGCGGCACGCCCGTGCGCATCCTGAAAAACCGCATGGCGCGCGAGTATGTCTCGCGCGAAAAAGCCGGGGCCGACAAGATGGAGCTGGAGCAGTACACGCTCGGCTCGCTGCGCCGCGCCGTGTTCGACGGCGATACCGAGGCCGGCAGCCTGATGGCCGGACAGGTGGCGGGCATGCTGCACGAGATCCGTCCGCTGCGCGCCATTTTTGAGGACCTGCAGGCCGGCTGCCGCGCGCAGCTGGCGCATCTGGACGCGCTGGGCGTGTGAGGCGAAGGGAGAGAATGCGATGAAACTGGCATTGTTGTTCGCCGGGCAGGGCGCCCAGCACGCGGGCATGGGGCGCGATCTGTACGAGGCGTACCCCGCGTTTGCCGCCGTGCTAAACGACGCCTGCGCCGCGGTGGATTTTGATTTGAAGGCCCTGTGCTTCGAGGGCCCCGAGGAGATGCTGACGCGCACGCAGTACACCCAGCCGTGCATGGTGGCGTTCGCCGCCGGCGTGTCGGCCGTGCTGCGTGAAGCGGGCGTTTGCCCCGCGGCCGCTGCGGGCCTGAGCCTGGGCGAGTACTCGGCGCTGTGCGCGGCGGGCGTGCTCACGCCCGTGCAGGCGGTGCGCACGGCCGCGTTCCGCGGCCGCGCCATGGCGAAGGCGGGCGAGGGGCGCGCGTGCGGCATGGCCGCGGTGCTGGGCCTCTCGCGCGAGGCGCTGGCTGAGGCGTGCCGCAAAGCGGCGCCGGCCGGCTGTGTGGAGATCGCGAATTACAACTGCCCGGGGCAGATGTCCATTGCGGGCGACGCCGCGGCCGTAGACGCCGCGTGCACCTTTGCGAAGGAGGCCGGCGCGCGCCGCTGCGTGCCGCTGAAGGTGTCGGGCGCGTTCCACACCTCGCTGATGGCCCCCGCGGGCGACGCGCTGCGGGAATATTTTGCGAGCGATGCGTTCGGCGGCTGGGGCGAGATGGCGTTCCCCGTGTACTTCAACTGCACGGGCGCGCCGATGGCCGCGGGCGAAAGCGTGCCCGCGCTGCTGGAAAAGCAGGTGCAAAGCAGCGTGTACATGGAGGACACGCTGCGGCGCATGGCCGCGGACGGCGTGGACACGTTCCTCGAGGTCGGCCCGGGGCGCGTGCTGACGGGATTTGTGAAAAAGACGGTGCCGGGGGCGCGCGCCCTCGCCGCCGAGACGGCGCAGGAGCTGGCGCAGGCCATCGACGCGCTGAAAGGAGAGAGCGTATGAGCCTTGCGGGAAAATGCGCCGTCGTGACGGGCGGCGGGCGCGGCATCGGCCGTGCGGTGTGCCTTGCGCTGGCGGCGCAGGGCGCGGACGTCGTGGTGAACTATGCGGGCAGCGCCGAGGCGGCCGGCGAGACGGCAAAAGCGTGCCGCGCGCTGGGCGTGCGCGCCATCGCCGTGCAGGCGGATGTGGCGGACGAGGCGCAGGCCGCCGCGCTGGTCGAGACGGCCGTGCGGGAGATGGGCGGCGTGGACATCCTTGTGAACAACGCGGGCATCACGCGCGACGGGCTTTTGCTGCGCATGAGCGAGGACGATTTCACCCGCGTGCTCGACACGAACCTCAAGGGCGCGTTCCACTGCATGAAGGCCGCCTGCCGCGGGATGATGCGCCGGCGCGCCGGCCGCATCGTCAACATCTCCAGCGTGGTGGGCGTGCGCGGCAACGCGGGGCAGGCGAACTACGCCGCCAGCAAGGCGGGCCTCATCGGCCTGTCGAAGAGCGCCGCGAAGGAGCTGGCGAGCCGCGGCATCACGGTGAACTGCATCGCGCCGGGCTTTATCGACACGGCGATGACGGCCGCGCTGCCCGAGGCCGTGAAGGAAAAGCTGCTGGCCGAGATCCCCATGGGGCGCTTCGGCGCGGCCGAGGACGTCGCGGCGGCCGCCGCGTTCCTTGCGAGCGACGCTGCCGCATACATCACCGGGCAGGTGCTGTGTGTGGACGGCGGCATGGCGATGTGAGCGAAAAGGAGGAGACACAGATGGACAGACGACGCGTTGTGATCACCGGCATGGGGCTGGTGACGCCGCTGGGGCTGAACGTGGCCGAGAGCTGGGCCGGTGTGCGCGCGGGCGCGTGCGGCATCGGGCCCATCACACTGTACGACCCGGCCGGCCAGAAGGTGCGGCTGGCGGGCGAGGTGAAGGGCTTCGACCCCGAGCGGGCTGTGGATAAGCGCGAGGCGCGCAAAATGGACCGCTTTACCCAGTTCGCCATGGCGGCTGCGGCCGAGGCGATGGCCGAGAGCGGCCTTTCGGCCGAACAGACGGACGCCGCGCGCTGCGCCGTGTTTTTCGCAAGCGGCATCGGCGGCTTCGCCACCACGCAGGAAGCCTGTGAAAAAGGGCGCGAGAAAGGGTTCGACCGCGTGTCGCCCTACTTCATCCCCATGACCATTTCCAACATGGCCGCGGGGCACATCGCCATCCGCTACGGCTTTCACGGCATGTGCACCTGCCCGGTGACGGCGTGCGCCTCGGGCGCGAACGCCGTGGGCGACGCGTTCCGCCACATCCGCGACGGCTATGCCGACGCGGCGATCTGCGGCGGGGCCGAGGCGGCCATCACGCCGCTGGCCGTGGGCGGCTTTACCTCGATGCACGCGCTGTGCGCCGCGGACGATCCCGCGCGCGCGTCGATCCCGTTCGACGCCGAGCGCAGCGGCTTTGTGATGGGCGAGGGCGCGGGCGCGCTGGTGCTGGAGGAATACGGCCACGCCGTGCGCCGCGGCGCGCGCATCCTGGCCGAGGTCGCGGGCTACGGCGCAAGCTGCGACGCGCACCACATCACGGCCCCGTGCCCGGACGGCGCGGGCGCGGCCGCGGCGATGGCGGCCGCCATGGCCGACGCCGGCGTGCAGCCGGGCGACATCGGCTACATCAACGCGCACGGCACGTCCACCCCGATGAACGACGCGTGCGAGACGGCCGCCGTGAAGCGGGCGTTCGGCGAGGCGGCGAAAACGCTGGCCATCAGCTCCACCAAGTCGATGACGGGCCATCTTCTGGGCGCGTCGGGCGCGGTGGAGGCCGTGTTCACGGCCCTCGCGCTGGCGGACGGCTTTGTGCCCGCCACCATCCACTACGAAAAGCCGGACGCCGCGTGCGACCTCGACATCGTGCCGAACGAAGGGCGCGCGATGCCCTCGCTGCGCTATGCGATGTCGAATTCGCTGGGCTTCGGCGGCCACAACGCGAGCCTTGTTTTCAAACGCTGGGAGGAGTGAGAGCAATGACGCTGGATTCAAACGAGATCATGCAGATCCTGCCGCACCGCTTTCCGTTTCAGCTCATCGACCGCATCACCGCGTGCGAGCCGGGGCAGAGCGCCGCGGGCAGAAAGTGCGTGACGGTGAACGAGCAGTTCTTCTGCGGGCATTTCCCGCAAAAGCACGTCATGCCCGGCGTGCTGATCTTGGAGGCGATGGCGCAGGTGGGCGCCGTGGCCCTTCTGACCGAGGAGGAGAACCGGGGCAAGATCGTGCTGTTCGGGGGGGTGAAGCACGCGCGGTTCAAGCGGCAGGTCACGCCCGGCGATGTGCTGGAGATCCGCTGCGAGCTGACGGCGCGCCGCGGCCCCGTGGGCATCGGCAAGGCCGAGGCGCGCGTGGACGGCAAGCTCGCCGCCGCCGCCGAGCTGAGCTTCGCCATCGGTTGATTTGCGCCCTTTTGTGTGCTATCATGACAGCAGACCAACAAAAGAGGGTGTTTTTCGTGCTGGACCGCGCGTTCGCCGACGTGTATACAAAATTCAAGCTGCATTTTTATAAAAAGGTGTTCAGCCGCTTTCAGGACCGTGAGGCCAGCCTCACCACGGTGGAGACATTCTGTATGGAGATCATCCAGGCGCTGGGGCGGCCCACCGTCAACGAGTTCGCCTCCTTTGTGCAGATCTCGCCGCCCAACGCGGCCTACAAGGTGAACAACCTCATCCAGAAGGGCTACCTGAAAAAGGAGCGCTCCGCCACCGACCGGCGCGAGTACTATCTGGTGCCCACAAAAAAATACGAGGACTACTACAACATCAGCTACAGCTATCTGTCCACGGTGATGGAGCGCATCAAGCAGCGCTTTTCCGCCGAGGACGTCGAGCGGATCGAAGAGATGCTCGAGGTGATCTCAGACGAGCTGATGCCCGAGATCCCCGTCCGCCACACCTCGGCCGCCTGCGTGCCGGGCGCGCAAGACGCGGACGAATGAATTTGCGGCGGGCGGCGCGGGGCTTTTTCCCGCGCCGCCCGATTTTTCTGCTGTTCATTCGCCGGGAAATATGCTAGAATAGGGGAAAATGTACAAAGGGGGCGCGCATATGAAAAAGCTGCTGATCCTGGGCGCGGGCGGGTACGGCCGCACGGTGGCGGAGGCCGCCGCGGCCCTGTTCGACGAGATCGCCTTCCTCGACGACGGGCAGACGGGGCCGGACATCCTGGGCCCGTGCGCCGATTACGAGCGGTACGAGGGCGAGTACGCCTTCGCCTATCCGGCGTTCGGCAACAACGACCTGCGCGCCACCTGGCTGAACCGCCTGGGCGAGGCGGGCTACGACGTGCCGGCGCTCGTGCATCCGCGCGCGTACGTCAGCCCCTCGGCCGTGGTGGAGCCGGGCGCGGTGGTGCTGGCGATGGCGTGCGTGGGCACGCACACGCTGGTGCGACGCGGGGCCATCATCAACATGGGCGCCGTCATCGACCACGACTGCACGGTGGGCTTCTGCGTGCACGCCGCGCCGGGGGCCATCGTCAAGGCGGGCAATTTCCTGGCGCCGATGACGAAGGTGGAGTCCGGCCAGGTGGTCGAGCGCGCGGCGTATCCCGCGCCGTGAGCGCGCCCTTTTAAAAAGAAGAAAAGCGGAGGGATTTGGAAAAATGGCAGATCTTCTCATCGTCGGGGCCGGCGGCCTCGGGCGCATGATCGGCGAGGTGGCCGCCGCGCAAAGCGCGTGGGAGCACATCGCCTTTTTGGACGACGCGGTGCACGGCCCGGCCGTGGTGGGCCGCTGCGCGGACTACACCGCGCTGGCCGGGCGCTACAGCCAGGCGGTGGCCGCCTTCGGCGACAACCGCCTGCGCCTTGCGTGGACAAAGCGCCTGCTGGCCGCGGGCTATACCGTTCCGTGCGTGGTGCACCCGTCGGCGGTCGTCAGCCCGTCGGCGCAGCTGGGCGAGGGCTGCCTTGTGCTGCAAAACGCCATTGTGAACACGCGCGCGCAGCTGGGCATGGCCTGCCTTGTGAACTCGGGCGCGGTGGTGGATCACGACGCGGCGCTGGGCCGCGGCGTGCATGTGAATCTGCACACGGTGGTGAAGGCGTGGGCGCGGCTCGACGACGTGCGGCGCACCGAGGCGGCGGACGTCGTGTACGCCGAGCGGCGCAAAATCGACGGCGTCAGCGACCGCAACCTCGAGGACGCGCTGTTCGAGTTCAAGCTCGGCGAGATCGCCAGTTACGTCAAGCCCTTCGGCGCGGGCCACATCAACGATACATACGCCGTGTACGTCAACGAGGACGGCGCCGAGCGGCTGGGCTATGTGATCCAGCGCATCAACACGCAGGTGTTCAAAAAGCCGCGCGAAGTGATGGAGAACATCTTCGGCGTGACGGAATTTTTGCGCCGCAAGGCGCTGGAGCGCGGGGGCGACCCCGACCGCGAGACGCTGAACTACCTGAAGACGCGCACGGGCGACAATTATTTCGAGGACGCCGACGGCGGCCCGTGGCGCTGCTACAACTTCATCCCGGACTCGGTGTGCATCGAGAGCGTGCGCAGCGAGCAGGATTTTTACAACTCGGCCAAGAGCTTCGGCGCGTTTTTGCGCGAGCTGGGCGACTATCCGGCCGATACGCTGCACGAGACCATCGAAAAATTCCACGACACGCGCAAGCGCTACGCCGACTTTGAGCGCGCGCTCGAGCGCGACGTGCTGGGCCGCGCAAAGCGCTGCGAGGCCGAGATCGCCTTCGTGCGCGCGCGCAGGGCCGACTGCGCCGTGCTGATGGACCTGCTGGAGGCCGGCCAGCTGCCGCTGCGCGTGACGCACAACGACACAAAGCTCAACAACATCCTGTTCGACGAAAAGACGGGGCAGGGGCTGTGCGTCATCGACCTCGACACCATCATGCCGGGCCTCGCGCTGAACGACTACGGCGATTCGATCCGCTTCGGCGCGTCCAGCGCCGCCGAGGACGAGCCCGACCTTGCAAAAGTGCACTTCGTTCTGCCTCTGTTCGAGGCGTACACAAAGGGCTATCTGGAGGCCGCGGGCGACGTGCTGACGGACATGGAAAAGCAGTACCTGCCATGGGGCGCGAAGCTGATGACGCTCGAGTGCGGCATCCGCTTTCTGACGGACTATTTGCAGGGCGACACCTATTTCAAGGTGACGCGCCCCGCGCAGAACCTCGAGCGCTGCCGCACGCAGTTCAAGCTCGTGCGCGAGATGGAGGAGAGCTGGGCGGAGATGCAGCGCATCGTGAAAAAGTATTCCTGACGGCATCCGGCGCATTTTTCAGCAAAAAAAGGGGGAGACAGCATGCACATCGAAACACAGTGCCTGCACGAGGGCTACAAGCCCAAAAACGGCGAGCCGAAGGCGCTGCCCATCTATCAGAGCACCACGTATACCTACGATTCCACGGCCCACATCGGCCAGCTGTTCGACCTGACGGCCGACGGACACATGTATTCGCGCATCTCGAACCCCACGGTGGACGCCGTGGAGCAGAAGATCGCCGCGCTCGAGGGCGGCGTGGGCGCGCTGTGCACCACGTCCGGCCAGGCGGCGAACCTCATCGCCGTGCTGAACATCTGCGGCGCGGGCGGGCATATCGTGGCGGCGTCCACCATTTACGGCGGCACCATCAACCTGTTCGGCGTCACGCTGAAAAAGTTCGGCGTCGACTGCACGTTCGTGAACGCCGACGCCCCGGCCGAGGAGCTGGAAAAGGCCTTCCGGCCGAACACGCGCGCCGTGTTCGGCGAGACGATCGCAAATCCCGCCCTCGCGGTGCTGGACATCGAAAAATTCGCGGCGCTGGCGCATCGCCACGGCGTGCCGCTCATCGTGGACAATACGTTCGCCACGCCCGTGCTGTGCCGCCCGTTCGAGTGGGGGGCCGACATCGTCACCCACTCCACCACGAAGTACATGGACGGCCACGCCGTGCAGGTGGGCGGCGCGGTGGTCGACTCCGGCCGCTTCCACTGGGAAAACGGCAAATTCCCCGAGTTGTGCACCCCGGACGAGAGCTACCACGGCGTCACCTATACAGAGCAGTTCGGCGAGAAGGCGTACATCACAAAGGCGCGCGTGCAGCTGATGCGCGACCTCGGCATGTACCCGCCCGCGCTGACGGCGTTCATTTTGAACCTCGGGCTCGAGACGCTGGCCGTGCGCATGGAGCGCCACTGCGCAAACGCGCAGCGGGCCGCCGAGTTCCTCGCGGCGCACAGCGCCGTCGAGCACGTGAACTATCCGGGCCTCGCGTGCGACCCGTACCACGCCCTCGCGCAGAAGTACCTGCCGAAGGGCTGCTCGGGCGTCATCTCGTTCTCGGTGCGCGGCGGGCGCGACGCGGCCGTGCGCTTTATGGACAGCCTCCAGCTGTGCAACAACGTGGTGCACGTGGCCGACATCTGCACGTGCGTTTTGCACCCCGCGTCCTCCACGCACCGCCAGCTGACGGACGAGCAGCTCGTCGCCGCGGGCATCACCCCCGGTATGATCCGCCTGTCCGTGGGCCTCGAGCACATCGACGACATCCTCGCCGACCTCGAAAAGGGCTTTGCGGCCATGTGAATTTTGCATTTTTTTCGCCCTCCGGCGCCCCTTGTTGGGAGCGCCGGGGGGCTTTTGCATGGCGCGAAAAATTTTTCGTTTTTTTGCAACGGACGCGCGGCGCGGCGCGTCCAATACAGCAGAGAGGGGGCGCGGCGGATGCAGACGATGGAACAGCTGTACCGCGCATACCGGGACGACGTCTACCGGTATCTGTGCAGCCTGACGCGCGACGCCGACGCCGCCGAGGATCTGCTGAGCGAGACCTTTTTGCGCGCGCTGCGCGGCCTTAGCGGCTACGACGGGCGCGCGGACGTCAAAACGTGGCTGTGCGCCATCGCGCGCAACGCGTGGATCGACGCGCTGCGCCGGAAAAAGCCCGCCCTCTCGTACGACGAGCTGCTGGCGCGGTACCTGCAAAGCGGCGCGCCGGGGCCGCAGGCGCCCTCGCCCGAAGAGGGGGCCGACGCGCATGTGCTGGCCGGGCGCGTGCGCGCGCTGCTGCGGCGGGCAAAGCCCCCGGCGGAACGCGTGGTGCTGCTGCGGGCGGCGGGCTACAGCTACGCCGAGATCGGCGAGCGGTGCGGCGTGACGGAATCGACGGCGCGCACCATTGCCTTTCGCACACGAAACTGGCTGCGGGAACAGCTGAAGGGGGAATTGCCATGAATGCAGAGCGTTTGCGCGGGATCACGGCGGACATCTCGTGCGATGTGTGCCGCGACCTGATGCCGCTGGCGGCGGACGGTGCGGCCAGCGCGGACAGCGAGGCGCTGGTGAAAGCGCACGTCGCGCATTGCGCCGCGTGCGCCGAGCTGTGGCGCGCGTGCGGCGGCGCCGTGCTGCGCCGCGCGCCCGACGACGCGCGCGTGCTGCGCCGGCTGCGCCGCGCGCTGGCGCTGCGCGCGCTGGCGCTATTGGCGCTGGGGGGCCTTGGCTGCTTTGCGGCCGCGGCCCTGGGGACCGTGCGGCCGGGCGTGGCGCTGTGGGCGCTGCTGGGCTGGGGCGCGCTGGCGCGCTGGGCCGTGCAGCGCGCCGCATGGCCGTTGGCGCTGGCGGTGGGCTGCGTGATCGGGGCCGTGGAGTGGGCACTGTCCGGCTTCGGGCTTGCCGCAGCGGGCGCGTGCGCGCTGGTCGCGCTTTTGTGCGCGGCGGCCGCCGCGCTGGGCGTGCTGACGGCGTCGCTGCTGGCCTTTGCCGTCACGGGGAGAACAGCCAGGGCGCGCGCGTCGGTGTTCGCGAGCGCAGCGCAGGCGCAGCCGGCGCGCGGGGAGCCGCCCGCACAGCAAAAGAGCAAGGAGGCACAGAGCGATGAAACACACACGGACGAATGACGCGCCGCACAGCGGCAGGGCGCTGCGCATCGGCGCGCTGGTTCTGGCGCTTTTGATTTTGACAGGGGCGCTGGCCCTTGCGTTTGCCTTTGAGGGCAACCCGTTTGCCGCGTGGTACACGCAAAAGAAGCTGGAGGCGCATTTTGCCGCCTATCACCCCGGCGAGAGCTGGGGCGTGGGCAAGGCCTGGCGCGGGCCGGACGGCGCGGGCGCGCAGCGGTATATCTGCGAGGTGCGCCGCGCCGGCAGCGAGGACGACTGGTTCCTCGCGTATTTTGCGGACGGCGCGGCCCTCACGACGCGCCGCGCCAGCGTGGAGAGCGGCTATCACACCTACGAGCGCCTTGTGGAGAACATGCGCGCACAGGCGGACATGGCGGGCGTTGCTGCGGCGATGGAATCAGCGCCGCAGCTTGCGCCCGAATGGAGCCTGAACGCAGATTACGCCGCGGCGGGCCGCGCGCTGTTCGATCCGGCGGCCCCCGTGTTCGCTGTGGACGACATGGACGGCCCGGCGCTGCCGCGCATCCTCTGGCTGGACGAATACCGCCAGCCGCGCGCTGCGATGGACGACGCGGCCGCCGCCCGCCAGCTGTGCGCGCTGAAAGAGGCCGCCGAGGGCTGCGGCGTGCCGTTCGATTATTACGGCGTGCGCGTGACGTTCGAATATGTGCGGGAGGACGCGGCGTACTATGCGGCGTATCTGCCCGGCGGGCAGATCACGGACGAGGCGGCGGTGGCCGCGCTGCTGGGCGAAATGAACCCCGTGTGCGGCGAGGAGGGCCTGCGTGAAAAGATGGCCTTTTTCGCCGCCCCGCAGGCCGCCGAGGCAAACGCCATGCGCGCCTTCGCGCCGTGCGGGCACTGACGCGCAGAGCTGCGGAAACGAAAAAACGACAAAACGCCGCGCCCTTTTGCGAAGGGGAAGCCTTCGCTGGGGCGCGGCGTTTTTTTGTGGGCGGGCGGCGTTCAGGAGGTGAGAGAGGCGATCTCCCGGCGCACTTCCTCCAGGAAGGCGGCGGCCTCGGGGGTTTGGCGGCCCTTCCAGACGGCGGTGTCACGATAGAGCGCCGCGTCCGCGCAGGGCAAAGAGGCCAGGCCCTCGCGCGCGAGCGTGCACGCAGGCATGGGGCTCACCCACATATACGAGCCCGCGATGCTGCGCAGGGCCTCGAATTCGCCTGCGCGGTCGTACACGAGCACACGGCCCGCCGCGTGGGCGGCGTCGTGCTCCTCGGGCGGGGCGATATGCGTCAGGCCGCCGTGCGCCACCTCCGGAAAGGGGGCGAGATCGTCCACGGTGACGCCGGCATGCTGCACCAGCGGGTGATCGCAGCTGACGAGCAGCTGCATGCGGTAGCTCCACAGCGGGGCCAGATGCAGGCCGCGGGCTTTCACAAGCCCCTCCGAATGCGCGCTGCGCGCGGAGGGATAGCGCACGACGGCGATCTGCGCCTCCTCCTGCGCCACGGCGTCCAGCGCGGCGAAGCCCGTTGTCTCACGGTATTGGAAGCGGAACGGCCCGCGCGCTGCGCCGCTGGCCCAGCGGTAGAACGCCGCGGCCGCGTAGCTCGCACGCGGCGCGCACACAAAAAGGCGCGGCGCCTCCTGCCGCGCGGGACGGTACAGGTTGCGCACGGCGTCCACCTGCGAGACGATGCTGCGCGCGTGCGTGACGAAGTCGCGCCCGCTCTGCGTCAGCTCCACGCCGCGCGCAGTGCGCCGGAACAGCGTACAGCCCAGCTCGGCCTCCAGCTCGCGAATGCTTTTCGAAAGGCCCGGCTGGCCGGTATACAGCCGCCGCGCGGCTGCGCTGATGGAGCCGCAGTCCGCCACGGCCACCACGATGCGAAGCTGCTGAAGATCCATAAAAACCTCCCCGTGCGCCCGCTGCGCCGCACGGGGCACGGCCCTTTGGCGCGTGCGGGCGCTTGGCAGCGGCGGATGTAAAATCTTTGTTAAAGTTTTGTCGACATATTGTGAAAATATGGATGGCTATTCCTTTTAGGAATAGTATACATGCCGATACGATATTTGTCAAATAA
>DXGT01000080.1 GCA_019113785.1 Candidatus Ruthenibacterium merdigallinarum | reverse complement strand
CGCCACCATCTTCGTCGAGCCGCCCGCCCCGGCCGAGAGGATGGTGTGCGCCTCCTCCATGATGTAGATGTTGTAAAGTCCCTCGAAGCCGGGCTTTGTGTAGCCCGTGTTCTCCAGGTTTTGCAGCGTGCCCTTCTGGCGGTACAGGTAGTACGGCGCGTAGCCCTGCCCCGCCAGCGCGCCGCACGCGTGCAGCATGGCGGCCACGTCGCCGTAGGCGTCGGGCGCGTGGTCGATGACCAGGTTCGACGCGCGCTTGAGCGTGAGCGTGTGCACCGTGATGTTCTCGGGCGAAAGCGCCGCCACGGCCGCAAGGCTTTTGGCAAAGCCCGCGGGCGTGTCCGTCGGCAGGCCTGCGATCAGGTCCATGTTGATGTTGCGATGGCCGATGCGCCGCGCCGCGGCGAAGCAGTCGGCCACGTCCTGCGCCGTGTGGCGCCGCCCGATGGCGGCCAGCACGCCGTCGTCCATCGTCTGCGGATTGATGGAGATGCGCGTGGCCCCGCCCTCGAGGATGACGCCCAGCTTCTCCTCGTCCGTGCAGTCGGGCCGGCCGGCCTCCACGGTGTATTCGCGCAGCGCGCGCACGTCGAAGCAGCGGCGCACGGTGTCCATCAGCAGGCGCAGCTGCGCGGCGCTGATGGCCGTGGGCGTGCCGCCGCCGATGTAGGCCGTCTCCAGACGCAGCCCCAGCCGCTCGATCAGCGCCGCCGTGGCCTCGATCTCGCGCACAAGGCAGCGGACGTACGGCTCGATCAGCTCCCGCGACTGGGCGATCGTGCGCGAGACAAAGCTGCAATAGCTGCACCGCGACGGGCAGAACGGGATGGAGATGTACAGGCTGCAGCTGCGCGGGCCGCTGGCCGCGAGCGCCGGGGCCTGGCGGCGGGCGATGTCCTCGCACAGCGCGAATTTTTCCTCGCTGACGAAGTACCGCCCGCACAGATGCTCCTTCGCCTGCTGCGCCGTCAGGCCCTTTTCGCGCAGCGTGCGCAGAAAGCGCACGGGCCGCACGCCCGTCAGCATGCCCCACGGCGGGCACAGCCCCGTCTCGCCGCGCAAAAGCAAAAACAGCGCGCGGCACACGGCGTATTCGGCCTGCTTTTTGTCCGCGTCCGGCGCAAGCGGCGCCCAGCGCACCGCTACGCGTCCGTCCCGGCGCACCGCGCACACCGCGCGCGTGCGGCTGCGGCGCACATACACCGCGTCGGCCCCGTGCGCGGGATACCGTTTGACCGGCCGCAGGCCGGGGAAAAAGATGCGCGCCACGTTTTCGGCCTCGTAGTCGCATCCCGTGTTTGCAAGATACAGTTCCATGAGATAGCTCCCTGTCTATTGGATTCGCCGCGGTCAAAACCGCGCGGCGGCGGATGTGCGGATGCGGCAATGAAATGGTTTTGCAGCTTCTGTCCAAGCTCCCATGCAATGCACAACAGCCGTTGGTTCGACTCTGCCCTCCGCACCCGCTAAATGGAATAGATTGTATCGGTGTACAAGGGGCTACGGCGGTTTTCGGACGCGTACCCCATGCGGGGCACAGGCCATTGCAGCGCCGCTGGCTTTGTCATACTCCGGCCTAAGAGCCGCCCTGCGGGCGGTTGGCCTTGAGTACGCGCCTGCGGGCGCAGTCCTCCTTGCCTGCCGTCAGGCAGGCTGCGTCGTCTTTCGCGCCATCGGCGCCGCCTGGCGGCCGAAAACTCCGAAGGACCGCTGGGCGCGCCCGCGGGTGGGCTGGCAAGGCCGCAGGGCGAGAGCAGGCTGACGCCTGCCGAGCCCGAGAACGCAGCCAGCGCGCCTGTGGGCACCCCCAGCGGCGTCGTATCCCCTTTGTACACCGATACTTCTCTACGCTTTGTGCCAATCAGTTACTGAAAAAACTCCTGTTGTCCTCTTTCGCAACTGTGTGTTTGTTTCATAAATAATATCAGAATACCGCCTTTTTAGTGAAAGATGGAATTCGGGCAAGTCAATTTCCCGACATTTGAAAACTGACAAGTGTCAGTCGAGCGCTTCCCGACTCGTCTTTACTATAAAGCGATATGTTCCATTTGACAACTGCGCAGATGCCGTATATGTACATTCGATGCCTTTGAACTTATATCTGTTATAATTTTTGTATTCTTTTGTCTGGAGCGCACTCCAAGCAGTTTCTATGTCCTCATCGTTAATTTCAGAATTTAGAGACTTACAAAAATCTCTAAACAAAGGCTTTATAGCGCTATCGCCTTTCGCTTCAATTCGGTAATCAACAAACAAATCATGGTCGCCAGAAACCGTTACAATAATAAATACGCCATTGCAAGAGATATTTGCCGCAAAATCATAGGCCCCACTGCTGACCATATCCGGCGATATCGGATATTCGGCGATTTCATTGTACGCTGATAATAATTGTTCAATCCTTGCATCTGAATGATATAGGTAAGTTGTTTCCAAGGAGGTCTCCGGCGGAAGCAATTCGGGTGCCGCGCTTGCCGGTTGGTCATTACTAGAACTCTCTTCTAACTCTTGTTTGCGTTCAACTTTTGCGCTTTCATCGGTCGAATCCACATCCGACGGCCGGCCGCTTTCCGTATGATTTCCACAAGCCGAAAGAATGAGACACAGCATGAGGCTTGTTAGCAAA
>DXGT01000079.1 GCA_019113785.1 Candidatus Ruthenibacterium merdigallinarum | reverse complement strand
CGTCTGCGCGCCGAAAGCGGGCTGCGAAAACGCGGCGTCGGCCGCGCTCTCCAGCGCGGGGGAATCGTTTACAAGGCCCGCGCGCTCGGCGCGCACCTCGCCGCGCGCCTGCTGGGCGGTGTGGCCCAGCTCGTGCAGCAATACGCGCCGTCCCTCGGCCGTCTCGGGCGCATAGCCGCCGCGCGGGAAGTGGATGGTGCTGCCCTGCGTGACGGCGTTCGCGTGCACGGCCTGCGGCAGGTCGGACTCGACCACCCGCACGCCGCGCGCGGAAAAGCCGCTGCGGGCCTCAAAGTCCGAGCGCACGTCGTCCGGCAGGCTCTTGCCCGTCACGGGGCCTTTGGCTTCCTCGATGCGGCTCGCCAGCAGCCCGTCCATCGCGCCGCCGTCGTGCAGTCTGCGTCTGGTGTGTTCCGCCATGTTCAGTCCTCCTTTGCTGCGCGGGGCGCTGGAGAGGCCATCTCCATGCTATCACATCCGCGCCGATCGGTCAAACCGCGGCTCTCAGCCCACGGTGAAATATCCGCCGAGCGTCACGCCGTCCACTGCGGCCCTCTCCGGCGTGGACAGGCAGCTGTTCACGTCGAGATAGCAATGCGTGTCCGTGTAGCTGCAAGGGCGCAGCAGCACCAGCTTGTGGCGCGTGCCCAGCATGCTGTACGCCTCGATCAGCTTCTCCAGCTGCGCCTGCGTCACATCCAGCGGGCCGGGGTGGTCGGTCAAATCCAGAATGACGCAGAACGTGCTGCTGTCCGCGCCGTACAGCCGCTCGTACAATTGCCGGCGCGTGGCGGGCATGGGCAGCTTGTCCCACTGGAAATGCTCCACGATGCGCGGGCGCACGCCGCACGCAAGCTGCACCACGCTCACCAGCGCATTGCGCGTACCCTTGCCGCCCTGGAACAGCCGGCTGCCGCGGATGAGTATGCACAGCTGTTCGTCGTTGAAAATGCCGCCGGCGGTATCGACGCCGAGCCACGAGGCCAGCGCCTCGAGGCCCTGCGGCGACGCGCTCTCGTAATCGAGCATGCGCGGCACGTCGTCCACTTTGGCCTCGAGGTCGAGGTACAGGCTCTGGAACACCGCGATGTAGCGGCGGAAAAAGTCGTTGTCCTGATAGATCTCCGGAAAATACTGCGTAAAGCTGTAGCGCGGGAACTCAAGGCGCACGCCGCGCAGCACGCAGCCTTCGGCGCCCTGCGCCGTCACGGCCACGCACAGGTACACCCAGCGGCCCTCGAGGCTGTGCAGCAGGATGTCCTGCTCGTCCACGGCGCGCACGTGCCCGAGCGCCGTCAGCGCGGCCATTTTTTCGGCCGCGGGCGCGTCGGAATGCAGATACGCCGACAGGCTCTGCCCGTCCTCGCCGTCGGACGGCGCGGCCGCGGCCAGCACCTCCAGCTTCGCGCCGGCGAAATCGCCGTCCACGACAAGGCGGTTGAACGTGCCCTGTGTGTCGTGCGTGTCGAACGCGGCGAACCACGCCCCGCCGCCCTGCGCAAGGTGCAGGCACAGCTCGTCGTCCATGGCAAAGCCCTGCGCGCAGCCTGCGGCGAGCCCGCGCTTATAAAAATGCACTTGTTTCAGCGGCTGCTTCACGCGGCACGCCCCCTTCAGATGTATTCAATGCCGATCTGCGTCAAATAGGTCAGGCAGTCCGGCCCGGCGGTGACGTCGCCGTGCTCGTTCTTGCCGCCGCCCCGGCCGATGTATTCCAGCGAGAGGTTTTCCACGCTCTGCACGCAGGGCTCCAGCTCCAGCGCCGAGAACAGGCGGCCGCAGTCGACCCCGCGGCCGTACTCGCCCGTGTCCACCGTCTCGACGGCCTCGCGCAGAAGCTGCTCCACGCGCGCGCGCCCGCCCTCTTCGCCGGGGCGCAGGCGCACGCGGCCGTACACGCCGACGCCCACGTACTGCGCGCCCACCACGCGGATGTCGGTGGTGAGGATGCGCGCCTGTTCCAGATGCGCGGCCACGGCCTTCCGGTAGGTCTCGCTCAGGCGCGGCAGGCGCCCGCCCGCGCGCGGCTTCACCGCCACCACCACCGTGTTGCCCGCGTACGGCACGCCGTAGCGCGCGCTGTATTCCCGCATGGGGATGACGGCCACGCTGTCGAGCATCAGCCCGGGGGTGGCAAGCGCGATGGCGCGGTAATCCTCCTCGGTGACGGCGCGCGCGGGCTCGGCCATCATCGCGTCCAGCTCGGTCTGCAGCTGCGCCGCGCTTTTGCGCCGGCAGCCGCCCTCGGCCGGCAGCGGGTTGTACACGCGCTGCACGCCGGGCAGCGGCGCATCCGGCGCGCACACGCTGTGCGCCAGCACGTTGCCGCCCTCAAAGCGCGAGGTGCGGATCTCGACGGCCACCACGTCCCACCCGGCGGGCGGGCAGCAGCCGTGCCGGTTGTCGCCGAACACCACCTGCCGCTCGCGCTCGTCCAGCTCGAACATGCAGTCGTCCCAGCCGACCTCGCCGAGGTCGGCGCAGCGCCGCCACAAACTGCACTCGGTGCGCCCGTCCGCGCCGGTGTGCAGCAGCGCCAGCGTCAGGCCGCACAGGTTTTCGGCGTCGATGTCCAGCCGCTGGCCGGAGCATCCGTCCGTGCGCCCCAGCCACGCGACGTCCGCCGCCTGCGGCGACATCGCCGCCACCAGCACCTCGTCGCCCTTTTTGGGCGCTTCGCCGAAGCGCCCGGCGTCAAAGCGCACGCACAGACGCCCCGTGCCCGCGGGCAGCTCCACCTGCGCCCGGTCGCCGTCCGAGGGGGCAAAGCCGCGCCACTGCGCATAGGTCTCCTTGCCGGCGCAGCGCACGAACACAGCCGCCAGCGTGTCCGGCCCGGCGCAAAAGTCCGGCCGCAGCGCGCCGGAGCCGTCATAAAAGAAGGTTTCCACCTGCGCCCACGTCTGCATCTGGCGCGCGCGCACGCAGCACGGCAGCACGCGGCCCAGCCGCGGCGTCAGATCGAAATGGTTCTCCGCAAGGCGGCAGCGCACATAGCACGCCTTCGCCATCCTCTCCTGCGGGGCAGCGGGCGCGCACGGCGCGTCGAAGCAGAGCGTCACAAAGCCGCTTTTCAAAAAGCCGCAGGTCTCGTCACGCTCGGCGCGCACAGCGCGCCATTCCTCGCCGTCAAATGCCTCCCAGGCAAACGCCGCCAGCGAAAAATCCTCGCCGAAGGGCGTGCGCGGCTGGGCCTCGATCTCGAGATACAGCTTTGCGCGCGCCGCGAGCGGCTTTGCAAAGCCGAGATACAGCGCCGCGCCCGGCGCCGTGCCGGGCGCAAACAGCGGCGCAAACCCGCCGTCCACCCCGGCGCGCGGCGAGAGGTCGGCCAGGCGGCCGCCCTCGTCCAGATACACCGCGCACAGGCGGTTCGCCTCGCCGGCAAACGCCTCCTGCGTCTCGAACGGCACATCGTCCGCCCACACGCGCGCGCCGCGCGGCACGTCCAGCCGCCCCTCGCCCTCGAGGGCCAGCACGCAGGCCGCGGGCCGCTCGACGGGCTCGATGCCCAGCAGCTTGAAATATTTCAGCTTGTGCGCCTCGCCCGAGGCGTTCATGTAATAGTGCAGCGTGTCGTACAGCCACGCGAAGGTTTGCAGCGTGGTGATGCCGGGGTCGGCCGCGTTGAAGTTCGTCCACTCCTGCGTCAGCGTGGGGATGCGGGCCTTCGCGCGCTCAAAGATCTTTTCATAATCGTCGCCGTCCAGGCGCGGCACTTGCAGCATAGGGCACCTCCGTAACTTGCAGGAAAAAGTCGTCCGGCGGCCGCGGGCCGCCCGTTTACATCACATCCGCGTACACGGTGTGTTCGCCGCTCACCGCCATGACGAACGGGTCTTTCACGGCGGCGAGGAAATCGTCGTCCACCGCGCGCTCGCGCCCGCCCGCGCGGGCCACCATCGCCATGCGCTCCACGCGCAGCGACGCGTCGCGCATCTTCAAATACGCCAGCAGCTGCGGCGCGCCGGGCAGCGCGCCGATCTTCCAGCCGCGCCCGTCGAACCCGCCGTGCAGCGGGTCCAGAAAGCGGCGGATGGCCTCCTCGGTGCGCCGCTGCGTCTCGTACACGTCCTCCATCGAGCGGCACCGCAGCCAGATGCGCACGGAAAAGCGCAGGAAATGCGGCTGGCACAGCACCAGCGTCTTGCCCAGCGGCACAAGCCCGCCCGCGCCGGTCAGCGCGTCGCGCACAGTGTCCTTGACGGCGGAGAAGATGTGGCTGCCCTTTTCGTACTCGTCGATCAGCAGCGCCACAGTGACCGTGTCGGGCGCCGGCGCGCCCGTGCGGTCGACGCCGCTACAGCATTTGATCTGCCGCACGCCGCAGCCCAGCTGCGAGATGATGTCGAAGTAATCCCGCTCGCTGACGGCGCGCCCGCGCGTGCGCAGAAGCGTGGACACCTGCCGCGCCGCCTCCTCCTCGCCGGCCTCGCCCGTGCCGCCGTATGCGGCCATCGGGTTTTCGACGCCCGAGATGTAGCGGATGGGCTGCGCCATCGTGTGGATGGCCCCGGCGGGCACGTTTCCCTGCGCGCCGCGGTAGC
This sequence comes from Candidatus Ruthenibacterium merdigallinarum, assembly GCA_019113785.1. GTDB lineage: Bacteria > Bacillota > Clostridia > Oscillospirales > Ruminococcaceae > Ruthenibacterium > Ruthenibacterium merdigallinarum. The sequence continues at coordinate 12,192 of DXGT01000079.1, read as the reverse complement.
TCTGGTACTCCACGCGCACCGCGGCCGCGCCCTCGGGCGGCTCGTACACCGAGAAGGTGTGCCGGTCGAACGACACGGCCCCCGCCGCGGCGTCCAGCTCGTAAAAGCGGCCGCGCTGGGCGGCGTATGTGCGACGCGTCCACAGCACCCAGTGGTCGGCGCCGTCCTGCGCGCCGTCGGCCTCGTTGACGTACACCTTCGCCGTCAGGATATGGCTCTCCGCCAGTTGGAAGCGCGCGGGCGCCTTCGGGTCGTCCACGTAGAACTCCTCCGTGCGGCTGGCACAGTTTTCCACGCGCGCCATGTTGGTGAAAATGCCGCGGATGACGGGCAGCCCCGCCCGCGCAGAGAGGTCGTCCGCGCACACGAGGCGCAGCCAGTACCGGTCCTTCCCGTACAGCGCCGCATGCGAAACGTCGGCGGGCACCAGCGCCAACATCGCGCCGGAGTACAAGAGCCCCTCGGTGCCGTCCTGCACCTGCACGGGCTGAAAGCCGCCCGGCGACAGGTATTCCAGCGCGTAGTCCAGCGGCGCGTCCTCGTTGTTCTCCACCTCGAAGTACAAACTCAGCGGGCTGCCCGCGGGCGGCGCGTCAAAGCCGAGGTACAGGCACGCGCCGCGCCGCTCGCTCGAGGTGAACAGCGCCGCCGCGCGCGCGCGGCTCCACAGCGCCAGCACGTCGCGCCGCGCGAAGTTGTTGTCGGTGTGCGCCGCGCAGGGCGCGAGCGGTTTTTCGTCGTAGCTGTAGGAAAAGCGCAGCCCCTCGATGAAGGGGATGTGCTGGCGGCACGGCAGCTGGTACAGCCCGTCCGCGCGCAGCATGCGCAGGCGCAGGCGGCACTCGCCCGCAAGCTCGCCGGCCGGGGCCATGTCGCCCGGGCAGGGGAACGCGAGCTCCACATGCCCCTGGGCCGAGCCGTTGAACAAAAGCGCGGCGTGCTCGTCCTCGATCAGCCGCTTCCAGCCGCGGGCGCTGAGGTATTCGATCAGCACATAGTCCGGCTGCACGTCGCGCGTCTGCGGGCGCGGCGCGGGTGCGGTCTTTTTCATGATCACCTTGTAATCGACGTCCGACGCAAGCTCCGGCAGCGTCTGCTCCAGCGTCTCAAAGCGCACGTCGAACGCCATCTTCACCTGCGCGCCCGGCCGCGCGAACACCTCCGCGCACTCGATGCCGCACTCGGCGTACAGCTCCAGCGGGCTGCCGAACGGCGCAAAGCGCCCCGGGGCCTGCGAGACGCCGTTGCAGCGCACCTCGTCGGGCAAAAGCCCCTCGCGCGAAAAGCGCAGGCGCGCGCCCGTGAGCGCAAGGTCCATCGGCCCTTTCGCCTCGGCGCACAGGAAAAAGCGCCGCGCGCCGTCGGCCGTCTGCGCGCGCATCGCGCCCTCCTCCAGCGAGAACCACACGGTGTCGCCCTCGGCGCGCACGGGCGCGAGCGTCCGGCGCTCTTCCTCTCCCTCGCCGGGGATGTAAAACGTCACTTCGTCCCCCGCAAGGCGCGCGGCGGCCGCGGCGGCTTCGTCCGGGTCCGCCGTGGACACCTGCAGCCCCACTTCGCCCGCGCTGAAGCCCTCGAGCCCGCGGTCGAACGCGAGCGTCAGCACATGGTGCGCCTCGCTGGCGCGCTGCGGGTCGAACGGGGTGAAGCGGCAGCTGCGCGCGTCCTGCCCGTCGAGCACGGTGACGATGCGGTCGCTCGCCTGCTCGGCCGTGACGACGGCGTTCAGCTCGGCCGCGCTGGCCGTGATGCCCTCGCACGTCTCGAACACGAGCGCGGGGCCGCCGTCTCCGCTGTCGGCCAGAAGCTGCGTTTTGCGCGGCACGTACACGGGCGCTTCCGCGCCGGCCACCGGCGTAAAGCGCACATAGCTGCGCGCCGCGTGCACGGGGTCGGGGCGAAGGCGGTCGAACAGATTGAGATAGTGGATCTTGTGCATGCGCAGCACGTCGTCAAAGCGCCGCTCGCTGTCGGCCTGCATCTCCTCCAAAAGCAGCGCCGCCACACTGCCCACGTCGGGGTCGTCCGGGGCAAAGCGCCACTGCGGCACATAGGCGCGCGCAAGCGCCTCGAGCCGCGCGCGCAGGCGCGCTTTGTCTGCCTGTTTCATTTGCGTGACCTCCCCTTCGCGCCGTGCGCGTTACACTTCGTCCCCCACGCCCTCGTACAGGTAATAGGGGAACACCAGATTGTTCGGATTGTTCGTCGAGCGCACCGTATAGCTGACGTCGAACAAAAGCCGCCCCTCGCCGAGGCCGTCCAGATCGATGTCGACGCCGATGTCGATGATGCGCGGCTCCCATTTCGTCAGCGCGTCCACCACTTCGGCCTTCATGCGGCTTAAGGCCGCGAGGTCCGGCAGCTCGAACACATAGTCGTGCAGGTTGCAGCCGAAGTCCGGCAGCATCGCGCGCTCGCCGCAGCGCGTGGTCAGGATGATGCGCACCGACTGGCGGATGTTCTCCTCTTCGCTGCTCACAAGGAAACGGCCGGTGGCGGCGTTCGCCCCGGGCGGAAAGTTCCAGCCCTGGCCGAGAAAATCCCGTGTGCTGTGCATATGCGGCTCCTTCCTGCGGCCGTGCGGCCGCGCGCTCAGTTGATCTTCACCATGCCGGCGGACAGCTGCGCCATGGCCCCGCCCTTGAACTGGGCGGTCTGCTTGCCCTCGGCCGTCAGCATGCCGCCGGAGATCTGCACCGACTGCGTGCCCGAGACGTTGACCTGCCCGCTGGCCTTGGCGGTGATGCGGCTCGATTCGATCTTCACCTCGCCGCCCTTGCCGTCCATCGCGATGGTGCACTGGCCGGTCTTCAGCACGATCTTCGCGTCGGCGCAAAGCTCGGTCTGGCCGCCCTTGCAGTCCATGCGAAGCTCGTTTTTGCCGTTTTTGTCCGACAGGGCGATCGTCTGCTTTTCGTCGTCCAGCTGCACCGAGAGGCCTCCCGGCGTGGTGACGGTGCACTTCTCCTTGCCCTTTTCGTCCGAAAAGACCACCTCGTGGCCGCCCTTCGTGCGGAAAGCGCGGTTCGCGTTCTTTTCGTCAAAGTGCTTTTTGGGGAACTGCGTGTCGGCCGGGAACAGAACGCCCAGCACAAACGGGCGGCGGCCGTCGTCGCCCAGAAAGCCCACCAGCACCAGGTCGCCCACCTCCGGCACGAGATAGGCGCCGTAGTCCCTGCCGGCGTAGGGGCGCAGCAGCGGCATCCACTCGCAGATGTTTTTGCCGTTCTCCCACGAGAGGAACTCCACCTTCACCATGCCGGCGTTCTGTTTGTCGGCGTTGTCCGTCACTTTGCCCTGCACGAACAGGGGCGTGCGCCGCGCGCCGGAGGCCGCGGCGAAAGCGCCGTCCAAAAGCTGTGTGATCTCGCTCATAAGCTGCTGAACCTCGCATCAAAAGTGGTGAAAAAGCCGTTCTCGGAAAACACGTGGCGCACCTGCGTGATGTAGACGCTGGACGGCATGCGGCCCGTCAGGCCGTTCAGCCGGACCCACCGGCCGGGCGCCAGCTCCGGCAGGCCGATGCACCGGCAGTGCACCTCGCCGAACTGCTGCTGGATGCCGTTCATCAGCACCTTCGCGCGGTCGGCCGCGGCTTTGGCGCTGCCGGCGCGCGCGTCAAAATACGTGCGCTCGGTGCCCGCGAGCATCCGGTTCGCGCCCGCGCCCTGGCCGAAGCTGCCCGCGGCGGAGGCGCTGGCGGAGACGGGCTTGTCGCTGGCGGGGTCGATGCCGACCACCGTCACCTTTTTCACCAGCGGCGCGCCCTGCAGCGACACGCTGGCCTCCAGGATGCCCATTTTCGGCTCCAGCGTCATCACGGGCGAAGACGCGCGCGGCGGCTCGCGGAAATACGCCTTGCCTGCGCAGATGAAAAACTCGCATCCCGCGTACTGCGCCTGGCGCACAAGGAAGTCGTAATCGCTCTCCATGTGCATCTGCATCGGCTCGGTCTCGGCCTCGGTGAGCTTGACCTGCCGCCCCGTGAGATAGCTGCTGACCGGCTGGCTGCCCAGCAGGGCGCCGGCCACGGCGGCCAGCTTTTTCTCGCTGCGGATCTCCAGGCGCTGGATCTTCATCAGCAGGCATTTGGCGTCCATGCACTCCACATGGATGCAGGGCGCGTCGTCCTCCTCGAACTCGTAGCACACCTGCGCGATGAGCCCCACGAACACGGTCTCGGTGCGGATGTAGCCCAGCTGCACCTCCACTTTGGCGCCCAGCTGCAGCACGCGGGCCGCGCCGGCGGGGGCAAAGTCCGTCTTTTCGTAATCGTACTCGCCGATGACGTCGAACGACGCGCCGGACGCGGCGTAGCCGGCTGTGAGGTCGGCCGTGACGCAGGCGAATTTCGCCCGCATGCGCTCGCCGATGTCCACGCCGTCCACAAGCACGCGCACGGTGGGGGCCGCGAACTGCTGATACTTTTTCTCCAGCTGCCGGTAGCTCGTGCTGGCCGTCATCAGGTCCATCGCCTGCCCCTCCTTTCCTGCGCGCTGCGCGCCCGTTTTATTTGATCGACGGCACCTTCAGCACCGCCGCGCGCTCCAGCTTGCGCGGGTTCAAAATGCCGTTCGCCTCGGCGATCACCTTCCACTGGGCGGGGTCGTCGTACTCCTGCCCGGCGATCATCCAGAGCTGGTCGCCCTGCGCGAGCGTGCGCTCCTTCGTGCGGTCGGGTGACTCGGGCTGCATCTGCCGGGCCTGCTGCACTTTTTCGCGCTCCTCGCCCACGATCACCAGCGTCACCTTCGCGCGCACGGGCACGCCCGCGGGCGAGAACATCGTGTACTGCGCCGACGCGCTCTCCACCTTGCCGATGAAGTCCAGCGCGCCCCACAGGAAATTCACCTGCGGCGGCTGGTGGCTCTTGCTGGCGAATTTCACCAGCTGCATCAGCGCGGCGGCCGCCTCGGCGGGGTTTTTGTTCGAGGCGCGCCAGAACTGGTCGACCGCGAGGCTCTTCAGCCCGGCCTTTCCGCCGGTGAGCGCCTTTTTCGCATCCGACAGCCCCAGGCTGTGCAGATCGGTGATGGTGTCGAAGTACAGAGCGACCGTCAGCCGCGCGGCGTCGCCCGCGGGCACCTGGCGCTGCTCGGGCGTGCCGTTGCCGCCGATGGGGTTGCGCCGCGCGTGGCGCACGCGCCGCTCGATCGTGTACTCCGAGGGGTTGAACTGCACAGTCACCGTCTTTTTGCCGGCGGCGCTGACCGCGGCGTTCGCGCCGGGGTCCTCGATGATCTCGATGCGCGCCTTCTCCAGCTTGGCGGGCGTCAATGCGCCGGTGATCTTATCCTTCGCGGCTCCCGCCGCGGATTTCAGCTTGTCGGTCAAGGCCATCGCTCAAAGCCCCCTTCTCATTTTCTCGCTGCGCAGGCGCGTTTCGATCTGCCGGTACACCTTGTCGGCAATACGCTCGATCTCGGCGGGCGGCATCTCCAGCTGCACCGGCGCGCCGGATGCGGCCGCGCCCGGCACAGGGGCCGCCGCGGGCGTCTGGGTCACGGCGCGCGGCGCTTTGCGGGTGCGGCGCACCGTGGGGATGCCCTCGGCGGCGTCGGCCGCGCCGGCCGCCTTTGCAGCGGGCGCGGACGGCGCGCGGCGCAGTTCCATGGGCGCAGCCGTCCCGGCCATCGGCGCGGGATGCGCGGCCGCCGCGGGCGAAAACGCCGCGGGCTGCGGCTGCGCTGCGCCGGCGGGCCGCGCCTGTGCAGCGGCGTGCACGGCCGGTGCGGCGTGCGCCCCGGCCAGACGGGCCGGCGTGAACGGGCGCTGCGCGATCTGCGCGGCAAACCCCTCCTGCGCGGGGCCGGCGGCCATGGCCGCCGGTGTGAACGCGGGCGGCGCGCGGCGCACGGACGGCGCGGGCGCTGCGGTCGCAGGCGGCGCAGCCTCCTTCGCGGCGGCGCGCGGTGCGGCCGGCGCGGGCGCGCTTTGTGCGGCGTTTGCCGGGGCGCTCTCCGCGCGCAGCTGTGTGCGGGCGGGCGCGGGCGGCGGCATCCGGCGCGCGGCGGGCGGCACATCGGGCTGCGCCTGTCCGCGCGGCGAAGCCGGGCTCTGCGCAGAGTGCGCGGCTTGTATGGTTTGTGCGGTTTGCGCGGGCCGGGCCGGGCGGGCGCTCTGCGCGCCTGGCGCGGCCTGCGCCTGCGGCGTGTGCAGCTGCGTCAGGGCGGGCGCTGCGGGCTGCGGCGCCTGCCGCACCATCGGCTGCGGGCCGGCGCTGGGCACGTCCTCCTGCTGCGCAGCCGCCTGCATGGCGTCGCCCTGCGCCTGCGGCGCGCGGTGCACCGTCGGCGCGGGCGCGGCGTGAACGGGGGCGCGCATCGGCGCTTGGCCCGACTCGCCGGCGGCCGGCTGTGCAGCGGCGCGCGGCGCGGATGCTTCGCCCGGCGTCTGCGCCGCGGCCGTGCGCGGCTCCTGCGCGCGATGCGGCGCACTGTGTTCTGGCGGCGGCGCGCGGTGCACGGTGGACGCCGGCGGCGGGGCCGCTGCGTCCAAGAGCGGCGCAGCCTCCTGCGGAGGCGCTTGCGTCCGGGACACCTGCGGCGCAGCCTGTGCGAGCGGCGCATTGGCCTGCGCGGCAACGTGCGGCGTCTGCGCGGCCACGGGCCGCGCAGGCTGCGGCGCGCCCGTCAAAGGCGGCGTCTGTGCGGCGGGGTGCACGGCCGGCGCGGGCGCGGGGGCCGGCGCTTCCCGGCGCGCGGCGGGCTGCGCTTCCTGCGCAGGGGACGCTTTGCTTCGCGGGGCCGCTTCGGCCGCCTGTGCCAAAGGCGCGCTCGTTTCCCGCGCGGCGGGCGGCGCGTTCAGCACGCGCTGTGCGCCCGGCACGCCCTGTAAGCGCGCGGGGCGCGGCTGCGGCGCGGGCGCGCCGTCCTGCTCGAGCTCGTCCTGCGGGACGTCGAAGTGCCCCAGCGGCGCGCGCCTGTGCGCGGGCTGCGGCGCTTCCGGCCGCGGGCTGCGTCGGCTTTGCGCGGGCTGCGGCGCGCCCTGTTCCCCGCGCGCGGCCTCGCCGGCCGGCGCGAGCGTGCGCTGTGCGGGCGCGGGCAGCAAAACCCGCTGCGCTGCGTCCGCCGGCGCGGGCGCTCTCTGCGCCGCAGGCGCGGCGGGTTCGGAGGGCCCCGACGCCTGCGGGAGGGCTGTGAGCGGCGTGCGCGCCGCATTCTGCGCGGCGGCGATCACGCCGAGGGCCGTTTGCGGCGCCGGCATGCGCCGCGTCTGCGGCGCAAATTTGTCCGCCGCCCCGGCCGCCATGGCGCCCCGGGCCTGCGCGCGGCCCGCCTGTTCGACGGCCTGCGCCACGCGCAGCGCCAGAAAGCGCAGATCCAGCCGCAAATTCACAAGGACGTTCTGCTCGATGGCCTGCGTCACCGTGTACAGGTTCTGCACGATCGTCTCATACCGCGCGCCCTGCTCTTCCGCGGGCGCGGCGGGGGCCAGATGCTCCATCGGCGCGGGCGCGCCGACGCTGGAGGCGAAGTTTGCATAGCGCGCGAGGATCTGCCTGCTCAGCACAGGGTCCAGCACGGGTTGCATCATGCGATCGCCTCCTTGGCATCCGCCAACGTTTTAAAACAGGTCTGCCCCCAGCGCCGACAGCGCGCCGCCTGCGACGCCCGCCGCGATGGGGCAGCTCTCCAGCGTCTCGTACGCGATTTCAAAGCGCTCGATCAGCACTTCGCTGTTCATGGCGTCGAGATCGCTCACACTGCATTTTTTTACCACCGCGCCGTGCACCTGATAGATGTGCGTGATGGTGCCGGTGCGGTCGCACACAAGGATGAGGATGTCCTGCGGGATGCGCTGGCCCACGGTGAAGCGCAGCGTCAGCATCGTCATCACAAGGCCGCGGCTGCCCATGCCCCGCTCGAACACGAGCGAGCGCTCGGTGCTGACGGGCTTGCGCAGCGAGTAGACGCGGTCGTTGACGCCCCCCTCCTGCAGCGGCTCCGTCTCGATGGACTCCTCGATGTTCGTCACCTTGGAAAAGCCCATGCGGATATTGTTGATGAACACCTGGAACTTGTAACCGGGCACCGGCTCCGGCCGCAGGTTCAGCAGCGTGCTTCCAATGCTCATGGTTTACACCTCGAAGATGTTTTTCGGCGTCTGGTTCAGCTCCTTGTGGATGGCGGAGATCTCCGCGCAGAACCGTCGCCTCGTCTGATGGTCCAGCGTCATAACCGTCTTGTAATCCCAGTGGTAGTAGTAGGAGATGAACGACACCTCCTTGTACAGCTCCTGCTCGGGATAGAGGGTTACTCCGCTAAAGTAAAATTTACCGTGTGCTCGAATTTATGGCCGCACTCCGGGCACACGCAGGTTTCGACGATGGGCTCCACCGCGTTGATGCGCTGGTACATGCTCTGCAAAAAAGCGAGGTCGGAGGAATACAGCCGCTCGATGACGCGCGGGTCGATCTTCGGCAGCGTGCCGAGGCTGGTGACGACGCGCGACAGGAGGATGATCGTCAGATAGCCGGGGTTTTGCACCACGCGCGGGTCGCGCAGGGGCAAAATCTCGTCGGCCGCGGTGGCCAGGCGCATCACGCCGTGCTTGTGCAGCGTGCCGGCGGGGTCGATGTAGCCTTTGGGCAGATCGAACTCAAATTCAGTCGCAAATTCTTCCATGGGGCGCACCTCTCAAAATGTCCCGGCGCCTCCCCCGCGCGGCAAAGCCGCGCGGGGGAGCGGGACGGAATGGTTACTGGTCTCTGCGCATCTCTTCGAACGCAAGCTCCACGCTCTCGAAAGCGATCTCGCTGGAGGAGGCGTTGAAGTCGGGCGCGGTGTACTTGCAGGGCCACGCGTTCACCAGCGTCCAGCTGGCGATGTCGTTGTGGGCGTCGTCCTGCAGGTAGATGGTGATGTCCTGCACGCGGTCCTCGGCGGCGGCCTTCGTGCCGTCGGAGATGCCGGCCACCCACTCGTAGAACGAGAGGTTCTCCGTCATGCCCCATTTCAGCGTCACGTTGCCGTACTTCGTCAGGCCCGGCATCTTACGCGGGGAGTTGATGGGATCGGTGCCCTCGCGGTACTCAATGACGTCCACGCTGGCGTCGAAGCCGCTGACCTCGGAGAAAGCCGCCACATCGATGCTGTCGATCTCGATGCGGTAGTTATACTTTTTAAACGGATAGCTGTTGACTGCCATAATTGTGATCCTTCCTTTCGTTCATCTCGCCGGTCGCGGCGTCACTCTTTCATGTTCTGGGTGATGCGGAAGATGACAAACTCCGCCGGACGGCTGGGCGCGGCGCCGATGATGCAGATCAGGCGGCCGTTGGCGATATCCTGCTCGGTCATGGTGTCGCGGCCGATGTTGACGAAGAAGGCCTCGTCCTCCGTGGCGCCCACCAGCGCGCCGGCGCGGTACATGTCGCGCAGGAACGAGACGATCGTGCGCTGCACGCGCAGCCACAGCACCTCGTCATTGGGCTCGAACACGGCCCAGTTGGTCTGGGTGCGGATGGTCTCCTCCAGATAGATGAACAGACGGCGCACGTTGACGTATTTCCACAGGTTGTTGCTCGAGCAGGTGCGCGCGCCCCACACGCGGATGCCCTGGCCGGGCAGCGCGCGGATCAGGTTGACGCCCGCGGGGTTGAGCAGGTCCTGCTCGCCCTTGTTGTACATGCACGACAGGCCCAGGCAGTTGTTCACCACCTCGTTGGCGGGCGCTTTGTGCACGCCGCGGGTGTTGTCGCTGCGCGCGTAGATGCCGCAGACGGCGCCGGAGGGCGGGATGTACGCCGGGCGCTTGGCCGCCATGTCATAGACCTCCAGCCAGGGGTGGTACATGGCCGCGTAGTCGGAGTCGATCGTCTCGCGGTGGACCAGCAGATCCTGGGGCTTGGTCATCTCGAGCGGCATGTCCAGCACGGCGAAGCGGCTGGCCAGGTTCTGGCAGTGGGCCACGAGCGCCAGCTGCACCGCGGCGCTGGTGATGCCGGGGATGGCCATGATGCTGACGTTCGTCACTTCCTCGAACGCCGCGAGGCCCGTGCGCTTGCCGGGGGCGTCGCCGCCGCCGATGTACATGGCGTCGTCGGCCTTCTTGCAGTCGCCGTCGCTGCCGCCGGACAGCGTGAACACGGCCTTCTCGCCGGCCGCGTCGCCCGCGAGGGCCAGCATCGGCGGGCAGACGTCCTCCACGGGCGTCACCTTGACGGACACCAGCGCCGAGCGCGCCATGCGGTTCTCGATGTAGCTCGCGTCCTGCGGGTTCAGCGAGACGGTCTCATAGACCTCGACCACGTCGCCGCAGGCCACCTCGATGTCCACTTCGCACGTGGCCAGCACGCGGCGGGGCACCAGAGCGGTGTCGACGACGTCCTGCTCGAACTCGTTTTCAAACGTCACTTCGTTGCCCTGCACGCGCGCCACGCGGTTGTGCCCGGCCAGACGGCCGTTCTCATACAGCGCCACCACGTCGCCCGCGCTGAAGGCGGAGGCGTTTTTCAGCGTGTAGGTCTTGGCGGCGGCGGCGTCCTCGGTGACGGCCACGGCCTGGGTCTTGCCCTTGGAGGAGGCCGTGATGGTCACGCGGATGTCGTTGCCCCAGCGGCCGGGGTTTTTCGCGGTGAGCACCACGCTGCTCATCGCCGCGCTGGCCGCCTTGGCGTCGGCGGGGGCCACGCGCATCACAAAGCAGCGCGCGCCGCCGTTGGCGAAGAACTGCTCCACCGCATAGGGCAAGAAGCGGTTGCCGCCGTGGGTGTTCTCGGAGAGATAGCCGCCGAATTTGCGCTTGTAGTCGGCGAAACTGGTGATGAATTCGGGCGTGCCGACCACGGGGCCGCGCTCAGCCATGCCGATGAAACCGGCCGTGCTGGTGCTGACGCCCTCCATGGCGCGCATGCCGGACTCGAACTCTTCTACGTACACTCCGGGGGATAAATACTCAGCCATAATCTGTCTGGGCCCGGAACCCTTTCCGGGCCGCTCCTCCTTTTCGATTTCTTTTTTTCTTTGGGTCAATTGCCTGCGGTGGTTTTTATCTGGCCGGGGGATGTGATCTGGATCACGCCACCCCAAGCGCACATCAGTTTACAGGTGCTGTTCAGCGCCGGCATGCCGCCCAACAGGACGGTGGCGCTGCCGGGCGCCCACGGGCCCGCGGGCACCGGCACGCACGGCATGGGCGTCAAAACGCCCAGCGCGGCGGCGGTGGCCGACGCCACCGTGGGGTTGGCCAGCGATGAGCACATGCCGAACGGCATGATGTTGGCCATGGGCTTCATGTCCATGATGTTGGCCGCGGGGGGCCCGCCGCAGAGCACCTTATTCTGCGGCGTCACCACCAGCGACGAGGGCGCCATGCCGAAACTGCACATCAGCAGAGCGCCTGCGCACACTAGGTTTCCCGCCATCGCATCGCCTCCTCGTCAAAGATCCGCACTTCGCGCGGCCTTGCGAGCCAGCCCGGCCGCACGGGGATGCTGCACCGCCCGTCTGCGCCCGCGGGCGCCGCGGCCGCAAAGCGGACGGCCTCGCCCTCGGCGTGCGAAAAGCCGGGCGGACGATCCACGCCGTAGCCGCCGTCCGCGCGCCGCGCGGTGAGCGTGAACAGCTCGGCCTCGTCGCCCTCGCCCACGCACACGCGCCGCCACAGAAGGTTTTCGGCGGTGTAGCCGCGCAGGTAGATGGCCGCGCCGTCCTCGGAAAAGCCGCGCAGCGCCAGCGGCGGGTCCTCGCCCGCCAGCGCCACGGCCAGCATGCCGGGCGGCGCGGCGGCCTCGAGCCACTCGCAGTCGGCAAAGCCGCTGTGCGGCCGCCGGTACATCGCCACCGTGCACAGCGGCATGTCCTTTGCAAGGCGCGCCGCGTCGATGTGCACCGTGCGCGGAAAGTGGCGCGGGCTTTCAATGCGCACGTCCCAGCCCTCTGCGGGCCCGGACGGCGCGCCCGGCGGATCGGTGAACACAAAGAACCCCTCGGGTTTTCGGATGGGACGCGCCGCACGGCCGTCCACGAAAAAGCGCTGTCCGCCGTCTGCGATGGTCGCGCCGCTGTAATCGTCCTTCAAAAGCAGCGCGAATCGCACGGAAATATGGATCAAAACACATCACCTTCTTTCGGGGCGCCGCCTGCGCGGCCGCCCTTCAGCGGGGCGTATCGCCCCGGACCTCCACCTCGCGCACGCGCGCGAAGCTCTCCTGCCTGCGGGACGACAGCAGCAGCGGCGACACCGAGA
>DXGT01000078.1 GCA_019113785.1 Candidatus Ruthenibacterium merdigallinarum | reverse complement strand
AACGGTGAAAACAGGTACAATAAATCTAACTATTTCATGTGGAGGGCGTTTGCACGATGATTTTCAGCATGACGGGCTATGGCCGCGCGGAGATGGAGATCGGCGGGCGTGACATCACGGTGGAACTCAAGAGCGTCAACGCGCGCTATTTTGAGTATTCATCCCGGATGCCGCGCAGTTTTTCATTTATGGAGGACAAGCTGAAAAAGCTTGTGAATGCACGGGTGTTCCGCGGCAAGGTGGAGCTGGGCCTCACGGTGGTGAACGTCGGCGCGCAGGAGACGGAAATCGCGCCCAACCTCGACCTGGCGCGCGGCTATTTGCAGGCGATGCGCGCGATGGGCGCCGAGCTGGGCCTCGCGGACGATCTGACGCTGTCGGGCCTCGCGCGCTTTCCGGACGTCCTCGTGGCGCGCCGCGCCGCGCAGGATGAGGAACAGCTTTGGGAGGATGTGCGCACGGTGGCCGAAAAAGCGGTGGACAGCTTCCTTTCCATGCGCGCGGCCGAGGGCGAAAAACTCAAGGAGGACATCCTTGCGAAGCTGGCGCGCGTGGAGGAGCTGGTCGGCGAGGTGGAAAAGGCGAGCGCCGGCCGCGTGAGCGCCTACACGGAAAAACTGTACGCAAAGCTGAAGGCCATTTTGGAGGACCGCGCCATCGACGACGCGCGCGTGTTGACGGAGGCGGCGATCTTTGCGGATAAAACGGCCGTGGATGAGGAGACGGTGCGCCTGCACAGCCACATCCGGCAGTACCGCGACCTGCTGGAGCTCGCAGAACCCGTGGGCCGCAAGCTCGATTTCCTGACGCAGGAGCTCAACCGCGAGACGAATACGATCGGCTCGAAATGCTCGGACCTTGCGATCACCCGCATGGTGGTGGAGATGAAGGGCGAGATCGAGAAGATCCGCGAGCAGATCCAGAACATCGAATGAGGAGGAAACGCTTTGAAGCTGATCAACATCGGATTCGGCAATATGGTGAGCGCCAATAAGCTCATCGCCATCGTCAGCCCGGAATCCGCCCCCATCAAGCGCATCGTGCAGGAGGCGCGCGACCGCGGCAGCCTGATCGACGCGACGTACGGCCGGCGCACGCGCGCCGTGATCATTATGGATTCCGACCATGTGGTGCTCTCGGCCGTGCAGCCGGAGACGGTGGCCGGGCGCCTGGCGGACGACGAGGAGGATGAAGAGGCCGATGAATAAGGAACGGTATCTGCTGGTGGTCTCCGGGCCGTCCGGCGCGGGGAAGGACACGGTGGTGCGCCGCATGCGCGAAAAGCACCCCGAGGTGGAGATGTCGGTGTCGGCCACGACGCGCGCGCCGCGCGCCGGCGAAAGGGACGGCGCGGATTATTATTTCCTGACGCACGAGGAGTTTGAGAGAAAAATCCGCGCGGGCGAGATGCTCGAGCATGTGAACTACTGCGGCAATTACTACGGCACGCCGAAATCCGAGGTGGACAGGCGCATCGAAAACGGCGTCGGCGTGGTGCTGGTCATCGAGGTGATCGGGGCGGCGAACATCAAGCGGCTGTATCCCGACGCCACGCTGGTGTTCATCATGCCGCCGAGCGTCGAAGAGCTGGGCAACCGTCTGCGCGGGCGCGGCACCGAGAGCGAGGATGCCATCGAACGGCGCATGCAGCGCGCCGCCGAGGAGCTGCAGCGCGTGGACGAGTACGACTTTTCCGTGGTGAACGACGATGCCGGCCGCTGCGCCGACGAGCTGTACGAGATCTGGATGCGCCGCCGCGCGCAGGGGTGAGCGCCGGGCGGATGAAATATCCGGCGGGCCAAGAGCGTTAGATTAAGAAAGGGGGCGCGCGCGTTGCCGCTCATCGCACAGGTGGCGGTCGACCGCGCCACCATCCATTTCGATAAATTGTATTCCTATCGGGTGCCGCCGGCGCTGGCCGGCCGCGTGCACGAGGGCAGCATGGTGCTCGCGCCGTTCGGGCGCGGCGCGCCGCGCGCGCGCATGGGCGTGGTGCTGCGCTGCGAGCAGGCACAGGAGGCGGGCGAGCCGCTGAAGGAGCTGCTGGACGCCGCGCCCGACCGCGCGCGCCTGTCGCCGGAGCTGCTGGGGCTTGTGTATGCGCTGCACGACCAGACGTTCTGCACTTATTACGAGGCGGTGCGCGCGGTGATCCCCTACGGCGCGCAGTACCGCGCCGTGCAGGAAAACGGCGTGTGGAAGCTGGAGCGCCAGCTGACGCGCGATGTGCAGCGCGCCTACCGCCTGGCGGAAAACCCGCCCGAAAACGCGGGGAAGCTGACGGAAAAGCAGCGCGCGGCGCTGGCGGCGCTGGGCGGCGGCGCAAAGGCGCTGAGCGAGATGGAGGCGCAGGGAACCGGCCGCGCCGTGCTGGAGGCGCTGTGCAAAAAAGGCCTTGTGCGGCGCGTCGAACAGCCGCGCGCGCTGGCGGTATATGAAAACTACCAAATGGACGAGGGCGAGGTGCTGCTCAGCGACAGCCAGCAGCGCGCGTTCGAACAGCTGCGCGGCCTGCTGGGCAAAGGCCCGTCCGCCGCCCTTTTGCACGGCGTGACGGCCAGCGGGAAAACGCTGGTGTTTTTAAAGCTGATCGAACAGGCGATCGCCGCAAAGCGCCAGGTGCTTGTGCTCGTGCCGGAGATCTCGCTGACGCCGCAGATGATCTACCGGCTCAAACGGCGCTTCGGCGAGCGCGTGGCGGTGCAGCACTCGGCGCTGTCGCACACGGAGCGCCTGTTGCAGTGGCAGCAGATTCAGGACGGGCGCGCCGACATCGTGGTCGGCACGCGCAGCGCGGTGTTCGCCCCGCTCAGCGATATCGGCCTGATCATCATCGACGAGGAGCAGGAGCACACCTACCACTCGGAAAACGCGCCGCGCTATCTCGCGCACGACATCGCAAAGCGCCGCGCGGTGACGCACGGCGCGCTGCTGGTGCTGGCCAGCGCCACGCCGTCCACCGAGAGTTATTACAGCGCCGTGCAGGGGCGCTATCATCTGGTGGAGCTGCCCGAGCGCTACCGCCGGATGCCGCTGCCGAGCGTGGAGATGGTGGATATGCGCGAGGAGCTGCGCGCGGGCAACGCGGGCAGCATCTCGGCGCGCTTGGCCGCAGAGATGCGCGAAAACCTCGCGCGCGGCGAACAGACGATCCTGCTTTTGAACCGGCGCGGGTACAAGACGGTGGGCATGTGCGCGGCGTGCGGCGAGGTGATCCGCTGCGACGCGTGCAGCGTGCCGATGGTGTACCACAAGGCGGAGGAGCGGCTTTTGTGCCACTACTGCGGCAAGGCGGTCGAACCCGTGCCGCAGGTCTGCCCGCACTGCGGCGGGCGCATCCGGTACACGGGCTTCGGCACGCAGCGCGTGGAGGAGGAGCTGGCCGCACTTTTGCCGGCCGCGCGCGTGCTGCGCATGGATCTGGACACCACGCAGAAAAAGCACGCGCACGAGACGATGCTGGCCGCGTTCGCGCGCGGCGAGTACGACATCATGCTGGGCACGCAGATGGTCGCAAAAGGGCTCGACTTTGAGAAAGTGACGCTGGTGGGCGTGCTGGGCATCGACCAGATGCTGTTCGCGCAGGGGTATAAGGCCTACGAGAACGTGTTCAGCCTTGTCACGCAGGTGATCGGGCGCGGCGGGCGCGCCCAGCGCCCGGGCCGCGCGCTCATCCAGACGGTGGACCCGCAGCACCCGGTGCTCGCCATGGCCGCCCGGCAGGACTACCGCGCCTTTTTCGACAGCGAAATTCGGTTCCGCCGGCTGAACCTCTACCCGCCGTTCTGCGCGATCTGCATGGCGGCGTTCCAGGGGCCGGACGAGGCGGCGGTGTACGCGGCGGCGCGCGCGTTCGCCGGTTTTGTGCAGCGCGAGGCCGAAAGCGTGCCGAACATGCCGCTGCGCATCCTGGGCCCCGCGCCGATGAACATCGCAATGGTCAACCGGCGCTACCGCTTCAAGCTCACGCTCAAGTGCCGCGCCAATGCGGACTTCCGCGCGATGCTGCGCCGCGCGCTGGACGATTACAACCGGGAGAAATGGCCGGCGAAGGCCAGTGTTTCCATCGATTTTCACGCAGACGCTGACGTCTGATGTCTTTCAGGGAGGTTACAAGAATATGGCTTTGAGAACGATCGTACTGGACGGCGATCCCATTTTGAAGAAAAAGTGCCGGCCTGTCACCAATTTTGACGCGAAGCTCGCGCAGCTGCTGGACGATATGCGCGAGACGCTGCTGGACGCGAACGGCTACGGCCTCGCCGGCCCGCAGGTGGGCATGCTGCGGCGCGTGTTCATCAGCGTGGATGAGCGCGACCTGCCCGAGGACGGCGAGCGGCCGGAGGGCTACGAGACGAAATTTCTCGAGTTTGTGAACCCGGAGATCCTCTCTTGCGAGGGTGAAGTGACGCAGTACGAAGGATGCCTGTCGTTCCCCGGGCGCAACGGCGCGGTGACGCGCCCCGAGAAGGTGACGGTGCGCGCGTTCGACCGCACGGGCGCGCCGTTCACGCTGGAGGCCGAAGGCATGCTGGCGCGGTGCATCTGCCACGAGAGCGACCATCTGGACGGCGTGACGATCGTCGACCGCGCCGAGTATTTCTATGAGGACCTGGATCACGAGGACGAGGAAGAATGAGAATTCTGTTCATGGGCACGCCGGACATCGCGGCGCAGAGCCTTTCCGCCATCCTTGCGCAGGGGCGGCACACGGTGTGCGCCGTGTTCACGCGCGAGGATAAGCCCGTCGGCCGCAAACAGGTGCTGACGGCGCCGCCCGTCAAGACGCTGGCGCTGGAGCAAGGCATCCCGGTGTATCAGCCGCGCACACTGCGCACGCCCGAGGCGGCGCAGACCGTCCGCGCACTCGCGCCGGACATCATCGTCGTGGTGGCGTACGGGCGCATCCTGCCGGGGGAGATCCTTTCGATCCCGCCGCACGGGGCCGTCAACCTGCATGTGTCGCTGCTGCCGAAATACCGCGGCGCGGCCCCGGTGCAGTGGAGCGTCATCAACGGCGACAAGCGCACGGGCGTCACCATCATGCAGCTGGACGAAGGGCTGGATACGGGCGACATCCTGCGCGTAGCGCCGGTGGACATCGGCGCGGAGGAGACGAGCGGCGAGCTGTTCGAGCGCGTTTCGGCGCTGGGCGCGCAAACGCTGCTGCAATCGCTGGACGACATCGAGCAGGGCCGCGCGCAGCCCGTGCCGCAGGACGATGCGCTCGCGACGCTGGCGCCGCCCCTGACAAAAGAGATGGCGCTGTTTTCCTTTGAGCGCGACGCGCGCAGCCTGCACGATCTGATCCGCGGGCTGAACCCGTGGCCGGTGGCCTATTTTGTGCACGGCGGCAAGAAGATCAAAGTGCTGGCGGCGCGCCTGGACGAGCAGGCGAAGGGCCGCCCGGGCGAGGTGCTTTGCACAAAGCCGCTGACCGTTGCCTGCGGCAGCGGCGCGCTGACGCTCGTGCAGGTGGTGCCGGAGGGCAGCCGCGCCATGGACGGCGCGGCGTGGGCCGCGGGACGCCGCCTGCGCGCGGGAGACATGCTGTGACCGCGGCGCCGCAGCCCGGCGCCGACGCGCGGCGCGCGGCCGCCTGCGCGATGATGCGCCAGGAGCAAAACGGCTACGCCAACCTCGTGCTGGCAAAAGAGCTGGACCGCTTTTGCGGCGCGGCGAAGGATCGCGCGCTCGCCGCCGCCATTTTTTACGGCACGGTGGAGCGGATGGCGACGATCGACTGGATTCTCGGCCGCTTCCTCGCACGCCCGCTGCGCGCGGCGGACGCCGGCGTGCGCGCCATTTTGCGCACGGGGCTGTACCAGGCGCGCTGGATGGACGGCGTGCCCGTGCACGCGGCGGTGGACGAATCCGTCAGCCTGTGCCGGCGCATGGGGCGCGGCAAATACGCGGGGCTTGTCAACGCGGTGCTGCGCCGCGCGGCGTCGTTCGACCTCGCCGCCGCGCGCTTTTCCGGTGAAGAGGAGCGATTGTGCGTACTGTACAGCGTTTCGCCCCAGGTGGCCCGGCTGCTGCGAAACGTATTTCCGGGCCGGTGCGAGGAGATCCTCGCCGCCAGCTTTGTGCCGCCGGCGTTCAGCGTGCGCGCCAATTTGCTGCGCACCACGCCGCAGGCCTTGTGCGAGCGCTTTGTGCGCGAGGGTGTCGAGGCGCGCGAGGGCGACGTGCCCGGCAGCGTGGTGGCGAACTGGCGCGGCAAGCTCACGTCGTTCGCGCCCTTCCGAGAGGGCCTTTTCCATGTGCAGGGGCAGACGTCCCAGCTCGCGTGCCGGCTGCTGGACGCGCGGCCGGGGCAGAAGGTCGTCGATCTGTGCGCGGCGCCGGGCGGCAAGAGCGCGACGCTTGCGCAGGATATGGAAAACCGCGGGCGTCTGGTCTGCCGGGACGCGGCGCAAAACCGCGTGCCGCTCATCGACGCGGCGCTGCGCCGCCTGGGCGTGACATGCGCCGAGACGGGCGCGGCGGACGCCGCCGAGTTTGACGGCGCGCTGTGCGGCGCGCAGCGCGTACTGTGCGACGTGCCGTGCTCCGGCCTCGGCACGATGGCGAAAAAACCGGATGTGCGCTACAAGACCCTCGAGGGGATCGACCGCCTCGTCGAGACGCAGCGCGCGATCCTTGAGACGGGCGCGCGGTATCTCGAAGCGGGCGGCAGGCTCGTGTATTCCACCTGCACGCTGAACCCGGCCGAGAACGAGGACGTGGTGCGCGAATTTTTGCGCAGGCACCCGGAATTTGCCGCCGTGCCGTGCGAGGGGCTGCCCGCGTGGGCGCAGCAGGGGCCCTGCGGCGTCACGGTGCTGCCGCTTTTGCCGCAATGCGATGGATTTTTTATTGCGCCGATGCAAAAAATGCGGTGAGAATGACGGCTTTTACAGAAATGGATGGAAACCGCAGAAGGATTGTGGTACAATGAATAAGATAGCCGTGTCGTCTTTGACGATGGAACAAATGAAAGACTTTGTCCGAGAGCAGGGCCAGCCGGCGTTTCGTGCCCGGCAGCTGTTCCGCTGGCTGCACCAGCGCGGGGCGGACGGCTTTTCTCAGATGACCGATCTGCCGAAAGCGTGGATCTCGCAGCTTGCCGAAACCTGCGAGATCGAGCGGCTGCAGATCCGGCGCTGCCAGCGCTCGAAGGACGGCACGCGCAAATATCTTTTGGGCCTTGCGGACGGCAATTGCATCGAAAGCGTTTGGATGCAGTACTCCTATGGCAATACTGTC
Source organism: Candidatus Ruthenibacterium merdigallinarum (assembly GCA_019113785.1). Classification (GTDB taxonomy): domain Bacteria; phylum Bacillota; class Clostridia; order Oscillospirales; family Ruminococcaceae; genus Ruthenibacterium; species Ruthenibacterium merdigallinarum. Next base: position 6,437 of record DXGT01000078.1, on the reverse strand, counting down.
TGTGTGTCCACACAGGTGGGCTGCCGCATGGGGTGCCGCTTTTGCGCATCCACACAGGGCGGGCGCGTGCGCAACCTCACGGCCGGAGAGATCGCGGGCGAGATCTACGCCGTGATGCGCGACACCGGCGAGCGCGTGTCGCACATCGTGTTGATGGGCATCGGCGAGCCGCTGGACAACTTCGACAATGTGATGGATTTTCTGTCCATCATCTCCTCGCCGGACGGCGTGAACATCGGCATGCGCAACATCAGCCTGTCCACCTGCGGCCTTGTGCCGAAGATCTACGAGCTGGCGCAGCGCAAGCTGCAGCTGACGCTGTCGGTGTCGCTGCACGCGCCCGAGAATGCGATGCGCAGCCGCATGATGCCGGTGAACGACGCCTATCCCGTAGAGCAGCTCATCGCCGCCTGCCGGGATTATCAGAAGATCACCGGCCGGCGCATCAGCTTTGAGTACTCCATGGTGCGCGGCGTCAACGACAGCCCGCAGACGGCGCGCTGCCTTGCGCAGCTCATCCGCGGCATGGGCGCGCATGTGAATCTGATCCCCATCAACCCCGTGGACGGCTCGCCCTTCACGGCGGCGGATTCACAGGCGATCCACCGCTTTCAGGCGGAGCTGGGCCGCCTGGGCGTGAACGCGACGGTGCGCAGGCGTCTGGGCGCGGACATCAGCGCGGCCTGCGGGCAATTGCGGCGCGAGGCCAAAAAGGAAGGGACGGACGGATGAAACTGGTCGCCAGGACAGACATCGGGAATCAGCGCGCGGAAAACCAGGACAGCTATCGCGCGGGCAGCATGCCGGACGGGACGGTTTGGGCCGTCGTGTGCGACGGCATGGGCGGCGCGCGCGGCGGACGGCTCGCCAGCAGCATGGCGGCCGCCAGCCTGGAGGAGGCGTTCACCGCGGGCATTTCCTCGGTGGGCAACTCGGCGGACGCGCACGCGTTTCTGCGCGCGGCGATCGGTTATACGAACGCGGCGATCTACAACAAGGCGCAGTCCACGCCCTCCGCGCGCGGCATGGGCACCACCGTCGTGTGCGCCATTGTGCGCGGCAACCATGTCCAGTACGCCCATGTGGGCGATTCCCGGGCCTATCTTCTGCACAGCGGCGGCCTGTTCCAGCTGACGAAGGACCATTCGATGGTGCAGGAGCTCGTGGAGCAGGGCTCGATCACGGAGCAGGAATCCTACACGCATCCGCAGAAAAACCTGATCACGCGCGCGCTGGGCGTGGCGCGCACGGTGACGGCGGACTGCGGCGAGGTGGAGGTCAGCGAGGGCGACGTGCTGATGCTGTGCACGGACGGGCTCTCCAATTACGTCTCCGCCGACGCCATCGCCGGCACATTGGCCGGCACGCCGTTCTATGAGGCGGCGGACGAACTGGTCGAAAAGGCGCTGGCCGCCGGCGGTATGGACAACATCACGGTGCTGCTGGTCGGCGTGCAGGCCGACGCCGAGGAGGAGAAGCATGGATAACCTGATCAACCGCTGCCTGGACGGGCGCTACCGCATCGAGCAGCAGCTCGGCGCCGGCGGTATGGCGAACGTGTACCGGGGCACGGATTTGCAGACAAACCGCCCCATCGCGGTGAAAATCCTCAAAAGCGAATTGATGAACAATCCCGACCTTGTGCGCCGCTTCAAGAACGAGGCCAAGGCCGTCTCGCTGCTCAACCATCCCAACATCACCAAAGTGTACGACGTGGGCGTCTCGGACGACATGTGGTATATCGTGATGGAATATATCGAGGGCATCACGCTCAAGGAATATATGGAGTACCGCGGCAAGGCGCTGACGTACAAGGAGACGCTGCACTTTGTGATGCAGGTCCTCGCGGCGCTGCAGCACGCGCATGAAAAGGGCATCGTCCACCGCGACATCAAGCCGCAGAACATCATGCTGCTGGCGGACGGCACCATCAAGGTGATGGATTTCGGCATTGCGCGCTTCTCGCGCAGCGAGAGCAACACCATGACCGATAAGGCCATCGGCTCCGTGCACTACATCAGCCCGGAGCAGGCGCGCGGGCGCGCCACGGACGTGCGCGCCGACATCTACAGCGTCGGCGTGATGATGTACGAGATGCTCACGGCGCATCTGCCGTTTGAATCCGACAGCCCGGTGAGCGTCGCCATCAAGCAGATCAGCGAACAGGCGCGCCCCATGCGGGAATTAAACCCCGCCATTCCGCCCACGCTGGCGGCCATTACGGCGCGCGCCATGGCCAAGGAGCCGCGCGAGCGCTATCCGTCCGCGCGCGAGATGATGGCGGATCTTGAGGAATTCAAGCGCAACCCGACTGCGGTGCGCCAGATCGCGCGGCCGCAGCCCGCCTTGCAGCAGGAGCGCCCGCGGCCCGCGCCCGTGCGCGAAGAAGAGCGCGCGCCGGGCGAGGAGCCGACGCGGTTTATAGAAAGGGTGGAGGACGACACGGCAAAAAAGACAGGTCCGGCAGGACGCAGCGGGCCGCAGCGCCGGCGCGCACAGGGCGCGGCAGGCCGCGGCCGGACGCGCGCATCCTCCGCAAAGCGCGGCAAACGCAGCCTGCTGCTGCCGATCCTGGCGGGCATTTCCGCCGCCTTTGCGATCGGCGCGGCCATCCTTGTGTTCGTGATTTTCAGCAACAGCAGCAGCGACTTGTTCGCCGCGCACGAGGACGTGGAGCTGCCGAACTTCTCCAATATGACTTGGGCGGACGTGCAGAGCAATTCCGCCTACGCCAATTTCCGCTTTGAGATCGAGGAGCAGTACAACTCCGAGGTGGCGGCGGGCGTGATCTTCAACCAGAGCCCGAAGCCGCCGAAGACGGTGAAGGACAACGCGTCCATCCGCCTGTACGTCAGCCTCGGCACGCAGGTGGTGAAAGTGCCGAACCTGATCGGGCAGGACAAAAACGAAGCGATGAAAGCCCTGAGCGCCAACGACATCCTGTTCCGCATTGTGACCGAGCAGACCGACGAGACGACGCCCAACCGCGTGCTGCGCATGGAGCCGCAGGCCGGCACCGAGGTGCGCACGGGCTCGGGCGGCGACACAGTGACGCTGGTCGTCAGCCGCGAAAAAGTGGAGATGAACAGCCTGCCGACCTACGTCGGAAGGCTGGTGGACGATGTGCGCGCGGAGTTTGAGCGCGACACCACCAACAAATACCGCATCGGCACCGTGACCGAGAAGGACGACACCTCGCCGGCCGGCACGATCCTCGTGCAGGACCCCGCGCCGGGCACGCTCGTCACGAAGGGCCAGGTCATCAACGTCACCATCTCCACCGGCGTTGTGCCTGCGACGCGCATCGTCAACGTCGTGTTCGACCAGACGGTCGATGAGGGCGACTGGACGCTCACCTTTGCCGACGGCTCCACCGCGACGTATCATACGACGGCGGGCAAGGCCGAGACATGGGCGGTGTCCATCACCAATATCAATACCATGTCGGTCACGCTGACCGGCCCGAACGTGTCGCAGACGCAGGAGATCAACTTCGGCGAGGGCGGAACGGACATCGTGTTCGGCCCCATCACGGGCTCGACGCCGACGTCTTCGTCCTCTTCGCAGCCGCAGGACTCGTCGAGCGAGACGCCGCCGTCCAGCTCGTCGTCCGGCGCGCCGCCGGCGGAAAGCGACCCGAACGCCGGCGCGGCGCCGACGCCCGACCCCAATGCCGGCGGCGGACAGCCGGCGTCCTGAAAACGCGCCTTTACAGCAAATGAGGGAGAGTTATGGAAGAGAAAAACAAAATTGACACCGCGAACACCGGTGCACAGCCGGCCGCAAAGGATGCGCCTTCGGCCGGCGGCGAAAAAAAGCGCGCGAAGAAAGCGCGCGGCGGCAAGCGGCACTACATCACGTTCTACGTCGGCATTGCGACGCTGCTGGTGGTGCTCGCTTCCGTCGTGACGATCTTCACGGTGTTCCTTGCGTCCAACAACCATCTGTTCTCCAGCGTGCCCGAGGTGGAGCTGCCCGTGTTCACGCAGATGACCACGGACGAAGTGCTGTCGAACCCCGCGTACAAGAACTTCCATTTCGACATCGAGGAAGTGTACAGCGTGGACAGCGAGGAGGGCCTCATCATCGACCAGAGCCCCAAAGCGCCGAAGTCTGTCAAGGAGAACGCGCACATCACCCTGAAAGTGAGCCTCGGCGCGGAAGAAGTGACGGTGCCCAACGTGGTGGGCTGGCAGCGCGACACGGTGCGCGCCAAGTTCAAGGAGCTGGGCCTGAGCATCCTGATCACCTCGGAGGCCGACGACAGCGTTGCGCCGGATAAAGTCATCCGCACGGAGCCGGCCGCCGGAACGGTGGTGGACGCCGGCGACACCGTGCAGGTGTTCGTCAGCCGCGAGGACGACAGCGATTCGATGCCGACTGTGCCGAATTGTGTGGGCATGACGCAGAAAGAGGCGATGCAGGCGCTCTCGCGCCGCCATCTGTCGGCGGTGGTCGTCCCGACGGCCAGCAGCCAGCCCGAGGGCACCGTTGTGCGCCAGAGCGTGAGCGCCGGCTCTGCGGTGACGCGCGGCAGCTCGGTGTCGATCTATGTCTCGCGCGCCGCGGGCACCACAGTCGTGGGCGGCGAGCCGGCCGTTGAGGGCCAGCAGCTGTATCCGGGCGGCCCGATGGTCGGCTATGAGGACGGCCAGGTCGTGCCGGGCTCTGTGAGCGGACACATCCACAACTGGTCGGAGCCCGACGCAAACGGCACGCAGATCTGCTATACCTGCGGCGCAACGCGGCAGGCGGGCTGAGCGGCGTATGTTCGGAACAACGCCGTATATCGCAAAGGGCGTCGGCGGCTTTTACTATGTGCAGACGCCCGAGGGCCTGCTTGCGTGCCGCGCAAAGGGCATTTTCCGCAAGCGGCGCATCACGCCGCTCGCCGGCGACCGCGTGGTGCTGGAGCGCGAGGGCGACACGAATGTGATCGCGCAGATCCTTGAGAGGAAAAACATGTTCGTGCGCCCGCCGGTGGCCAATGTCGACCAGCTCTTCATCGTGGCCAGCACCGTGCAGCCCGTGCCCAGCACGCTCGTGATCGACAAGCTCTCCGCCATCGCGGTGGACCGCGGCGCGCAGCCGGTGCTGGTCATCACAAAGAGCGACCTGGACGACGAACGGGCGCTGGCCTCGCACTACGAAACGGCGGGCTTTCCCGTGATCGTGGCCGATGCGCGCACGGGCCGCGGCCTCGCGCAGGTGCGCGCGCTGCTGGCCGGCAAGCTCAGCGTGTTCTGCGGCAATTCCGGCGTGGGCAAGTCGACGCTGCTGTCGGCGCTTTTGCCCCAGCATACGCTGGAGACCGGCGAGATCAGCAAAAAGCTGGGCCGCGGGCGGCACACGACGCGCGAGGTCACGCTGTACGAATGCGGCGGCGGCCTTGTGGCGGATACGCCGGGCTTTGCCAGCCTCGACATGGACCGCGCCGCCCCCATCCCCAAGGAGAACCTGCAATTCGCCTTTCCGGAGATTGCGCGCCTGTTCGGCCGGTGCAAGTTCACGGGCTGTTCGCACACGGGCGAGAAGGGCTGCGCCGTATGTGAGGCGCTCGCGCGCGGGGAGATCGCCCCGTCGCGGTATGAGAGCTACCTTGCCCTGTACGAAGAGGCAAAACAGCGCAAAGAATGGGAATAACAAGGGCGGCGCGCCGAGGGGGCGCGCCGCTTGTGCGTGTATCAAGAGGGCGCGCTGCGTCAAGAGGAGAAAGAAAAATGAAACGTTGTGTGATCTTCGCCGCCCAGCCGGTGTCCCCGGCGCTGGCGCACTGGTGGGAGGGGGCGGATTTTGTGATCGCGGCCGACGCGGGGTATCGCAGCGCGATGGCGCTTGGCGTAGAACCGGATCTGCTTTTGGGCGATTACGACAGCGCGCCCGCGCCGCATCTGGGCGGGAAAATGGTGCGCCTGCCCGCGGAGAAGGACGATACCGACACGTTCTTCGCCGCGCGCAAGGCGCTGGAGGCGCATTGCACGCACGTGACGATTCTCGGCGGCACGGGCGGGCGGCTCGACCACACGCTCGCCAATTTGCACACGCTGGTGTTCCTGCACAGGCACGGCGTGCACGCCGTACTGGCGGACGAGGCCAACGAGGTGACGGTGCTCGGGAAAGGCCGGCACACGGTGAAGGCGAGGGCGGGCTGGTACCTCTCGCTGTTCCCGGCGGGCGCGTGCGCGCGTGGCGTGACGCTGCGCGGGCTGAAATACCCGCTGGAAAACGCGCAGCTGCACAACCACTGGCCTGTCGGCGTCAGCAACGAGTTTACGGCCGGCGAGGCGCAGATCGCGCTGCGAGAGGGCGAAGTGTACTGCATGCTGTGCAAAATGTGACAGGAACCCTTTTGCCGCCTTTTGGATATACTGGCAGCAAAGGGGGAATGGCACAGTGAAAGTAGTGGTTTGGAAAAGCCCGAAGTGCCTTCGCGGGCT
>DXGT01000077.1 GCA_019113785.1 Candidatus Ruthenibacterium merdigallinarum | reverse complement strand
GCTGGGCCGCCTTGCGGACAAGGGCTTTCTCGCGCACGAAAAGCACGGGCGCGGGTATCTGTACCGCGCGCTCGTCACGCGCGAAGAATATCTGGCCGCCGAGAGCCAGAGCCTGCTGCGCCGTTTGTACCGCGGCCGGCCGGCCAATTTCATCGCCGCTTTGTACGACGGCGGCGCGCTTTCGCAGGAGGACATCGACGAACTGCGCGCCTGCCTGGACGCCTATACGCACAAGGAGGGGTGACGGATGCAACGCTGGTTTCTCTCCCTTTTGGGCACATCGCTGAGCACGGGCGCGCTGATCGCCGTGTTCTGCGCGCTGCGCCCGCTTTTGCTGCGGCGCTACACGGGCCGCATGCGCCGTTTGGTATGGCTCATTCTCGCTTTGCGGCTGCTGGTGGTGCTGCCGGCCGCTGCGCCGGCGGCGCTCTCTGTCGAGCTGCCCGCCGCCGCGGTGCAGCCCGTGTTCCCGGCGCAGACAGTTCAGCTGCCCGCCACGGACGCGCCGGCGGCCGGCCCCAGTGTGGAAAACGCCGCGCCCGCTGTGGAAAACACGGTTGAAAACGTGGAAAACTCGGGGAAAACCGCTTGGAAAGCGGAAATTTTCCACACGATGACGCCGCTCGGGCTGCTGACAGGGGCCTGGCTCCTCGTCGCTTTGTCCTTGTTCGGCGCACAATTTGCGCGCTATGCCGCATGGCGGCGCGCGGCGCTGCGCTGGGCAAAGCCCGCGGACGGCGCGTGCAGGGCCGCCGCGCACAGCGCCGCACAGGCCGTGGGTCTGGCCCATGTGCCGCCCGTGTACCTGTGCGAAACGCTGACGGCCCCCGTGGCCGTGGGCACGCTGCGCCCCGCTGTGCTGCTGCCCGCCCGCCTGCCGCAGGACGAATTGCTGGACGCCGCTTTGCGCCACGAGCTGGCGCACATCCGGCGGGGCGATCTGTGGGCGGGGCTGCTTTTGCACGCGGTGTGCGCGCTGCACTGGTTCAACCCGGCCGTGTGGCTGCTGGCGCACTGCGCCCGCCGCGACATGGAGTTCGCCTGTGACGAGGCCGTGCTGGCGGGCCGCGGCGCCCCCGCGCGCGCCGCGTACGGCCGCGCGCTGCTGGCCTGCGCCGGGGGCGGGCGCGCCGCCCCGTTCGGCACGGGCTTTGCCCGTGGCAAGCGCGTGCTGGCCCAGCGGCTGCACGCGCTGCTGAGCGGCGAAAAGCGCCGCCGCGGCGGCCCGGTGCTGGCGGGCGCCGCACTGCTGGCCGCGCTGACGGGCGGCCTTGTGGCCTGCGGCGTGGCGCAGGGGCCGGTGGAGAACGCCGTGTCCGGCGCGGTATCCGCCCCGTCCTCCGCGCCCTCTTCCGCCTCCTCCGCGCCTGCTTTCTCCACACCCGATGACTCGTCGGCGGGCGCGGTCGACCACATCCGCCCGAACTTTTCCTACAACAGCGAAACGGGCCGTTACGAATTTTTCGACCCGCTTTTGTGGAACGGGTCCTACGATGACCAGGCCCCGCTGGGCGCCGGCGGCGAGCCCTTAAAGACCTATCCCGCGCCCGACATGCTGACGAATGAATTCATCGAGTATTACACCGACTCCTCGTTTGGGTGCCTGCTGCCGGCGTTCTGCCTGCGGCCAGACGAGGGCGTGCTGCTGCTGTCCTCGACCCCCTCGGACGAAGATACCGTGGTGTTCTGGCGCAGCGACGACGCGGGCGAGCACTGGCGCAGCCTGGATGTACCAAAACCAGACGGCTTCGGCGAAGTACATTCGCTGGATCTGATGGCGGGCGGCACCTGCTGCATCGTCAGCGTGGACCGAAGCGACGCCGCACATCCGGTGAACACGCTGTGGATCTGCGAGACGGAAGCAGACGGCTTCCCCGACCTCGCCTCGGCGCAGCGCCGCACGGTGGAGGGCCTGCCCGAGGGCACGCAGCTGTACCGCGGCTATTTTGCCGACGCTGACAACGGCATTTTCTCGCTGCGCACCGCACAGCGGGCCCTGTACGACACACCCGCCGTGGTTCGCACGACAGACGGCGGCCGCACCTGGCAGTTCGTGGACTTCTCCACCGCGCTGGCGGACAGCCCCTACGCCTCGCTGCGCGCCTGCTGCGTGTTCCCCGCGGCCGACGGGCTCATCGAGATCCGCTGCTTCACCGCCGGCTTCGCACGGTACGAGAGCGTCTCCCTTCTCGGCCCGCTTGCGGGCGAAGGGGACGACTGGGCCTGGGGCACGCGCTACCAGTCGAACGGCTGGCATCTGGAGATGGACAAAAACACGGGCCTTGCCCACCAGGCGCTATTGATGGAGGCCCAGCTGGACGAGCTCGGCGCCGCGCCCGAGCAGGTGGATGAGCAGTTTTCGATGCTGTTCTCCTCGCGCGAGGCGCTGCGGGCCGTGTCCGAGGAGGCCGCCGCCGTCTGGGACCGCGCGCGTCTGAACGCCGAGTACCGCCTCGAGGAGGCGCAGAGCGAGAGCGGCAGCGAGACGGCGCAGGAGCGCGCCCAGCGCATCCAGCGCGAGATCGCGCAGGTCGAAGCGGAGATCGCCCGCCTGCGGGAGGAGACCGAGCGCGTTCGGAACATGAGCCCGGCCACCAGGTGACACCGGAACATTTAAAAGGCGCGTCGCAGAGCGAAAAACTGCGACGCGCCTTTTTTGTCTATCCCCAAAGCGCGTCGCGTTGCGCGCAGGCAGCGTTTGTGGTAAAATTTTATTATCCTTCTGTTTCTTTTGAAAGGGGTGCCGCCGCTTGCCTTCCTCGCAAAGTTACGCGACGCCGCGCCGCGGCGTCCTCTGGGCGCTGGCCGCGCTGTGCGCCGCCGTCTGCCTCGGCTTTCTGGCCGTGCTGGTGTACAGCCTGCGCACGCCGCGCGCCGTAAACGAGGCCGATTACCCCGACCCTGTGCCCACCGCCATGCGCTGGGACATCGCCGCCGCGTACAGCGACGGGTTCCTGACCGTCGAGGGATGGGCCTGCGTGGAGGACGACCGCTTTGAATCCGTGGACATCCGCCCGGCGCTGCTCTCGGCGGACGGCGCGGGCTGGACGCTGCCCACCTGGCTGCGCGAGGACGAAAACGCCCGCCTTGCCGCGGGCGACGCCGTGTTCGGCGAGTACGGCGGCTTTACGGGCCGCTGCCATACAAAGCGCCTGCCCGCGGGCACGTACGAGCTTTGCATCGCGTACCGCTGCAACGGCCTCTCCGCGATGATCCACACCGGGCAATCTGTGGAGGTGGCGCCATGAGCGATTTTTTGCGCACGCGGGCGTCGGCCCTGCGCCGCTTTGCGGCCCGGCCCGGCGCGCCGTATCTGGCGCTGGCGCTCGTGCTGCTGGCGCTGCACGCCCAGTTCAGGCTGGGCACCGGGGACGACCCGATGTACGCCTCCATCCTGGACAATTACACGCTGTGGGGCTTCACGGAGCAGCATTATTACACGTGGTCGGCCCGATCGCTGGTCGAGGCGGCGCTGTGCGTCGTCGAGGCGCTGCCCACCGTATTGTGGCGCGTCGCCGACCCGCTGCTGATCGCGCTGTGCGCCTATCTTGCGGCCCGCATTTTGGGCTGCGAGAAGAACGCGGACGCCGGCTGGGCGCTGGCGGGCCTTGCGCTTTGCTACGACTGGACGGCCATGCGCACCGCCGGCTGGGTGTGCACCACGCTGGTGTTCGTCTGGCCGCTGGCCGCGGCCCTTGCCGCCGCGCAGCCGCTTGTGCAGGCGCGCCGCGGCCTGCGCGTGCCGCGCTGGGCGTATGTGCCGGCCGCGCTGGCGGCCGTGTACGCCGCCAACATGGAGCAGCTGATGGCTGCCATGGCGCTGTGCCTGCTGGCGCTGCTCGCGCACGACGCCGCCGCGCGCCGCAAACCCGCGGGCTTTACCTGGGTGCTGCTGGCCGCGTGCGCGGCCAACGCCGTGTACGCCGTCACCTGCCCGGGCACGGCCGCGCGCGCCGCGGGCGAGGCCACCAGCTGGTTCATCGACTTTGCGCGCCGCACGTTCCTCGAAAACGCGCAGCTGGGCATCGCCAGCGCCATGGCCGGCGCTGTGTACGAGCGGGATGTGCTGTTCTTCCTGCTGTGCCTGGGGCTGGCCGTGGCCGTGTGGGCGCACGGGCAGAGCTGGCTGCTGCGCGCCGCCACAGCCGCCGGCGCGCTGGCGGTGCTGGTGCTGGGCGTGTTCGGCCGGCAGGCTGTGGCGCTTGTGCCGAAACTCGCGTTTTTTGAAAACGCCGTGACGAAATACGGAGTGGTGCACACCGCCACCGCGTGGGAGCCCAAGCGCTGGCTGTCGTTCCTCCTGCTGCTCTTTGTGCTGGCCGTGTGCGTGGTGGGCCTGTACGCTGCCATCGGCCACAGCCGCCGGGCGTATTTTTCCATCGCAGCGCTGTGCGCGGGGTTCGCCGCGCGGGCCATGCTGGGCTTTTCGCCCACCGTGTGGCAGAGCGGCGCGCGCACGGGCTTTTTCTTCGGCTGCGCGTGCGTGTACTGCGCCGTGAACGTGTGGCTGTCGCTCGCGGGCTGCCGCCGCGCGCGCCTTGTCTGGGGCGCGTCCATCGCGCTGGGTGCGGCGTGGGGCGTTTTCCACCTCATCGGGGCCTGAGCGCGCCGCCGGGATGTTCCGGCCAAACGCATCTCCTGCATACGCAAGACAGCCCGGGGCGCGGCCCCGGGCTGTTTTGCGTATTTTCACTTATGAGCGTTATCCCGCGTGCTGCGTGCACGGCGCGGGCAAAGCGTCGTGCTTGTAATAGCCGGTGGCCGTGTGCGGGCAGGCGTCTGTGGCAAGGCCGCCCGTCTCGGTGCAGTACGCGGCGGTGACGACGCTCTCGTCCTGCACAAACTGCTTTGCGGCAAGGCCGTCCTGCGCACGCTGCATCACGGCGCGCCAGGCGCGCGCGGGCGCGTGCGTGCCGTTGTACACATTCAGCGCCGCGCCCGAGTCGTACCCGTACCATGTGGCCGTCACGTAATAGGGCGTCAGGCCCACAAACCAGAAGTCCCGGTTGTCGGAACTGGTGCCCGTCTTGCCGACGCTCTCCATCTCGCCGGGCACGCTGTAGCCCGCGCCCGTGCCCGCGCCCTGCATCACGCCCAGCAAAAGCCGGTTCATGATCCACGCGGTGTCGGAGTCGATGACCTTCTGCGACTCCACCTGCGGCACAAGGATCTCCGTCCCCGTGCCGGTCTGCACGCTCTCGTAGGAGTGCAGCGTCGTGTAAACGCCGCCGTTGCCGAAGATCATATACGCGCCCGCCAGCTCGTACGGCGTGACGCCGTACGTGGACGAGCCCAGCACCATGGGGCCGTAGTCGCGGTCGTCCGCGGTGAAGCTCGTGATATGCAGCTTGTCCGTGACGAAGTTGTAAATGGCGCCGACGCCCACAGTCTGGCCCACACGCACGGCCACGGTGTTCACGCTCTCGGCCATCGCGTCCGCCACAAGGATGTTCTCCTTTGTGTACACCTCGGTGACGTTCGCGGGCCACGGCGTCGTCTCGCCCGTCTCCTCGTCCGTCACCAGCTCCACGGCGTCGTCCAAAAACGGCGTCGACCAGTGGATCTTATCCTTTTGCAGCGCCACGGCGTAGGGGCCGATGGGCTTCATTGTGCTGCCCACCTGGCGCAGCGCGTCTGTGCCGCGGTTGAACGCGCGCGACACCGTTTTGTCGTCCAGGCTGCCCACCACGGCGCGCAGACGGCCCTCATAGTCCACCGTCACCATCGCCGCCTGCGGGTACTCGGTCACTTCCTGCGTCACGTAATCGCCGTTTTCGTCGGTCACGCGCGTGCCGTCCTCGTTGTAGACATAGTCCGTCCCCGGGATGCCCGGCCGCTGGAAATACCCGCCGTAGCGCATCACCTGCTCCATATCGGCCTGCAAGTCGGCGTCCACCGTGGTGTAGATGCGCAGGCCGCCGTTGTACAGAAGGTGCGTGGTCTCGCTGCGGTCAAGGCCGTACTTTTCGCCCAGCGCGTCGCTCACATCCTCGATCACCTGATCGGTGAACCACGAGGTGGTGGGCGTTTCGGGCACGTTCACAACGCCCGCCGAAAGGCCCAGCGGCTCGGCCGAGGCCGCGAGGTACTCCTCCTCCGTGATGTAGCCCTGCTGCCACATCTCCTGCAAAATATAGTTGCGCCGCGCGATGTTGTTCTCCGGGTGGGTCACCGGGTCGTAGCGGCTGGGGTTTTTCGTGATGGCCGCGATGGACGCGCACTGCGCGAGGCTCAGCTCGCTGACGGGCTTGTTGAACAGCTTGATGCTCTCGGCCCCGACGCCCGCGGTGTTGCCCGTGAAGCTGATGACGTTGAGATACGCCTCCAGGATGACGTCCTTGTCGTACTTTGCGTCGAGGCGCAGCGCGCGCCAGATCTCGCGCACCTTGCGCAGATACCCGTCCAACCCGGAGCCGTCGTCGTCGAGCGTCAGGTTTTTGATCAGCTGCTGGTCGATGGTGGACGCGCCCTGCTTCATGCCGTCGTCGCCGCCGAAATACGTGCCGGTGACGGCGCGCTTGAGCTCGTTGAGCACGGCGAAGATCGTGCGGTGCCAGCTCACGCCGCTGTGCTTGTAAAAATCCTTGTCCTCCACCGCCACGAACGCGTGCTGCATGTCCAGCGGGATGTCCTCAAGGTCCACCCAGATCTTCTGCTGGGTGGATTCCAGCCGCGCGTACTCCTCCCATTCGCCGGTGGCCGCGTCCTGCGCGTACAGCACGGTGGCGTCGCGGTGGGGCAGCTGCTCCAGATCCAGCCACAGGAAATCGTTCGCGGTGGCGCGCGAAAGATAAACACCCAGCGCCGCCGCGCCCGCCGCGGCCAGCGCGCAGCACGCCGCAACGGCCCGGCGCAGCCAGCGCCGCGGGCCGCGGCGCTTTTTGGCGCTGCGCACGCCGGCGCCCGCGCCGTGTTTCTGCGTGGGCGCGGCGTCCTCGTCCGACGCGTCTTTTTCATCGTCCGCGCCGCTGTCTTCGGCGTCCTCGCCGTCCAGTGCCTCGTCCTCCGGCTCGTACGGGTCGTCGTACATCGCGCCGGGCGCGGCGTCTGCGCGCACGGCGGCGCCCGCCAGGCCGGCGAACACGCTGTCCTCGCCGTCCAGCGGCACGGCCAGCGCGTCGGCGAAGGGCGCCGTTTCGTCCTCGTTCCACTCGCCCTGAACGGGCAGCGCGTCCGGCAAAAGGACGCCCAGCGCGCGCTGGCTGTCCACATAGCTTTTCGGCAGGCGGATATACCGCTGTTGCATGGCGTCCTTCCCTCCTTTGCGCCATTTTCCCGTCTGTTTTCGGCCGGCGCCTCAGCCTTTTGGTTTCAGGCGGCGCGGCCGGCCCTTTTCGTCAATGACGATCGTATGGTCCAGCTGGCTTTTCAGCGAGGCCTTCATCGCGTCGATGTACATGCGGCGCAGCTGCGCCTGCTCGGCGCGCTCTGCCTCGGTGAGGCCCTGCGGCGTGCGGCTCTTTTGCGCCAGCTCGCTGATACGCCGGATCTGTTCGTCCGTCATGCGTGTGTCTCCCCCTTCGCGGCGGCGCGCCGCCGTTTGACTGCACATTATACTGCAATTATATCCTGTCCGCAAACCGCACCGTTCGCCTGCGGCTCCGGTCGCTAAGTGTTCACATTACACACTGGCCGCTAAGCTCGCCGTTCGCCCCTGCGGGGCTCCGGTTCGCTAAGAGGCCAGGTGTAAGCTCGCACTAAGTTCACCGTTCGCCTTCGGCTCCGGTTCACTAAGTGCTCACATTATACCACTTCTCCTTATAGAACGCAAAAAACGCGTCAGGCGTTTCACCGCCTGCCGCGTTTTTTGCTGTGAAAAGAAGTGAAGGAGGAAAAAGGTATGAGTAAACACGCACACAAAGTGCATGGAGTTGGTTGCCGCCGGGCGGGCCCGCCGCGACCGTGCGCAGCGCACTGGCGCCCGGCTTGTCAATTGCTTGTTGCACTTGATCACGGGAAGTATCCTTCCTGTGCTTATATAGTACCTGAGATTTGTGACAAAACTATGATGAAGATTTTAACCTTTTTGTAATATTTCGCAAAGAAATCTTGAAAGTCAATTTTCTGCAATTTCCGCACGGGGCTTTTCTTTTTTTTGCAAATGCGGTATGCTTATCGGTGACGGATTCCGTGATGGAAAGGGGCGTTCATCGTGGCGCAGAAACAGAACTACCAGCTTTTGATGGAGCGCGTGCTGGCTTCTCCCGCGCACGCCGAGGGCCGCAGGCCGCGGCTTTTGCTGCACAGCTGCTGCGCGCCGTGTTCGAGCTATGTGCTGGAGATGCTGACGCCGCATTTCGACATCACGGTCGATTATTACAATCCCAACATCGACACCGCCGAAGAATACGCCCACCGCGCCGAAGAGCAGCGGCGCTTTGCCGCCGAGGCGGCGCTCTCGTCGCCCGTGGCCGTGCACGTGGAGCCGTATGCGCCCCGGGCGTTTTACGACGCCGTCAAAGGCCTCGAGCGCGAGCCCGAGGGCGGTGCGCGGTGCCTCGCGTGCTTCCGGCTGCGCCTTGCACAGGCCGCGCACCTTTGCCGCGACGGCGGGTTCGACTACTTCTGCACCACGCTGTCCATCAGCCCGCACAAGGACGCCGCCGCTTTGAACGCCATCGGCGAGGAGCTGGCGCGCGCGCACGGCGTGCGGTGGCTGCCGTCCGACTTTAAAAAGAAAAACGGCTTCAAGCGCAGCACGCAGCTGTCGCAGCAGCACCACATGTACCGGCAGGACTATTGCGGCTGCGTGTTTTCAAAGCGCGAGCGCGAGGCCGCGCTGGCCCAAAAGGCCCGCGAGGCGCAGGGATGCGGCAATGACGAAAGGAGGAATGTCTGATGCTGCTGGCCATCAGCCTGCGGCCGCGCAGTTTGCCGCAGCACGCCCCCTTTGACCGCTGGTACTACTGCACCGACCATTATCAGAAGCTGTTCGACGCGCTGGGCGTGCCGCTGCTGCCCTATTACAGCCGCGCGCAGCTGGCCGCCGTGGCCGGGCTGTGCGACGGCCTTGTGCTGACGGGCAACGTGCACGACATCCCGCCGCACTACTACGGGGCCGCGCCGCTCGCGGGCCGCACCTACGAGGACGACGATTTTGCGCTCGACGATTGGGCCATCCGCCTGTTCGCCTCGCAGGATAAGCCCATCCTCGGCATCTGCGCGGGGATGCAGTCCATCAACGTCAGCTTCGGCGGCACGCTGTGCCAGGACGTTCCCGGCCACGACCAGGACGGCGGCGACGCTCCGCACAACGTGGCCCTTGCGCCCGGCAGCTTTCTGGCCGGGGCCTACGGCGCGCAGGAGGTGCGCACGAACACGTTCCACCATCAGGCGGCCGACGCGGTGGCGCCCGGCTTCGCCGTGACGGCGCGCGCGGCCGACGGCGTCATCGAGGGCATCGAGCGCGGGCGCATCATCGGCGTGCAGTGGCACCCCGAAGCCTCGCTGGACATGCCCCTGTTCGCCCGCTTTGCCGATCTGTGCCGGCAGGGCTGACCGTACCCTTGTACGCCGATACTTCGCACACAAAAAGACAAAAAAGCCGCCCGGCGCCCCCCGAGACAAAGGGATGCGCCGGGCGTTTTTGCGCCAGGGCCGGCCGCGCTTCACGGCTGGCCTTCCCTCTGCAGGCAGGGAAATGCCAGCACGGCCTTGAACAGATCGCCGTCCGTCTCCACATGGAAGCGGCCTCCCTGTACTTCGGCAAAGCTCTTGACGATGGCGAGCCCCAGACCGCTGCCCTCGGTGCTGCGCGCCTGGTCGCCGCGCACGAAGCGCTCGGTGACGGCGGCCGGGTCGAAATCGAGCGGGGCCGCCGAGATGTTTTTCATTGTGAAAACGGCCTCGGCCTGCACGCGCTCCAGCGAGACGTACGCGCGCGAGCCGGCCAGCGAATACTTTGTGATATTGACGATCAGGTTCTCCAGCGCGCGGCAGGTTTTTTCGCCGTCCAACCAGGCGGTGATGCTCTCCTCCGGCAGCTGCCAGCGGAATTCGACGCCGCAGGCCTGCGTGCGGTCGGCCAGCTCCAGGCGCACCTGCCGCAGCAAAGCTGCGAGGTCCACCTGTTCGCAGTGCAGCGTCACATTGCCGGTGGCCGCCTTGCTCACCTCGAACAGATCTTCGATCAGCCGCTTGAGCCGCTGGCTTTTCGCTTCCAGCGTGGCGATGTACACGCCGCGCGTCTTTTCGTCCAGCGACGGATCTTTCAGCAGGTCCACATAGGTGATGATCGCCGTCAGCGGCGTTTTCAGGTCGTGGCTGACGTTTGTGATCAGCTCTGTTTTCATGTTCTGGCTGCGCACCTCCTCGTCCACGGCGCGCTGAAAACCGCCGCGCACGCGATCGAGGTCGGCGGCCAGCGGCGCGAACGGGCTGTCCGGCGCAAGGGCGGGCGCGGGAGCCTTCAGATCGCCCTCGGCCATGCGCGCCGCCGCGGCGCGCACCTCGCCGTACTGCCGCCACATTGCCGCGAGCCTTTTGCGCAAAAAGAAAAATGCGCACACGCTGTATAAAAGCGCCGCCGGAAGGCCCAGCCACCACAGCACACAGCACAGGGCCATCGCCAGCGCATTGACGGCCAGCACACGCGCAGCCAGCCGGCCGGCGGGCTGCGTGAAATCGACGGACGCCAACCGGCCGACGGCGGCGCGCGCCCTGCGCACAAGGAATGCGGCAAAACGCACCGTCCAGCAGCGGCACAGAAGATAGCGCCCGAAGCCGTCGCGCACGCCCATACCAAGCGACGCGCCCGCTTCAAACAGCGCGAAGGCCCCCAGCCAGAACGCGCCGAACACAAGGCCCAGCGCCAGCGCCCCACTCTCCTTTTGGCCGAGGAAAAACACCGTGCGCAGCGCTTCTGCGAGGCTGCCGCGCGACGCCAGCGACAGCGCGCCCGCAAATTCTGCGCACGCAGCCGTCACGACAACGGCCGCCGCGGCGTGCCACTCCATCGGCAGCGCGCCCCAGAAGCCGCGTCCCAGCCCCATCCGGCGCACCAGTGCCAGCACAAAGCCCAACGCCGCCGCGCACGCGGCGGCCAGCAGCGCAGGCAGGGCAAAAAAGCTCTCGTACATCTCACCGTGCGAGGGGATGTACACGGTATACTCCGCACCGCCGCGCGCTGTGGCGTAGTAGTCCTGCACGGGCAGGCCATCCGAAGCATGGACGATCGCCTCGCTCTCATAGCTGTACAGATACCCTGTGATCAGCGTGCCGTCCTCGCTGAATATGCGGCCCGTGCCGCGCTCGACGAACCACGGCAGCATTTCTCCGCTCTGTGTCACGATCGCAAGCGCCGGGTCGCACACGATGGACTGCCCCGCCCAGTCGATCTCGGGCAGCGCCGGTTCGCTCTCGTCCACAATGGTCAGGGCGTACGCTTCGCCCGCCTCGATGGCCTCCAGCGCCTCGGGATATGCAGCATATACGGATTTCTCCTCATCCTCAAAGCGCTGCGTCTGACGCTCGGCCCATCCTGCCGCCGGCAGCGTCAGGAACAGCGCCAGCGCCGACACCGCCAGCAACGTTGTCAAAAGGCGCGGCGCATGCGCTTCAAACCTTCTCGATCTTGTATCCAATGCCCCAAACCACCTTCAGATATACGGGATTCTTCGCATCCAGTTCGATCTTGCCGCGCAGCGTGCGCAGGTGCACCATCACGGTGTCTGTATTCACGGCGGCCTCACCCCATACGCGCTCGTAGATCTCCTCCGCCGAGAACACGCGCCCCGGGTTCTTCATCAGAAGCGTCAGTATCTTAAATTCCAGTGGCGTCAGCTTCACAGGCTCGCCGTCTACCGTCAGGCTGGCCGCGGCCTCGTCCAGCTCCAGCCCGCCCACGCGCACGACGGCGCGCCGCTTTTCGTCTGCGCCGGCGCGCGCCAGAAAGCGCCTGTAGCGCCGCAGGTGCGAATTCACGCGCGCCAGCAGTTCCATCGGCACGAACGGTTTCGTCACGTAGTCGTCCGCGCCCATGTCAAGGCCCGTGATCTTGTCGATGTCCTCGCTCTTGGCCGACAGCATGATCACCGGCAGGTCGTATGTTTCGCGCAGCTTCATCACCATCGTCACGCCGTCCATCACAGGCATCATCACGTCCACGATCGCAAGATCCACCGGCGCTGCTCGCAGCGCCTTTAGCCCCTCGCACCCGTTGTGCGCCTTTGTCACGGTATAGCCCTGGTTGCGCAGATAAATGGCGACGCCCTCGCAGATGGCCTCGTCGTCCTCCACCACAAGAATATGCCCTTCCATACGCGCCGCCCCTTTCGTTCCCCTCTATTATACCCGCGCGCACAGCGCCGTCAAGTTCAGCACGCCCCGTCCAGCGCGCTGCGCAGCGTGCGGCGCGCGCGGTACAGCTGCGTGCACACCGTTCGCTGCGGCCGGTGCAGGCGGCCGGCGATCTCCTGCGGGCCAAGGCCGCCGAAAAAGCACAGCGCGCACACCGTGCGGTAGGGCTGCGCCAGCGCGTGCACCTCGCGCACGGCCGCCTGCGCCGCCATGCGCCGCTCGGCGCATTCCTCCACGCTCTGCACACAGCGCGCCGGGGCGCCGGCCTCCGGGGCCTCGCAGGCCGTCACGCGGCGGCGCCACGCGCTTTTCCGTTCGTCCTTCGCCTTGTTCACCGCAATGCGGCACAGCCATGCGCGCCGGCCCTCCTCGGTGTCCGGGCACGAGGCGCGGTGCACCCACGCGGCCAGCAGCGCCTCCTGCACGGCGTCCTGCGCCAGATATTCGTCGCAGAGCAGCCGGTTGGCCGCCGTATACATCAGCCGCTCGCAGCGACCGGCCATCTCTTCAAATTCCCGCTGCGTCATCGCGCGCGCCTCCTTTTCGCTTTTCCTGCCATTATGCCGGTATCGGTGTGCAGGGGGTACGACGCCGCCGCATCCCCTTGTACACCGATACTATCACGCAAAACGAAAAATCGGCCTGCACAAAAACGAAAAATTTTCGAAAGATTTTCCCGGGAATATCGTTGGTATCGGTCGGCGGCAGCGAAAACGGGCGGCCGGGAAACTGAACTGCACCCCATTTGTTAGACAGTATGATATACTGGATAACAAGTGGGGTGCTTTACTATGCCAAAAGGAATACCAAATAAACGATACACGCCAGCATTTAAGAAAATGGTAATAGAAACCATGCAGA
>DXGT01000076.1 GCA_019113785.1 Candidatus Ruthenibacterium merdigallinarum | reverse complement strand
TCCTCGGCGGCCATGCGCGCCATGTGCAGCTTATAGCGCACAAACGCGCCGCACGCCGCGAACAGCAGCATCAGGCCCGTGATGACCGAGCCGATCTCCTGCGCGACGCCCACGGCCGAGCTCATGTACGTGCTGCCCTTGGTGATGACCGTGATGAGGAACGAGGCGAATACGATGCCGATGGGGTTCGCGTTGCCCAGCAGGCTGACGGCGATGGAGTCGAAACCGACGTCCGTCAGCACACGCGGCTGGATGGAACCGAGGTACCCCAGATAATACGTCACGCCCGCAAGGCCCGCCAGCGCGCCCGAGACCATCATCGCCTTCATGATGGTGCCGCGCACGTTGATGCCCGCGTACTTCGAGGCCTTCGTGTTGAAGCCGACGGCCTTGAGCTCGTAGCCGAACTTTGTGAAGTGGATGAAGTAATGCAGGACGCCCACCGCCACGAGCGCCAGCACGAAGCCCAGCGGGATCACCGTCTTGTACGGCCCGATCTGCACGTTTTGCAGCGTCAGGCGCGAAGCCTCGCTCACCACATTCGACTGGCGCGTGATGGGGTTGACGTAGAACGACTGGATGAAGAAGCTGAGCAGGTACTGGAAAATGTAGTTGATCATGATGGCTGACACCACTTCGTTGATGTTGAAGCGGTATTTCAGCCAGCCGATCAGCCCGCCGACCAGCGCGCCTACCACGATGCCGATCACAATGACCAGCGGCTTTGCCGCGGCCGCCGGCAGGCCGGAATAGCCCACGGTGATGGTGGCGATGAAGCCCGCCATCAACATCTGGCCGGACACGCCGATGTTGAACAGGCCCGCCTTGAACGCCACGGCCACGGCCAGCGCCGCGAACAGCATGGGCGTCCAGTTGTCGAGGTAGCTCAGGAAGTCGGTGAACATGCCCTTGCCGCCGGCGTAGTTCTCCTTGGGGAACAGACCGCAGCCGCGCAGCAGGCTGACGAACGCCTCGATGGGGTTTTTGCCCAGGATCAGGAAGATGATCGTGCCGGCCACGAGGCCCAGCAGCACCTCCAGAAGCGGGATGGTGATATTCTGGCGCTTCTCGTCGCCCATCACGGCGAGAAAGGCCCGTTTCAGTCCGCTGTGTTTTTTCATGTCGTAACACCCATCATGTAATTGCCCACCTCGTTGACCGTCAGGCTCTGCACCGGAGCCGTTTTCAGCAGCTCGCCGCTGAAGATGACGCCGATGGTGTCGGCCAGCTTCATCACTTCGTCCAGCTCCAGCGAGATCAGCAGGATCGCGCGGCCCTTGCGCCGCTCCTCCAAAATCTGGCGGTGGATGTTCTCGATGGCGCCGATGTCAAGCCCGCGCGTGGGCTGCACGAAAATGGTCAGCTTCGCGTTCTGGTCCAGCTCGCGCGCGACGATGGCCTTCTGCTGGTTGCCGCCGCTCATGCTGCGCACCACCGTGGCCGCCCCCTGGCCGGAGCGGATGTCGTACGCCTTGATCAGCTCGCCGCTCTTTTTGTCAAACGCGTCGCGGTGCAACCGGCCGCGCACGCAGTACGGCGGGCGGTAATAGCTCTTCAAAAGCAGGTTTTCCGACAGGGTGAAGTCCATGATCATGCCGGTGCTCTGCCGGTCGGCCGGGATGTAGGCCATGCCCTTTTCGTTGCGCTCGCGCACGGGCGTGTGCGTGATGTCCTCGCCGTCGAGCGACACCGTGCCGGACGAGACGTCCACCATGCCGGCGATGGCGTCGGCCAGCTCCTCCTGCCCATTGCCGGACACGCCCGCCACGGCGAAAATCTCGCCCGCGCGGATCGAGAAGCTGACGTTTTTCACAACGGGGAACCCGTTCGCGTTTTTGACGGTCAGCCCCTGCACGCGCAGCACCTCTTTGCCGAAGTGCGCGGGGTCTTTCTCCATCTCCTCGGCCACTTCGCGGCCCACCATGCGGTATGCCATCTCGTGCGTGGAGGTGGTGGCCACGTCGCACACGGCCGTCAATTTGCCGCGGCACATGATGGCGCAGCGGTCGGCCACCTGCTTGATCTCCTCGAGCTTGTGCGTGATGAGGATGATGGTCTTGCCGCCGTCGCGCAGGCTGCGGATGACCTGCAAAAGCGATTCGATCTCCTGCGGGGTCAGCATGGCCGTGGGCTCGTCGAAGATCATGATTTCGGCCTCGCGGTACAGCATTTTCAAAATTTCCACGCGCTGCTGCACCGAGACGGTCAGATCCTCGATCTTCGCCCGCGGGTCCACCTCCAGGCCGAACTTTTCCGACAGCGCCGCGATCTTCGCGTCCGTGCCCTTGATGTCCACCACGGGCAAAATTCCGCCCAGGCGCTTTTTCGGCTCGAGGCCCAGCACGATGTTCTCGGTGACGGTGAAGTTGCTCACCAGCTTGAAGTGCTGGTGCACCATGCCGATGTTCAGCTTCGTGGCGTAGCTGGGCGACGTGATGCGCTCTTTTTTGCCGCGGATATAGATCTCGCCCTCGTCCGGCTCATACATGCCGAACAGAATGCTCATCAGCGTGGATTTGCCCGCGCCATTTTCGCCCAGCAGCGCGAAGATCTCGCCCCGGTTGACGGTGAGGCTGACGTCGTCGTTCGCCACGACGCCCGGGAAGCGCTTTGTGATGTGGCGCATCTCGATGATGGCCTCGCCCGCGCCCGTTTGGTTCATGGTCGTACCCCCTTTGAACAGATAAAAGGCTGCCCGGGCAGGGCGCGGCGCACAGCGCCGCGCCCTGCGGGGCAACCTTTGGCAGTCAGATGCAGATCAGGCCAGGCCGGGGAAATCGTCGGGCGTATAGCCGTTGAAGTTGGCGGCCGGGACGATGGTGCCGTCCTTGACGAGCGCCAGGCACTCCTCCATGGCGGCCAGGGCCTCCTCGCTCAGCTGCTGGCGGCCCTCCTCGCTCACAAAGCCCGTGGAATCGGTGTCGGCCTTCAGCAGCTGCGTGCCGCCCTCGAAGGTGCCGTCCACGATCTTGTTCAGCTCGCGCGCCACAGCCACGTCCATGCACTTCAGGCTGGAGGTCAGCACAACGTTCGAGTCGCCGTTTTCGCCGTCGTCATACTGGTCGGCGTCGCAGCCGATGAACCACACGCCGTCGGCCGCATGCTCCTTGACGGAGGTCAGCACGCCGTTGCCGGAGTCGCCCGCAGCGGCGAACAGCACGTCGACGCCCTCGCCGATGAGCGCGTCCGCGATGGTCTTCGCGGTGGCCACATCGCCGAAGCTGCCCACGTAGTTGCCGCCCACGTCAGTGCCCTGGATGTCGGTGCCCGCATAGGCCGGGATCTCCACGACCTCGGCGGTCGTGCCGTAGTGCGCGTTGGCGTAGTTCACGCCGGACTCAAAGCCGTACTGATAGTTGACGTTCGACTCGTACGCGATGCCGTGCACGGAGGCGACCTTGCCGGTCTGGGTGGTCATCGCCGCGGCGAGGCCGGCGAAGAAGCCGCCCTCCTGCTCGGCGAACATCAGGCCCGTGACGTTCGGCAGATCGACCGTCTCGCCGTTCTCATCGGTGGCGGCGGAGTCGATCAGGATGAAGTACTTGTCGGGGTTCTCGGCGGCCAGCGTGCCGATGGCGGCAAACTGGAAGCCCGGCGTCACGATGACGTCATAGTCGGCCATGACGTCCGCCACGGCCTGCAGGGCCTGCGCGGGGTCGCCGCTGGGATCTTCCACGTTGTTCGTGGTGTCGATGCCGCCGCGGGACTCGACGAACGCCTGAACGCCCTCCCAGGTGTTCTGGATGAAGGAGCCGTCGTCCACGCCGGCGGCGGTGGAGACGAGCACGATGTCAAGGCCCTCGCCCTCAGCGGCGGCGGTGCTGCCGGAGGCAGACGCAGACGCGGGCTCGGAAGCCGGAGCGGAAGCGGCCGCGGAGGAGCTGGACGAGCCGCTGCCGGAGCAGGCGGCCAAGCTCAGCGCCATCGCAGCGGCCAAAAACAGGCTTGCGATTCTTTTCATTTTCTATCACCTTTTCCTTTTTTATCCCCTGTGGGACAGCCTTTAGTGTAACACGATTGACTGCATTAGGCAATATCTTCGCCCGTGTTTCGGCATTGCGCGGGAAAATTTTGTGGATTTTTGCAATCCCGCGAGGCATGTTTTGCCATTTTTCGTCGTTTTTTGCGCGTTAGCGCGCGCGCACCTCGCCCGTCAGTGCCTCGATGTACGGTGCGAAGGCCGGATACTGCGCCGCCAGCGTCTCGCGCCGGCCGTGCTCGTAGCCGCCATCCGTGTAGCCGGGGCACATCGTGGTGCCCAGCAGCGCCCATTTGCCGCCCGGCGCGAGGCGCGAACCCTGCCATACGCCCGCTGGCACCAGGTGCTGCACCGCGTGCCCGGCCGCAAGGTCCTGCCCCAGCACGGTCACGCGGCCGGCGCCGTCCGGCAGAAGTTCGCACAGTTCCACCGCGTCGCCGAGGTAGAAGTGGTACATCTCATCGCCCGTCAGCCGGTGCAAATGCGAAAACGAATGCTCCGTGAGCAGATAGTAAATGGCCGTGCCGGCGGCCGCGCCATCCAGCGTGCGCCCGCTCGCGTACGTCTGGCGGTACATGCCGCCCTCGCCGGCAAGGGGCACAAGGTCCAGTGCGTCGATCACCTGCTGCGCCGTCATCCCTCACACCTCCTGCACGCTCGTCCAGCGCGAGTCGTTCTTCGCACTGGCGTAAATGGCGCTGCACGCGGCGGCGATGCGCGCGCCCTCGCGGAACGTGGGATAGCGCGGCGCTTTGTCCGGCGCGCCGGCGCGCACCGCGGCGTATACCTCTTTTAAAAGGGTGGTGAACGTGTCGTCAAACCCGTTGCCGAACGCGAACACCTGTGTGTGCACGCCCTCGCCCTTGCGCGCAGTGTGCAGCAGATTGTTGTCCTCCTCGTTCCACCACAAATTGCCGTACTGGCACGTGATCTCCATCGTCAGGCGGTTGCCGCGCCCGGGGCTGATCTCGGACAAAAGCACGTTGCCCAGCGCGCCGCCCTTATAGCGGAGAGTGACGGCGGCGGCATCCTCTGTGCCGATGTGGATTTTTTCACCCTGCACCGCGCCGTCCGCGGGGTACATCAGACCGTCCTTCAAAACACGCTGCTCGTGGAAGCAGCCGAACGACGCGCTCACCGCCTCGGGTTCAAGACCCGTCAAAAAGGCGGCGAGGTCCAGCCAGTGGCTGCCAATCTCCGACACGGCGCGCATGCTGCCCGCAAGCTTTTCGTCATAGCGCCAGTCCAGCGGCGCGGGGAATGCGTTGAACTCCTGCATATAGTTGCCGTGCACCAAAAGCACGCGCCCCATCTCGCCCGAGGCGAGGATCTCGCGCGCCTTCTGGCAGGCCATGTGGTAGCGCACGTTGAACGTCAGCGCGCACACAAGGCCCGAGCGCTCGGCCAGCGCCGCCAGCTCGGCCGCCTCGGCGGCGTCGAAGCACAGCGGCTTTTCGCACAGCACATGCTTGCCGCGCTCGAGGAAATAGCGCACCATGCGCCCGTGCGTGGAAGGCGGCGTACAGATGTGCACGGCGTCGATGTCCTCTGCGCACGCAAGCGAGAGGTCGGTGCCCCAGACGGGGATGTCCCACTGCGCGGCAAAACGGCGCGCGCTGTCCTCGTGCGCCGTCACCACCACGGCCGGCTGCACGCCGGCGGCTGCCAGTGCGGCGGCATGCACGCGCCCGCTGAAACCCGCGCCGATGATCGCTGCTTTCATATTCGCTTCCACCTCTTTTTTCTTTTTGCAAAGCGCCCCGGCGTGTGGCCGCGCCGGGGCGGGCGGTTCAGATCTCCACGCGGATGATGCTCTCGAGCGCAATGGTGATCTCGTCTTCGATGGCCTTGGCCATCACCTCGGGGTAGTGGTTGAACTCCTCGCTGCCCACGAATTCAAAGCACGGGCCGTCGGCCGCGCTGATGCACCCGGCCTTCACGCCCTTGAGCGAGCAGGTGACGAACAGCATCGCCGCCTCGTTTTCAAAGGCGAGACAGCCGGCGTCGGCCATCAGGCGGTTGTTGGTGGGCAGAAGGCCCTTGTAGAAGATGCCGCCCGTGCAGATGATACCCGCGCGCACCCATGCGTCGGTCTGCTTCGCGGCGTCCAGCATCAGCTGCACCACGTCGTACGAGGCCACCGCCGGGTACGACTGGGGGATCAGCTGCGCGGTGACGCCCTCCTCGCGGCAGGCGGCCGTGGCGATGATCAAAGCGCCCTGCGGCATATCGGGCTGCATGGTGCCGCACGTGCCCACGCGGATGATGACCTTCGCGCCGCCGAGGATCAGCCCCTCGAACGAAACGTGCGCGCCGGCCGCCCCTACGCCGTGAGACGACACCGTGACGGGCACGCCCTTGTATTTGCCGTTGAACGTCCAGTACTCGCGTGACTTCGCCACCACCTGCACGTCGTCGAGGCGCGAGGCGATCTTCTCGGCGCGCCCCGGGTCGCCGCACACCACTACGCGCGGAGCGATGGTGTTGTAGGGGATGTCGATGATAGGTACGATCTTTTCCATGTTGCTCTCCTTCCAAATTAAAAGCGTGACGGGCTGTGCCCTTGTGCGTTTTGTCGGTTTTATGATACCACATTTTCCGCCGCGCTTCAACGCGCCGCGCGCTTTTTGTGCGCGTTCCTTGCGCGGCGGCGCGCCGTGTGCTATGATACAGATAACAAAGCGAATCTCCCCTGCGCGGCGCGCAGAGGACTCAAGGAGGTTTTTTCCATGGACGAGCTGAAGAAAGTGACCCACAGCGACAATGTCCGCCTGTCCGACGCGGGCGACGCCGTCGTGTACATCGACCAGACCCAGCTGCCCGGCCGCACCATTTATAAGGAGGCGCGCGAGGCAAAACAGATGTACGACGCCATCTACGAATTGCAGGTGCGCGGCGCGCCGTGCATCGGCATCTTCGCCGCCTACGCCGCCTGCGTGCTGGCCGCGCAGATCGAAGCGGAGGATTTCGACGCCTTTTACGCCGAGTTCAAGCGCCGGTGCGATTATCTCAATTCCTCGCGCCCCACGGCGGTGAACCTCAGCAAGCAGCTGGCGCGCATGGAGCGCTGCTGCCTTGCAAACCGCGCGCAGGGCCGCGAGGCGCTGCTCGAGGCGCTGCGCGCCGAGGCGCGCGCCATCCATCAGGAAGACATCGACATGTGCTACGCCATCTCGTCGTACGGGCTGTCGCTTTTGAAGGACGGCGACGGCGTGCTGACGCACTGCAATGCCGGGCCGCTGGCCACCAGCCGCTACGGCACCGGGCAGGGGCCGTTCTATCTGGCGAAGGAGCGCGGCGTCACGCTGCACGCCTACTGCGACGAGACGCGCCCGCTGCTGCAGGGCGCGCGCCTGACCAGCTATGAGCTGCAGCGCGCCGGCGTGGACGTGACGCTGATCTGCGACAACATGGCCAGCATGGTGATGAAGCAGGGCAAGGTGCAGGCGTGCATGGTGGGCTGCGACCGCGTGGCCCTCAACGGCGACGCCGCCAACAAGATCGGCACCAGCGGCGTGGCCATCCTCGCCAAGCACTACGGCATCCCGTTCTATGTGCTGGGGCCGTCGTCCACCATCGACTTTACCTGCCCCACGGGCGACGACATCGAGATCGAGCTGCGCGACCCCAACGAGATCAAGGAGAAATTCTTCGCCCAGCCCGTCGCGCTGGACGAGGTCAAGTGCTACAACCCCGCGTTTGACGTCACCGACCATTCGCTCATCACGGCCATCATCACCGAGCGCGGCATCTGCTACCCGCCGTTTGCCGAGAGCTTCAAAAAGCTGTTCCCCGAGCAGTACAAAGAGGAGGATGCGCAATGATCGGCTATCCCACCGACGCCGAGGCGAAGCGCAGCATCCTCGACATTGGCCGCAAGCTGTATGAGCGCGGCTTTGTGGCCGCGAACGACGGCAACCTCAGCGTGCGCGTGGGCGAAAACGCCGTGTGGGCCACGCCCACGGGCGTTTCCAAAGGCAGCATGACCGAGGAGATGCTCGTGAAGCTGGATCTCGACGGCCATGTGCTCGAGGGCACGCACAAGCCCTCGAGCGAGGTGAAGATGCACCTGCGCGTCTACCGCGAGCAGCCGCAGATGCGCGGCGTGGCGCACGCGCACCCGCCGTTTTCCACCACGTTCGCCGCGGCGGGCCTCGCGCTGGACGAGGCCCTCATCCAGGAGACCGTCGTACTGGTGGGCACGGTGCCCGTGGCGCCGTACGCGGTGCCCGGCTCGGCCGCCCTGGCCGACAGCGTTGCGCCGTTCTGCCATACACACTCGGCGCTGCTGCTCGAGCACCACGGCCTTGTCACCTGGGGGCGCAGCCTCGAGCAGGCGTATTTCTTCCTCGAGAGCGCCGAGGCGCTGGCGCGCGTGATGCTGTACACGCGCCAGCTGGGCGTGTCGCACCGGCTGACGGAAAGCCAGATCGACAGCCTCATCGCACTGCGCCCGTCCTGGGGGCTCGACGCCGGGCGCGGCGGCCGCCCCAAGGGCCGGCCGGACGCATGAGCGCCCTTTCCCCTTTGCATTTTCGCACATCTTCTGCACGGCGCGGGCCACGCCCGCGCCGTTTTCCTGTCCCTTGCGTATCTTTTTCGTATATTTACACAACTTTTTGTGCGTGTGCGGATAAAATATTGGCGGGCCGCGGGGCGGAAATTTTCAAAAAGGCCTATCATTTCCGCGAAAATTTGCTATACTTATTTTTAACTTGGGGGCGCATGCCGGCCGGGGGTTTTACTCTGCCTGCATCCCCCCAAAAAGTATTTAGGCGCGACGCGCCGGAAAAAAGGATTTGATACGGGCCGCGCAACAGCCGGCCCCGTGAAAAAAGGAGACTGCCATGAGCCAACCCATTCTGGAACTGCACCAGATCGAAAAGCGCTTCGGCGATACCCAGGTGCTGAAGGGCATTTCGCTCAGCGCCGCGCAGGGGGAATTCATCACGCTGCTGGGCCCGTCCGGCTGCGGAAAAACAACGACGCTGCGCATCATCGCCGGCCTGGAGACGCCGGACGCGGGCCGCGTGGTCCTCGAGGGGCGCGATGTCACCGACACGGAGCCCAACCGCCGCGATGTGAACACCGTGTTCCAGAATTACGCGCTGTTCCCGCACATGACGGTCGCCGCCAATATCGGCTACAGCCTGAAGCTGAAAAAGCGGCCGAAGGACGAGATCGCCAAAGCCGTGGACGAGGCGCTGGCGCTTGTGCAGCTGACGGGCTATGGAAAGCGCATGCCGTCGGAGCTCTCGGGCGGGCAGCGCCAGCGCGTGGCCATCGCGCGCGCCGTGGTGAACCGCCCGCGCGTGCTCTTGCTCGACGAGCCGCTGGGCGCGCTGGATCTGCAGCTGCGCCGCCAGATGCAGATCGAGCTCAAGGCGCTGCAAAAGCGCCTTGGCATCACGTTCATCTACATCACGCACGACCAGGAAGAGGCGCTGAACATGTCCGACCGCATCGCCGTGATGCGCGAGGGCCGCTTTGAGCAGATCGGCACGCCCGCCGAGGTGTACGACCGGCCGCGCACCAGCTATGTGGCGCGCTTTGTGGGCACGGCCAACGTGCTGACGGGCACGGTGAAGGCCGTGGACGGGGACGCGATGACGCTGGCGTGCGCCGACGGCTGCGCGCGCGTGCAGACGCTGGGGTATCCTTTTAAAGATGGCCAGACGGTGAACATCGCCGTGCGCAGCGAGCAGGTGGAGTTTGAAAAGAGCGCCGAGGGCTGCGGCCTTCCCGCCACCGTGAAGGAGAAGAGTTTTGCCGGCGGCATGCTGCGCATCGCGCTGGCGCTCGCCGACGGCAGCGAGCTCATCGCCAGCCGCCACGGCATCGACATCGGCGTCGCCGCGGGCGACAAGGTGGACGTCACGTGGTCTGCGTTCCACGCGGTGCCCGTGGACGTGGAGGGCGCGCATGAATAAGCCGGTCACGCGCGCAAAGCCGCGGCGCAGCAAACTGTGGCTCACGGTGCTGCCCATGTACGCGTTCACGCTGGTGTTCGTGCTGGGGCCGCTCGTGTATATGTTCGTGCTCAGCTTTCTTGAGCGCGCCGAGGGCTGGGGCGTCACGAACGCGTTCACGTTCGCGAATTATCAAAACATCCTCAACCCCATCTATCTCGACACGTTCATCGAGTCGTTCAAGCTGGCCATCACCAGCACGCTGCTCATCATCCTCATCGGCTACCCGTTCGGCTACTTCATGGCGAAGCTCTCGCCCAAGTGGAAAAAGCGCGTGATGCTGATGCTGATGATCCCGTTCTGGACGTCGTCGCTCATCCGCCTGTACGGGTGGATCATCATCTTCCGCGCCAACGGCACGCTGGACAAAGTGCTGATGGCCGTCGGCCTGACCGAGCGGCCCTTAAAACTCCTGTACACCTATCCCGCCGTGGTGGTGGGCATGGTGTACGCGCTTTTGCAGTTCATGGTGCTGGCCGTGTACTCCAGCGCCGAAAAGATGGACTGGAGCCTCGTCGAGGCCGCGCGCGACCTCGGCGCGTCGCCTTTGCAGGCATTTTTGACAGTGACGCTGAAAATGACGCTGCCGGGCCTTCTCTCGGGCGTCATTCTGACGTTCATCCCCTCGATGGGCCTGTTCTTCATCGCCGACCTTTTGGGCGGCAACAAGATCGTGCTGGTGGGCAGCCTGATCCAGGACCAGTTGATGAAAGCGCACAACTGGCCGTTCGCTGCGGCGCTGAGCGTCGTGTTGATGCTGCTCACCTCGCTGATGATTTCGGTGTACAAACGTGTCACCCACTCGACGGAACTGGAGGGCCTGCTATGAAGAACCGCACGAAGCTGCCCGCCGTGTTCCTCGGCATCATCCTTGTCATTCTGTACCTGCCCATTGCGCTGGTGGCGGTGTATTCGTTCAACGACAACAAGATCACCAGCATCTGGAGCGGCTTTTCCCTGCGCTGGTACGAGACGCTGTTCGCCGACAGCGCCATGTTTGAGGCGCTGGTGAACAGCGTGGTGCTGGGCGTGTGCGCCAGCTTTGCCGCGGCCGTTATCGGCACGCTGGGCGCCGTGGGCTTTACCAAGCTGCGCATGCGCACCAAGGGCACGGTGGAGTATCTGTCCACGCTGCCCATCATGATTCCCGAGATCATCCTCGGCATGGTGTTCATGGTGTTCTTTTCGCTTTTGGGCCTGCCGTTTGGCATGACGACGCTCATCATCGCGCACACGGCCTTCTGCATCCCGTATGTATACATGATGGTGAAGGCGCGCCTTGTCGGCATGGACAAAAGCCTCTTTGAGGCCGCGCGCGATTTGGGTGCAAGCGAGGCGCGCGTATTTTTCGATATCACTCTGCCGCTGCTGGCGCCGGCCATCGTCTCGGGCATGCTTCTGAGCTTTGCCATGAGTTTTGACGACGTGATCATCAGCGTGTTCGTCACGGGCGTGAATGTGAACACGCTGCCCATCAAGATCTATTCCCAGCTGAAAACCGGCGTCACGCCCGAAATCAACGCCCTGTGCACGCTGATGCTCGTCGCCACGGTGTGCCTCGTGCTGCTCTCCGGCGCCGTCGGGCGCATCGGCAAGGGCAAAAAAGCCCCGCGCGAATGACGTGCATTCCCCCGTCTCACGCGACGCTCATCTGAGCACCGCTTTGAGAAATATAGAAAAGATGAAACTGCAACAAGGAGGAAAACAATGAAAAAATTTGCCGCGTTCACCCTGACCCTCGCGCTGTGCGCGTGCGCCCTCGCGGGCTGCGCGTCCGACTCTTCGTCTGCCGCCGCATCCGGCTCCGCGCCCGCTGCGTCCGGTTCTGCCGGGGTGCAGAGCGAAACGCCGGCCGGTGCCGGCGAGCTGAACCTGTACGCCTTTGACGGCATGTTCCCGCAGGAGGTGCTGGACGGCTTTGAGGCCGAGACGGGCATCCATGTGAACTATTCCGTGTTCGATACGGACGAGACGATGCTCGCCCGCCTGCAAACGGCCGAGGGCGGCGATTACGACGTGGTCATCGCCGACGACTATATCATCAAAATGGCCATCGACGAGGGCCTGGTGGCCGAGCTGGACAAGAGCCAGATCCCCAACATCGGCAACGTCAACCCCGTGTACCAGGGCCAGTTCTTTGACCCCGAGGACAAATACACCGTGCCCCACGGCGCCGGCATCATGACCATCGTGTACGACCCGGCCCTTGTGGAGAACGAGATCACCGGCTACGCCGATTTGTGGGACGAGAGCCTGGCCGACAGTCTGGCCATCATCGGCAACTACCGCGTGGTGGACGGCATGGCGCTGAAGGTGATGGGCGAGAGCTACAACACCACCGACACCGCCGTGATCGCCGAGGCCGGCGAGCGCCTGCTGGAGCTCGCGCCCAACATCCGCGCCATCCAGGACGCGAACACGCAGGATCTGCTGATCTCCGGCGAAGTGAGTGCCGCCGTGATGTACACCAGCCAGGCCTATCTCGCGCAGCTCAACCGCGACGATCTGGCCGTCGTGTATCCCAGCGAGGGCGTGGGCTTCGGCCTGATGGCGCAGTTCGTGCCCGTCAACGCCCCGAACCCCGAGGCCGCGCACGCGTTCATCAACTACCTGCTCGAGCCGGAGGTGGGCCAGCAGTGCTTTGAGTATATGGGCTACTACTGCACGAACCAGGCCGCCGAAGAGCTGTTCAGCGAGGACATCCGCGCGCTGCTCACCCTGCCGGAGGACTTCTTTGAGACGAACACCGTCGAGATGATCGAGACCATCAGCGCCGAGGCCGACGAGGCCCACATGCAGGCCTGGACGGCCTTCCGCTCCGCCTGCGGCGCGTAAAACACGCACTGCTTTTTCTGCCACCAGCGGCCGCCGGCAACGGCGGCCGCTTTTTTGTTCGGATCTTGTCGAAAAAACGCGCATTGTGCGCAGCGAGGGAGGCCCTTTGAATGGACGCATTGGAACAGGCGATCGTCGCCGCCGTGGACTGGCACGCGCAGCAGCTGCTCGATTTCAGCCGCGCGGTGGCCGCGCACGCCGAGGCCGGCTTTTTTGAGTTTGAAACGGCGGAGCGCACGGCGCAGATGCTGCGCGCCGCGGGCCTTTCGCCCGCCGAAGGGCTGGCGCGCACCGGCGTGAAGGCCGTGCTGGCGGGCGGCGCAGACGGGCCGTGCGCCGCCGTCATCGGCGAGCTGGACGGCATCCGCTGCCCGGCCCACCCGCAGGCCGTGTCCGGCACGGGGATGGCGCACGCGTGCGGCCACAACGCCCAGCTGGCGGCCATGGCCGGCGCGGCCTTCGCGCTGAGCCAGCCGGAAGTGGCGCAGGCGCTGTGCGGCAGCGTGGCGTTTTTCGCCGTGCCCGCCGAGGAGTATGTTCCCATCCCCACGCGCAGGCAGCTGGCGTCGGAGGGCGTGCGCTTTTGCTGCGGCAAGTCGGAGCTGCTGCGCACCGGCGCGTTCGACGATGTGGACCTCGCGCTCACCACGCACGTCCACATGATCCCCTGCGAGCGCGACTTCCTGCTGGGCAACGTGGCCTCGAGCGGCTTCGTCAGCAAGACGGTCACGTTCAAGGGGCGCGCCGCGCACGCGGCCGCCGCCCCGTGGGACGGCGCGAACGCGCTGAATGCGGCGGCGCTGGCATTGTCCGCCGTGGGCCTGCTGCGCGAGACCTTCCGCGATGACGACTGCGTGCGCATCCACACGAACGTCACCCGCGGGGGCGACGCGCTGAACGTCGTGCCCGGCACGGCCGTGCTGGAGGCGATGGTGCGCGCCAAAAACCTCGCCGCCATCGAGGACGCCGCCGCCAAGTTCGACCGCGCGTGCCGGCACGCGGCGCTGGCGCTCGGGTGCGAGGCCGAGATCGACACGCAGCAGGGCTACATGCCCGTGCGCTTTGCCCCCGCGTGCCGCGCGCAGCAGCTGGCCGCCGCGGCGCTGGGCAAAAACGCCGCCTGCGAGGAGGCGCGGCCCGATTTGTACAACAACGCCAGCACGGACGTGGGCGACCTTTCGCACGTGCTGCCCGTCGTCAACTTTACGCACGCGGGCGCCGCAGGCGCGCTGCACAGCGCCGATTTCCGCCTTGCCGACGAGGAGAAGGCCGTGCTGGCGCCCGCGAAGATGCTGGCGCTGACGGTCTACCACCTGCTGCGCAGCGGCGCGGCGCTCGCGCGCGAGGTGGCGGAGGGCTTTTCGCCCGTGTACTCGGCCGCACAGTATGTGCGGCACATCGAAGAGGGGGTGCGCTGAATGGCACAGAGGATCTGCTTTCTCGGGCGCGGCGGCTCCGGCAAGAGCACGCTCGCGCAGAACCTGGGCCACGCGCTGGCCCGCAAGGGCTACCGCGTGCTGCTGGTCGGCAACGACATCAGCCTGTCGTCCACCGTGCTCTTGCGCGGCGAGCGCGACATCCTGCCCGCGCTGGAGGATTACCGCGAGCACTACGAGATCGACCTCAACGATTACATCCTCTCGACGCCCAGCGGCGTGTACTGCCTGGAGCTGGGCAGCATCGACCCCGGCGTGGGATGCCTTGCGCGCGGGGTGAACCTCATCGACGAGATGCTCGTCACACAAGGGGTGTGCAACTCGCTGCAGCTGGACTACATTTTGTACGACATCTCGGGCGAGACGCCGTGCACGGGCTACATCCTGCCCATCCGCGAGGGCGTGATGCAGCGCTGCGTGCTGGTGACGAACGGCAGCTTCGCCTCTGTCACCACGGCCAACAGCCTGCTGCAGGCCATCCAGCGCTCGGCCGCGGGCGGCGGCGCGCCAGAGGTGCAGCTGCTTGTGAACAACACGGCCGACGGCGCCAGAGAGGAGCTGCTCGACTACGCCGCGCGCGTGCGCGTGCCCATCCTCGCGTGCGTCGAATACTCCCGCGCGCTCGACTACAGCGCCCTGATGGGCAAGACCGTGTTCGATTACGCGCCCGGCAGCCCCGTGGCCGCCCAGCTGGAGCGCGTGGCCGACGGCCTGCTGGCCGCCGCGGACACGCCCGCCTTCACCCCGTTCCCCCGGCGCGACCTTGTGGTGTGGCTGCGCGCGTGGCAGCGCCGCGTGCTGGGCCGCCGCCTGGCCGAGCTGGAACAGGAGGGCGCGCTCGATGATTGATATCCGCATCGACGGCGGGCTTGTCATCGACACCGCCGCCAAAACCGAGGCCGTCGCCAACGTGTGCATCGACGGCGGCAAGGTGGTGGAGGTGTCGGGCGCGTGCCCGAACGCCAAGCGCGTCATCGACGCGTCGGGCCTCGTGGTGGCGCCCGGCTTCATCGACGTGCACGCCCACCTCGACGGCTACGCCTACGGCGCGCGCCTCGCGGCCGCGCAGGGCATCACCACCACGGTGGGCGGCAACTGCGGGCTGTCCCCGCTCGAGATGGGCGAATTTTTCGACGCGCAGCAGCGCACGGGGTATCTGATCCACCAGGCTATGTTCGTGGGACACAGCTTTTCGCTGCGCCGCGCCGTGGGCCTTGCCGACACGGGCGCGCCCGCCTCGCGCGAGCAGGTGGACCGCATGCTGCTCATCGCCGACAAAGCCCTGCGCGAGGGCGCGGCCGGCGTGTCGCTGGGGCTGGACTACGCGCCCGGCTCCTCGCTGGCCGAGATCGACGCCATGGCGGCGCTGGCGGCCTCGTACGGGCGCCTTTTGCCCGTGCACACGCGCCTGTTCACGCAGAACGACCTGTACTCGCTGTACGAGATCCTCGCCGCCGGCCGGCGCACGGGCGTGCGCGTGCTGTTCAGCCACTTCGTGTACCAGTACAGCGGCTTCGGCTCGATGACGCCCGCGCTGGACGTGATCGACCGCGCGCGCGCCCAGGGCATGGACGTGTGGATCGACAGCGGCATGTACACCGACTGGTCCACCTACATCAACACCGCCACTTTTGACGAGCAGACCATCAAGGACATCTCCCTGCGCTTCGGAGACATGGTGGTCATCACCGGGAAATACACGGGCACGCGCCTCAACCGCGATCTGTACCGCCTGCTGCGCCGCAAATACCCGGACGAATCGGTGGCCTGTTTCTCCGGCCAGCCGGGCGAGATCTACGAGACGCTGCAAAAGCCCTACGCCATGATGAGCACCGATTCCGGCGCTTACGCGCCCGGCGAGGGCCATCCGCAGATCGCGGGCAGCTATCCGCGGTATCTGCGCAAAATGGTGCGCGAGCACCGCCTGCTCAGCCTGCCCGAGGCCGTGTACAAGGCCACGCTGCTGCCCGCGCAGGTGCTGCAGATCCCGCATAAGGGCCGCCTTGCGCCCGGCTGGGACGCGGACGTCGTCGTCTTCGACATGCGCACCGTGTGCGACAACGCCAAAATGCCCGACAAGGGCGAGCCGGACGCGCCGCCCACCGGCATCCCCTACGTGCTGGTGAACGGCGAGGTGGCGGTGGACCGGGGCATCGTGATGAACACGCGCTCCGGCCGCGTCATCCGCTACTGACGGCGCGCCGGCAAAACGGAACAACAAAAAGCGCGCGGCCCGCGGGGTTTTCCCCCGAGTGGGCCGCGCGTTTCATTTCAGCGCCTTTTCCACCATCATCATGGCCTTTTCCGCCTCTTTGCCGGCCTTTTTCAGCGCTTTCTTCACCTGCCGGGGGTGCTTGTCGGCGGCGTACATGCCCGCCGCGCCCAGCGCTGCGCCCGCGATGACGCCCAGCGCCGCGCCCTCCATTTTGCCCTTCGTGCCTCGGTCCATTTCGCATCTCTCCTTTGCCGCGCCCGCGGCGCTTCGTTTTGCGGCCCCGCGGGCCGTCTCTCTTCATCCTGCCCGGCGCGGCGGCAAAAAATACGCAGAAAATCTGTAAAATTTCCCCATTTGCGTCCCCATTCTGTTTTTGAATATGATATAATAGGTTCTGTATCCAAATCTTTGCCAGGGAGTGAGCCCATGTCCGTGCCCCGCGCGCTGTGTATCCATGATCTGTCCTGTGTGGGGCGGTGCAGCCTCGGCGTCATCCTGCCCGTATTGAGCGCGTGCGGCGTCGAGGCATCGGCGCTGCCCACGGCGCTTTTGTCCACGCACACCGGCGGGCTGGGCACGCCCGCGCGCCTTTCCTGCGCGCCGTTCGCCGCGCAGGCCCTCGCGCATTACGAGGCGCTGGGCCTGCGGTTCGACTGTGTGTACAGCGGCTATCTGGCCGGCGCCGAGGCCGCGCAGCTTGTGCGGCGCGCACACGAGCTGTGGCCCGCCGCGCGCAAGGTGGTGGACCCGGTGCTGGGCGACGCGGGCCGCGCATACCGCTTTGTGGACGCGCCGCTCATCGAGGCGATGCGCGCGCTGTGCCGCTCGGCCGACCTCATCGCGCCGAACGTCACCGAGAGCGCGCTGCTGCTGGGCCTTCCCGCGGACGCTTCGCCCATGACGGCCGACGCCGCCTGCGCGCGCATGGACGCGTTGCGCCGGACGTTTGGCTGCGCCGTGGTGCTGACAGGCGTCGCTTTAAAAGACGGCCGGCACGCAAACGGCGTGCAGGCGCTGGGCGGCGCGCCGCAGCTGCTGCGCTACGACCCTGCGCCGGGCGCGTGGCCCGGCACGGGCGATCTGTTCTGCGCGGCGCTCGCGGGCCTTTCCCTGCGCGGCGAGACGCTGACGGACAGCGCGGCGCTGGCCGCGCGCTTTGTGCGCGGCGCGGTGCAGGCCGCCGCAGACGCCGACGCGGACACGCGCTTCGGCGCGCATTTTGAATCGCAGCTGCATCTGTTGATGCGGCCGAAGGAGAGAGAGAAAACGCCATGCAGCCAGTGAACATCGTACTGGTGGAACCGCAGATCCCGCAGAACACGGGCAACATCGCGCGCACCTGCGCGGCCACGGGCGCGCGGCTTCACCTTGTGAAGCCCATGGGCTTTACCGTGGACGACCGGAAGCTCAAGCGCGCGGGGCTGGACTACTGGCACCTGCTGGACATCACCTACTACGACAACTGGCCGGATTTCTGTGCCAAGAACCCCGGCCCGCACTTCTTTTTCACCACAAAGGCGCCCCGCCGCTACACGGACGTCGCCTATCCCGACGGCGCGTACCTTGTGTTCGGCCGCGAGGACGCCGGCCTGCCCGAACCGCTTTTGCAGGCGAACGAAAACACCTGCGTGCGCCTGCCCATGCGGGACGCCGCGCGCAGTTTGAATCTGTCCAACACGGTGGCCGTGGCCGTGTACGAAGCGCTGCGCCAGCGCGATTTTGCGGGCCTTTTGGATCACGGACGCCCGCGCAGCTTTGATTGGGAGGAAAACACATGAGCAAGACTGTGCTTTTGACCGACTCCGCCTGCGACCTTTCGCCGGCGCTCGAAGAGCAGTACCACATCGACATCCTGCCGTTCCACATCACGGTGGACGGCGAGGGCTACACCGAGCGGCAGGACTTCACCTGCGAGGAGTACTACGAGATGCTGGGCCGCTGCAAGGAGATCCCCAAAACCTCGCAGATCACGAGCCTGCGCTTTCTCGAGCAGTTCCTGCGCTACGACAACGAGGGCGTGGACAACGTCATCTGCGTCACCATCAACTCGGCCGGCTCGAACACTTACAACGCCGCGCGCATGGCGCGCAGCCAGTTTGCCGAGGAGCGGCCGGACAGCCGCATGCACATCTATGTCATCGACAGCCACACCTACTCGATGACGTACGGCTACCCGCTGGTGCAGGCCGCGAAAAAGCTGGCCGGCGGCGCCGATGTGAAGACGGTGCTGGAGTATCTCGAGGGCGTGTTCGCCCGCACGGAGATCGTGCTGGCGATGTACACGCTGCGCTTTGCCAAAAAGAGCGGGCGCATCAGCGCCGCCGCGGCCTTCGCGGGCGAGCTGCTGGGCCTGCGGCCCATCATCACGCTGATCGACGACAAGACGAAAACGGTGGCCAAGGTGCGCGGCGACGCCGCGGTGATGCCCGCGCTGGTCCAATACGCCAAAGAGCACATGGATCCCGGCGCCGAGTACCTTGTGGGCGGCACCGACCTTGAGAACTGCAAAATGCTGGCCAAGCTCTGCAAAAAAGAGCTGGGCCGCGCGCCCGTCGATCTGTTCCTCCTGGGCGCCGCCGTCGCCACGAACACCGGCCCCAACGCGGTGGCCATCGTCTACCCCGGCGCGCCGCGCCGCTGAATCTTTTATTGGAAAAGAGGCGTTTTCTATGAAGAAGCCCGTTTTGTACATCGTGATCCCCTGCTACAACGAGGAGGCCGTGCTGCCCATCACCAGCGGCATGTTCCTGGAAAAGCTGAAAAGCCTGATCGCCGCGGGCAAGATCGCGGACGAGAGCCGCGTGTTCTTTGTGAACGACGGCTCGAAGGACGGCACCTGGGATATCATCCGCTCGCTGGCCGAAAAGGACGAGCATTTCGCCGGCGCGAGCCTCTCGCGCAACCGCGGCCACCAGAACGCGCTGCTGGGCGGGCTGATGACCGCGAAGGAATTCGCCGACGTCACCATCTCGATCGACTGCGACGGGCAGGACGATATCAACGCCATGGACAAGATGATCGACGAATACCTCGCCGGGTGCGACGTCGTGTACGGCGTGCGCTCGAAGCGCGACACCGACACCTGGTTCAAGCGCACGACGGCCGAGGGCTTTTACAAGGTGATGCGCGCGCTGGGCGCCGAGACGGTGTTCAACCACGCCGACTACCGCCTGCTGTCGCGCCGCGCGCTGGAGGGCCTTGCGCAGTTCACCGAGGTGAACCTGTTTTTGCGCGGGCTCGTGCCGCTGGTGGGCTACCGCTCCTCAAGCGTGTATTATGAGCGCAACGAGCGCATCGCCGGCGAGAGCCACTATCCGCTGAAAAAGATGCTGGCGCTTGCGTTCGACGGCATCACCAGCCTGTCGGTGAAGCCCATCCGCCTCATCACGGGGCTGGGCTTTTTCATCAGCCTTGCCAGCGTCATCGGCGTCGTGTGGGTGCTGCTCACAAAGCTGTTCGGCTTCACCACGTCCGGCTGGGCCAGCATGACGTGCGCCATCTTCTTCATGGGCGGCGTGCAGCTGCTGTGCCTGGGCGTCATCGGCGAATACATCGGCAAGATCTACAACGAGACAAAGCGCCGCCCGCGCTACATCATCAGCGAGACGACGTTTGACAAGGCGGACGAAAACCGCGGGGAGGGCGCATGAGCAAACAGCTCTGGAAGGGCTCGACGCTGCTCGCGCCCATACCGCCCGCGCTGGTGAGCTGCGGCAGCCTGGACGCGCCGAACGCGCTGACCGTCGCGTGGACGGGCATCGTCTGCTCGCAGCCGCCCAAGACGTATATCTCGCTGCGGCCCGAGCGCTACAGCTACGGCCTCATCAAGCAGAGCGGCGAATTCGCCGTCAACCTGCCCACGGCCGCCATGGCCCGCGCCGTCGACTACTGCGGCGTGCGCAGCGGCCGCAATGAGAACAAATTCGAAACGCAGGGCCTCACGCCCGCGGCCGCCGAGGGCTTTTCGTGCCCCGTTGTGGCCGAGGCGCCGCTGAGCCTTTTGTGCCGCGTGACGGACGTCGTGCCGCTGGGCAGCCACGACATGTTCCTCGCGGACATCGCGGCCGTCCTGGTGGACGACGCGCTGCTGGACGCGGCCGGCCGGCTGGACCTCGCCCGCGCCGGGCTGTTGGCCTACGCCCACGGCGAGTATTTTGCGCTGGGCAAAAAGCTGGGCACCTTCGGATTTTCCGTCAAAAAGAAAAAGCGCGCTGCAAAGCGCGCCAGATAACTGCCAGATAACAAGAGAGGAGCTGCGCGCCATGATCTTTGACACGCTTGAAAACCTGAACCAGTACGCCGGAATGTTTGAAAACCTCGACAAGGCCATCGCCTTCATCGAGCAGACCGACCTCGCCTCGCTGGGCGACGGGCGCACGGACATCGACGGCGACAACGTGTACGTCACGGTCAGCGAGGCGCAGACGAGCCCCGCCGAGGGCCGCCCGTTCGAGACGCACTCGCGCTATATGGACCTGCAGATCGTGCTCTCCGGCACGGAGCTGGGCGAGGTGGCATTGGGTGAGCTCGCCGAGGTGCAGCCCTACGACGAAGCCGCCGACTGCGCGCTGTGGAACGCGCAGACCAGCTGCGGCCTTGTTTTGAGCGAGGGGCGCTTCGCCGTGTATATGGTGGAGGAGCCGCACAAGCCCGGCATCCGCGCCGTCGGCTGCGACAGCGTGCGCAAAGCCGTGTTCAAAATCGCCTATTGACGCCATGCAAAATTGGCAGAGCCGGCCCGCGCGGGCCGGCTTTTTCTTTTCGCCGTTTGTAAATTCTGTGAATCTTTTCCCCCGCCGGTTGACAGCGCGGCGCGCCGCGCATAAAATAGTAAAGCAGCCTAAAATTTAAGTTGCTTAATATTTGATGCAAACGGAGGAGCCTATGTGTGAACAGACCGGCGGCGAGCAGGCGATGCGCCTGTTCGTCGCGTTCGACCGCATGCGCCGCGCGCTGCGCGCGATGCCGCTGCCGGGAAATCTGAGCGCGGCGCAGATGTGCACGCTGCTGGCCATCGAGCACGGCGGCCGCGCGCAGCCGGGCAGCGGCGCGCCGGCCATGCCCGTGACGCAGCTGGCCCACGCGCTGAGCCAGAGCCCGCCCAGCGCCAGCCAGCATGTGCGCGCGCTGGAGGCGCTGGGCTATGTGCGGCGCGTGGGCGCGGCGCACGACCGGCGCGTCAGCGCCCTGTGCCTCACGCCGGCGGGCAGCGCGGCGCTCTCTGGCGCCAAAGAGGCCGTCGCCGCACGCCTTGACGCCGCCATCAGCGCCCTCGGCCCCGCGGACACCGAACTGCTGATCGCCCTCGCCGGCCGCTTTGCCGCCGGGCTGGAGGAGCCGCCGGCGCACCCCGCCCATTCCACTCTCAACAAGGAGCCGAAACCCTTATGCTGAAACTCAAACGGTATCTCAAACCCTATCTCGCCTACCTATTGGCCGCCGTCGTGCTGCTGTTCGGGCAGGCCATGCTGGAGCTGACGCTGCCGAACATGATGAGCGACATCGTCAACGTGGGCCTGCAGCAGGGCGGCGTCACCGACAAGGCCCCGCGCGCCGTGTCCGCCGAGGCGATGGCCCTGATGCAGACGTTCATGACGGACGCCGACCGCGCGGCCGTAGACGCCGCCTACACGCCCGTCTCTTCGCTCGGCAGCGGCGAGGCTGCGGATCTCCTGGCCGAATTCCCCGCCGCCGGGGCCGACGCCCTCGCCCTCACGGCGGAAGGCGAGGAAAAAAGCGCCGCGGACGGCGCGTTCGCCCGGGCGGACTACGCGCTCGTGCAGGCGCTGGAGGCACTGGCCGAGGCCGGCGGGCAGAGCGCGGCCGGCGCAGCCGCCGAGGGCGGTGACGCGGCCGGCGGCGCTTCGCTCGACGTCGGCCGCCTTGCGCAGCTGGCCCCCGCCTTCGCCGCCGCGCCCGACGCGGTAAACGAGGCGGTGCGCACAGCCGCCGCCACGCCCGACATGATGCTAGAGCAGACGGCCGCCGTGTTCGCCAAGAGCTTTTACGCCCAGCTGGGCGCCGACACCGGCGCCATGCAGACGGGCTACATCCTGCGGGTGGGCGCGGGCATGCTGGGCCTTGCGGTGCTGCTCACCGCGTGCGCCGTCGGCGCGGGGTTCTGCCTTGCGCGCATGGGCGCGGGCGTGGGGCGCGATTTGCGCCGCGACGTGTTCGCGCGCGTCACCTATTTCAACAGCGCCGAGATGGACCGCTTCTCCACGGCCAGCCTGATCACCCGCTCCACGAACGACGTGCAGCAGGTGCAGATGTTCTTGTCGATGGGCCTGCGCATGATGTGCTTTGCGCCCATCATGGGCATCGGCGGGCTGGTGATGGGCCTCTCGAAATGCATCAGCCTTGCGTGGGTGCTGGCGCTGGCGCTGGTCCTGATGCTGGGGCTGATCCTCGTGCTGTTCGCCGTGGCGCTGCCGCGCTTTAAAAAGATGCAAAAGCTGGTGGATAAGCTGAACCTCGTCGCGCGCGAAGAGCTGTCCGGCATGATGGTGGTGCGCGCATTTGCAAACCAGCCCTTCATGCAGCGGCGCTTTGAAGAAGCCAACAGAGACCTGACGGACAACACGCTGTTCGTCAACCGCGCCATGGCCGTGATGATGCCCGTGATGACGCTGGTGATGAACGGCGTCAGCCTGCTGATCGTGTGGTTCGGCGGGCACCAGATCGCCGAGAGCCGCCTGCAGGTGGGCGACATGATGGCCTTCATCCAGTACGCGATGCACGTCATCATGAGCTTTCTGTTCATCAGCGCCATGTTCATCATGGTGCCGCGCGCCAGCGTCTCGGCCGAGCGCATCAACGAGGTGCTAAAGACGCGCAACGCCGTGCGCGAGAGCGCCTCGCCGCGCCATCTGCCCGCGCCCGTGCGCGGCGCCGTGCGGTTCGACCACGTCTCGTTCCGCTATGCGGGCGCCGACGAGGACGTGCTGCACGACATCACCTTCACCGCCGAGCCGGGCAAGACCACGGCGTTCATCGGCTCCACGGGGTCGGGCAAATCGACGCTCGTCAACCTGATCCCCCGCTTTTACGACGTCAGCGAGGGCGCCGTCACCATCGACGGCGTCGACGTGCGCGACCTCTCGCTGCACGAGTTGCGCGGCGCGGTGGGCTATGTGCCGCAGAAGGGCATGCTGTTCTCGGGCGACATCGCCTCGAACCTGCGCTTTGCGGACGGGGACGCCAGCGACGAGACCCTGCGCCGCGCCGCCGAGGCGGCGCAGGCCGCCGAGTTCATCGACCGGCTGCCCGGCGGCTTTTCCGCGCCCGTCAGCCAGGGGGGCACGAACGTATCCGGCGGGCAGCGCCAGCGCCTTTCCATCGCGCGGGCGCTCGTCAAA
Source organism: Candidatus Ruthenibacterium merdigallinarum (assembly GCA_019113785.1). Taxonomy (GTDB): domain Bacteria; phylum Bacillota; class Clostridia; order Oscillospirales; family Ruminococcaceae; genus Ruthenibacterium; species Ruthenibacterium merdigallinarum. The sequence continues at coordinate 1,969 of DXGT01000076.1, read as the reverse complement.
AAGCCCCCGGTGTATATTTTTGACGACACCTTCTCCGCGCTCGATTTCAAGACCGACGCGCGCCTGCGTGCCGCGCTGGCCGGGTACACCGGCGGCGCGACGGTGCTGATCGTGGCGCAGCGCGTGTCCACCATCATGCACGCCGACAAGATCGTCGTGCTGGACGACGGGCACATGGCGGGCGTGGGCACGCACGAGGAGCTGCTGCGCACCTGCCCTGTCTACCGCGAGATCGCGCAAAGCCAGCTTTCAAAGGAGGAATTGGCATAATGGCACAAAGACCCATGCACCGCGGCCGCGGCGCGGGCGCGATGATGCCCGGCGAAAAGGCGCGCGACTTCTCCGGCACGATGAAAAAGCTCGTCGCATATCTGTCGCGCTTTCTGCCGGCCATTGTACTGGTGCTCGTGTGCGCCGCGGCGTCCACCGTGTTTTCCATCTTCGGGCCGAAGGTCCTCGGAAACGCCACCACCAAGCTGTTCGAGGGCGTCGTCGCGCTCATCACCGGCACGGGCGGCATCGACTTTGCCGCCATCGCGCGCATCCTTGTGTTCCTGGCCGCCCTGTACGCCGTCAGTGCCCTGCTCACCTACATCCAGGGCTGGGTGATGTCCGGCGTGGCCACAAAGCTCAGCTACTCGATGCGCAAAGACATCTCGGAAAAGATCGACCGCCTGCCGCTGGCCTATTTTGACCGCGTGCCCCACGGCGAGGTGCTCAGCCGCATCACAAACGACGTCGACACCGTCACGCAGACGCTGAACCAGAGCCTTTCGCAAATCGTGACGAATGTCACGATGATGGCGGGCGTGCTGTGCATGATGCTGTCCATCAGCCCGGCGATGACGCTGGTGGCGCTGTGCATCCTGCCCGTCAGCGTGTGCATCGTCGTGAACGTCGTCAAGCGCAGCCAGCCGTTTTTCCAAAAACAGCAGGCCTATCTCGGCCACGTGAACGGACACGTGGAGGAGATGTACGGCGGGCACACGGTCGTCTCGGCCTTCTGCGGCGAGGAGGACAGCGTGCGCACGTTTGAGGCCCTCAACGACCAGCTGTACACCGCGGCGTGGAAAAGCCAGTTCCTCGGCGGCGTCATGATGCCGCTGATGAATTTTGCCGGCAACCTCGGGTATGTGGCCATCTGCGTGCTGGGCGGCTTTCTGTCGCTGGGCGGGGCCATCACCGTGGGCGACATCCAGGCGTTCATCCAGTATGTGCGCCAGTTCACCCAGCCCATCAACCAGATCGCCAACATCTCGAACGTGCTGCAGCAGACGGCCGCCGCGGCCGAGCGCGTGTTCGCCTTCCTCGAGGAGGAAGAGGAGCCCGCCGACCCCGCAAGCCCCCTGCCCGCGGACCTCATCCAGGGCGAGGTGGACTTCGCGCACGTGCACTTCGGCTATGTGCCGGAAAAGACCGTCATCAACGATTTCAGCGCCATCGTGCACCCGGGCCAGAAAGTGGCCATCGTGGGCCCCACCGGCGCGGGCAAGACCACGATGGTCAAGCTGCTGATGCGCTTTTACGACGTGACGGGCGGCGCCATCCTGCTGGATCAGTACGACGTGCGGCAGTTTGCCCGCAACGAGCTGCGCGGCACGTTCGGCATGGTGCTGCAGGACACCTGGCTCTACCACGGCACCATCCGTGAAAACATCCGCTTTGGCCGCCTCGACGCCACGGACGAGGAGGTGCTGGCCGCGGCGAAGGCCGCGCAGGTGGACCATTTCGTGCGCACGCTGCCCGAAGGGTACGACACCGTGCTCAACGAGGAGGCCGGCAACATCAGCCAGGGCCAAAAGCAGCTGCTCACCATCGCGCGCACCATCGTGTCCGACCCGGAGATCCTCATTCTGGACGAGGCCACCTCCAGCGTGGACACGCGCACGGAGCTGGCCATCCAGAAGGCGATGGACGCGCTGACGGCCGGGCGCACCAGCTTCATCATCGCGCACCGCCTGTCCACCAT
>DXGT01000075.1 GCA_019113785.1 Candidatus Ruthenibacterium merdigallinarum | reverse complement strand
GCCGGCGCTGAAGGCGGCGGACATCGGCGTGGCGATGGGGCGCGGCGGCACGGACGCCGCGCGCAGCGCCGCGGGGCTGGTGATCCTCGACGACAACTTCGCCACCATCGTCGCGGCCGTCGAGGAGGGGCGCACCGTTTACCGCAACATCCGCCGCTCGGTGCGCTTTCTGCTGGCGTCGAACCTCGGCGAGGTGCTCAGCATGCTGTTCTGCATGGCGCTGGGCCTCGCGCCGTCGCTGGTGCCCATTCAGATCCTGATGGTGAACCTGCTGACGGACGGCCTGCCCGCGGTGGCGCTGGGGCTGGAGCCGCCCGCCGAGGACGTGATGCGCACGCCGCCGCGCCCGCGGGGAGAGAGCCTGTTCGCACACGGCCTCGGGCGCGAGATCGCCCTGCGCGGCACGGCGCTGGGGGCGGCGTCGTGCGCGGTGTACGCCGCGGCGCTGGCCATGGGCGCGCCGCTCGCCGCCGCGCGCAGCGCGTGCTTTTTGACGGTCGTGTTCTGCCAGCTCGTCCACCTGTTCGAGGACCGCGGCGCGCCGCTAGCCGCAAACCCCGCGCTGGCGTGGGCGGCGGCGCTGTCCGGCGCGGCGGCGCTGGCGGGCGTGTATCTGCCCGCGGCGCACGCGCTGCTGGGCACGGCCCCCGTCACGGGCCGCCTCGCGCTGTACACGGCGCTGGCCGTGTGCGTCCCGGGCGCCGCCGTGCAGATCGGCCGCCGCCTGTGGGGCGGCGCAAAGGTGTGAGGGCGGCGCGAGGTGGGATGCGCTTGTGCGGGTTGCGGCGGTTGGCGGCGGCGCTCCGATGGGGACGCCGCTGCCAGTTGCTTTGCGGGGACGCGCTGCGCGCGGGGCCGTCCCCGCCGGGGACGGCAAGGAAGGATTGGAAAGCGCTGTGGGATGCGCTTGTGCGGGTTGCGGCGGCGTTCCGGTGAAGGATGCCGCCGCCAGTTGTTTTGCAGTGACGCGCTGCGCGCGGGGCCGTCCCCGGCGGGGACGGCAAGGGAGGATTGAAAAGCGTCGTGGGATACGCTTGTGCGGGTGGCATCGCTGCGCTCGCCGCGTGTGCGTGGCGGTGCGCGTGGCAATTTGCGGCGCTGTGCGGCGTCGCTTTGTTCGCCGCGGAGCATGAGATAGACAAGCTGCCAATTGCAGATGCCTTTGTTTTTCCTTCCCATCCCGAAAGGGATGGGCCAGCGCTCGCTAGAGCGCGTCCGGGGCGCGGCGCTTTGCGGCGGCGTTGCGATGGGGACACCGCCGGTTGCTTTGCGGGGACGCGCTGCGCGCTGGGCCGTCCCCGGTGGGGACGGCAAGGAAGGATTGAAAAACGCTGTGGGATGCGCTTGTGCGGGTTGCGGCGATTGGCGGCATCGCTTCGCTCGCCGCGTGTGCGTGGCGGTGGCGCGCGCGGCAATTTGCAGCGTCGGGCGGCGACGCTTCGCTCGCCGGACGCGCTGCGCGCGGGGCCGTCCCCGGCGGGGACGGCAAGGAAGATTTGGAAAGCAGTTGGGACAGCTGATTGAGCGATTTGCCTCGCTGGGCGGCATCGCTGCGCTCGCCGCGTGGCGCGTGGCTGCGCGCGGGGCCGTCCCCGGAGGGGACGGCAAGGAAGATTTGGAAAGCAGTTGGGACAGCTGTTTGAGCGATTTGCAGCGCCGGGCGGCATCGCTTCGCTTGCCGCGTGTGCGTGGCGGTGCGCGCGGCAATTTGCAGCGCCGGGCGGCGACGCTTCGCTTGCCGGACGCGCTGCGCGCGGGGCCGTCCCCGTTGGGGACGGCAAGGAAAAATCAGAAAACACCTGACCGATGGATTTATGCGGATTGCGGCGTTTTGCGGCGTCGCTTTGCTCGCCGCGTGTGCGTGGCGGCGCGCGCGCGGCAATTTGCAGTGCCGGGCGGCGTCGCTTTGCTCGCCGCGGGATGGGGGCGGGCCATGCGGCAAACGGCGGGCGGTTTCCTTTTTCTTTTGCGGGGGCCTTGATTTTCTTTTGGCGGGCGTCTTGACAATTTCCGGCGCGGCTGTTATACTGACGGAAGTTAGCGAGCGCTAACAGATGTGCGCTCCGGCGTCTTGGGACGCCATTTTTCTTTGGGGCGAAGTTAGCCAGTGCTAACTTTTTTGAAAACGGAGGAAATTCGCCATGATGATCGACAAGCGGCTGATCGGGACCGTCCCGCAGAGCAAAAAGACCATCGCCGCCAACGTGCTTTTCCAGTGGGGCGCGCTGTGCGCCAACATTGTGCTGATGGCCGCGCTGGCCCGCCTGCTGCAGCGCCTGTACCTGGGCGCGGCGGACGCGGCGGCCTGGGCGCGGCTGGGCGGTGCGGCGGCGCTGGCGCTGGCCGTGCGGTATGCCTGCACCGTGCTGGCCAGCCGCATGAGCTATCTCAGCGCCAAAGCGGTCAAAAAGACGCTGCGCAGCCAGATCTACCGCAAGCTGCTGCGCCTGGGCGCGGGCTACACCGAGCAGGTGCAGACCAGCGAGATCGTGCAGGTGGCGGTGGAGGGCGCAGACCAGCTGGAGACGTATTTCGGCTCCTATCTGCCGCAGCTGTTCTACGCCCTGCTGGCCCCGCTGACGCTGTTCGCGGCGCTTGCGCCCGTCAGCCTGCCGGCGGCCGCGGTGCTGCTGGTCTGCGTGCCGCTGATCCCGGTCACCATCGCGGCGGTGCAGCGCTGGGCCAAACGCCTGCTGGCCCAATACTGGGGACAGTATACGGCGCTGGGGGACACCTTCCTCGAAAATTTACAGGGGCTGACCACCACCAAGATCTACGGCGCCGACGCCTTCAAGCACCGGGAGATGAACGAACAGGCCGAGCACTTCCGCAAGATCACGATGAAGGTGCTGACCATGCAGCTCAACTCCATCACGGTGATGGACCTCATCGCCTACGGCGGCGCGGCGCTGGGCGTCATCCTGGCGGCGGCCGAGCTGCGCGCGGGCCGTGTGGATCTGGCGGGGGCGCTGCTCATCATCCTGCTGGCGGCGGACTTCTTTTTGCCCATGCGGCTGCTGGGGTCTTACTTCCACATCGCCATGAACGGCATGGCGGCCAGCGGCAAGATCTTCCGCCTGCTGGACCTGCCGGAGCCGCCCGCCGCCCAAGCGCCGGCCCCCGCCGGCTGTGCGCTGGCGCTGCGCGGCGTGCGCTTTGGCTATACGCCCGGGCGCGAGGTGCTGCGGGGCGTGGATATGGATTTCCCCGCCGGCAGCTTTACCGCGCTGGTGGGCGAGAGCGGCTGCGGCAAATCCACCGTCGCCGCGCTGCTCACCGGCCGGCGCACCGGCTATACCGGCGCGCTGACGCTGGGCGGCGTGCCGCTGGCCGCCATCCGGCCGGAGAGTGTGCGCCGGACGGTCACCTATGTCGGCCACCAGAGCTATCTGTTCAAGGGCACCGTGCGCGACAACCTGCGCATGGCCTGCCCGGCGGCCGGCGACGCCGCGCTGTGGCGAGCGCTGGAGCGGGTGAATCTGGCCGGTTTTCTGCGCGCCGAGCAGGGCCTGGACACCCCGCTGACGGAGCGGGGCGCCAACCTTTCCGGCGGGCAGCGCCAGCGGCTGGCGCTGGCGCGGGCGCTCTTGCACGACAGCCCGGTGTACATCTTTGACGAGGCCACCTCCAACATCGACGTCGAGAGCGAAAACGACATCCTGTCCGTGATCCACACGCTGGCAAAAAGCAAGACCGTGCTCCTCATCACCCACCGTCTGGCCAGCGCCGCGGCGGCGGACAACATTTATGTCCTTGCGGACGGGAGGGTGGCCGAGAGCGGCCCGCACAGGGACCTGCTGGCCCGCGGCGGCGTCTACGCGCGGATGTGGGCGGCCCAGCAGGAGCTGGAGCGCTATGCGGAAGGGGGAAAAACGGCATGAGACAGACAACAAAGCGCGGCGGCTTTGCCGTGATGATGCGCCTGATCGGCCTGGTGCGGCCGCTGGCGGGTTTTATGGTGCTGGCGGTGGCCATGGGGCTGGCCGGCCATCTGTGCGCCAGTTTCATCACCATCCTGGGCGGGTTTGCCGTGCTGCGGGCGCTGGGGATGCAGAGCGGCGGGCTGGCGGCGCTGTTCGCCGCGGTGCTGGCGCTGGCGGCGGCGCGCGGCGTGCTGCGCTATGCCGAGCAGGCGTGCAACCACTTCATCGCCTTCAAGCTGCTGGCCCTGATCCGCGACCGGGTGTTTGCGGCGCTGCGCCGCCTGTGCCCGGCCAAGCTGGACGGGCGCGACCGCGGCGACCTCATCAGCCTCATCACCTCGGACATCGAGCTGCTGGAGGTGTTCTACGCCCACACCATCTCCCCCATCTGCATCGCCGTGCTGTTCAGCGGCGGCATGTGCGCCTTCATCGGCAGCTGGCACCCGGCGCTGGGGGCGCTGGCCGCGGCCGCGTACCTGACGGTCGGCGCGGTTGTGCCGCTGGCGGTCTCGCGCCTTTCGGGGGACGTCGGCCTGCGGCTGCGCGGCGGCGCGGGCGCGCTGGCGGCCTTTGTGCTGGATTCGCTGCGCGGCCTGCCGGAAATTTTGCAGTACGGCTGCGGTGCGCAGCGCCTGGCCGAGATGGAGGCGCGCACCGACGCCCTTTCGCGGCAGGAGGAGGCCGCCAAACGCCTGGCCGGGCACGGCACGGCCGTGACCGGCACGGTGATTTTGCTGTTCGATCTGGCCATGCTGGGCGCTTCGGCGGCACTGTGCGGCTTTCCCGGTGCGCTCATCTGCACGCTGGCGCTGATGAGCTCCTTCGGCCCCTGCGTGGCGCTGTCCGCGCTGGGCTCCACCTTGCAGAGCACCTTTGCCGCCGGCGACCGCGTGCTGGACATTCTGGACGAGCAGCCCGCCGTGCAGGACGTCGCCGGCCGGCCGGCGGCCGAATTCTCCGGCGCGGCGGCCGAGCACGTCCGCTTCGCCTATGACGGCGAATGGGTGCTCGACGATGTGTCGCTCGCCGTGCCGCGCCGCGGCATCGTCGGCATCGCCGGGCGCTCCGGCAGCGGCAAATCGACGCTGCTCAAGCTGTTCATGCGCTTCTGGCGGGCGCAGCAGGGGGCGGTGACGGTTTCCGGGCGCAGCGTCGAAGCGGTGAACACGGCCGACCTGCGCCGGATGGAGGGGTTCGTCACGCAGGAGACCCATCTGTTCCACGACAGCATCCGCAACAACCTGCGCATCGCCAAGCTGGACGCCGGTGACGAAGAGATCGTCGCCGCCTGCAAAAAGGCCTCGGTGCACGACTTCATCATGACGCTGCCCCAGGGCTACGACACGCCGGTGGGGGAGTTGGGCGACACGCTCTCCGGCGGGGAGCGCCAGCGGCTGGGCCTGGCGCGGGCCTTCCTGCACGATGCGCCGCTGCTTTTGCTCGACGAGCCCACCGCCAATCTGGACAGCCTGAACGAGGCGGTGATCCTGCGCGCGCTGGACGCCGAGCGCCGGGGCCGCGCCGTGGTGCTGGTCTCCCACCGGCAGTCCACGCTGGGCATCGCCGACACGGTGTTCACGATGGAAAACGGGAGGGTGAGCTGATGGACGTACAGACAAAACGCGAGCGGGAAAAGGAGATCGTCTCGCTGATGATCCGCCTGTACTGCCGCAAAAAGCACGGAGGCAAGGCGCTTTGCCCCGACTGCGCCGCGCTGGACGCCTATGCGCGGCAGCGGTCGGACAAATGCCCGTTCATGGAGACAAAGACCTTCTGCTCCAACTGCAAGGTGCACTGCTACCGCCCCGATATGCGGGAAAAGATCCGGCAAGTGATGCGTTTTTGCGGCCCGCGCATGCTCCTGTACCACCCGGTGCTGGCCGTGCGGCATCTGATCGAGAGCAAAAAAGAGGCCAAGTATCGGTGTACAAAGGGGATACGACGCCGCTGGGTGCGCCCACAGGCGCGCTGGCAGCGTTCTCGGGCTCGGCAGGCGTCAGCCTGCTCTCGCCCTGCGGCCTTGCCAGCCCACCCGTGGGCGCGCCCAGCGGTCCTTCGGAGTTTTCGGCCGCCAGGCGGCGCCGATGGCGCGAAAGACGACGCAG
>DXGT01000074.1 GCA_019113785.1 Candidatus Ruthenibacterium merdigallinarum | reverse complement strand
GGTTGGAATAATTTTATTATCAATTCAGACGATACCATCAGAAAAGATCCCTTTTTCTATTCGGTGACAAAAGGGACAATTGATTACGAGTATATAGAGAGCATCGTAAAATAATGCGCCCCATTGATTCGGGGGAATGCACATAAAGCAGTCACGCAAAAGGGCAGCCGATTTTTCCGGCTGCCCTTTTGCCATGGCCACAGACAATTAAGAATTTCCTGTCAAATCGCCGCTTTCCTTGCAAGGGGGAGCTGCGTCCGGCGCGGGGTCACTCAGCTGGCCGGTGGCGTAGCTGCGGTCGCCGATGGCCACAGCCAGCTGCTCGCGCCCGACGGCCCCCCGCCAGTAGCCGACGGCCGCGGCGCACAGGCGCACGGCCTCGCCGGCCGCGCCCTCGCACAGCGCGTCCGGGGCCTCCTCGCGCTGCACGCCGGTGAACGGGTCCGTCCAGCGCACGGCAAAGCCGCCCGCGGGCTGGGGCGCGGGCGTCAGATGGGAAAGCGCGCGCCCGGGTTTGCGCAGGATAACGCGCTCGGCCAGCCACAGCGCGGCGCGCTTTGCACGCGAGGCCGCGAACACCTTGCCGTGCAGCCAGCAGAAATCGTGGAATGCATCCGCCAGGTACTCCTGCGGCACGTCCTCGCCGTACACCTCCTGCACGCACGCGCGCAAAAGCGCGGTGACGTCGGCCAGCTCGTCCGGCGCGAGCGCAGGCGAAGAATCCTGTGCCCCGACCATGGGGCCCAGGCCGTCCTTCTCGTGGAAATACGTGTCCATCGCCACCTCGCAGAAGCCGTGGCCCTCGCGCATGTCGAACGCCGCGCCCGGCTGCGTCTGCGACGCCACATACGGGTGCAGCGCCGCGTCGGCGGCGTAGTGGGTCAGAAAGCCCAGCGCGTAGCTGCGCTGCGCGTCCGTGTAGGCGCGGAACACCAGCGCGCGCAGGAAGCGGCCGCACTGCTCGGTGTGCATGCGCTCGCCCAGCACGGGCAGCGGATACGGCTTTTTGCCGGACAGGAATTTGTAGGCGAACAGCGGGTCGGGGCCGTTCGCGCCCATTTCATAGGCGGCCGTGCGCGCTGGCTGCGCGCCGGCTCTGGCCAGTTCTTCGCGCGCTTTTCGCGCGATGCGGATGTGGGTATATGCCTCGGGCATAGCGGAATTTTCCTTTCTTGAATTTGGGCGGCAAAACGCCCCGCCGCACGGGCGGGGCGCTGCGCCTTATTGCCCTTTTTCGTCTTTTTTCAGATAGCGCGGCAAAAGGAAGAAATACGTGCCGCCGCCGATGATGAAGATGATGAGGATGGACAGAACGCCCCACGGCGCGGCCTGCGCCTCGATGACCTCGGGCGCGGCCGTGCTGGTTTTCGCGATCACGTCATACGCCAGCGTGCTGGTGAGGCCCACGAGCGTGGGCCCGATGATGGCCGAAAACTTGCCGAAGATGTCGTAAAAGCCGAAGAACTCGCCGCTGCGGGCCTTGTCCGGGATGATCTTGCCGAACATGCTGCGGCTGAGCGCCTGGATGCCGCCCTGGCTGGTGGCCACCAGCACGGCCAGCACCCAGAACTGCCACTCGCTGCGCAAAAAGAACGCAAACACCGTGATGCAGCAGTAGATGGCGATGCCGACGCCGATCATGAAGCGCGCGCCGAATTTTTCCGCCAGCTTGATGTACAAAAGGCAGAACGGCAGGCCCAGCACCTGCACCAGCAGCAGCGCCAGCAGCATCTTGGTGGAGTCGAGCCCCAGCGTGTCGCCGTAGCTTGTGGACATGTGGATGATGGTGTTCACGCCGTCGATGTAGAAGAAATACGCGATGAGGTACACGAACATCGGCTTGTTGCGGAAGATCTCGCGCGCGGTGGCCGCCAGCTTCGCAAGGCTGTGGCGCACGGCGTGGGCGTCCGGCTCGACGTAGCTTTTCTGGCGCACGTTCTTCAAAAGCGGCAGGCTGAACACCAGCCACCACGCGGCCGTCAGCCCGAAGGCCGCCGCCATGCTGACGAGCATGTCCACCCCCACGGCCACCATCACGAGGAAGATCAGCAGCGGGATCGTAGCCGCCGATGTACCCGAGGCCGTAGCCCATTGTGGAGACCTTGTCCATGCGGTCGGGCGTGGTGACGTCGTTCAAAAAGCTGTCGTAATACAGATTCGCCCCGGCGAAACCGATCGTGGACAGGATGTACAGCGCCAGAATGATCCAGCCCACCTGCTCGGCCTTCTCCTGCACGCTGACGTCCATCAGCGGCGTAAATGCCAGCAGCGCGCACGACGCCGCGCCGACGAGCATGAAGGCGGTGAACAGGCGCTTGCGCCAGCCCTTAAAATCGCCGAAAGCGCCCAGAATCGGGGCCATCAGCGCCACGATCAGCATGGCGGCGCTGGTGGCGTAGCCCCACACGCTCATGCCGCGCTCGGTGGCGATGCTGTTGAAAAAAATGGGCAGGATGGTGACGACGATCACGGAATGGGCGCTGTTGGCCCAGTCGTACATCATCCAGCTCTTCTCCTCTTTGGTAAAGCTGCCAAGGAATTTCATACGGCTCCCTCTCTCCCCTTTTGCGCCGCGCGCCGGACGGCGCAAAAACGCGCACCGCGGGCAGCGCAAAAAAATGTACCGGTATTAGTGTAGCATTTTGCGCGGGAAAGCACAACCACCGGCGGGAAAAATCGGGGTAAAATCCGCGTGCGGGCAGACGAAAGCGGCGCCGCTCTGCGCGGCGCCGCCCACAGGTTCTCTGTTTTTTCCGCGCACGCCTCAGGCCGCCGGCTGCGCGCTGCCGGCGACGGAGGAGGCGTCCACAGGCGGCGCTTCTTCCGAAGCGGACGCCGTCGGCTCCGGTGCGCTCTGCGAAGCGTCCGCGGCCGGCTGTGACACCTCCTGCGCCTCATCCGGCGAACGCTCGCCGCCCGCCGCTTCGCCATACTCGCGCGTCTCCACGCTGCGCGCCAGCTCCCGGGCGCTGCGGTCCTGCAAATAGGGGCTGTCGGCGTACAGGGTGTAGAGCGGTTCGGGCGCGTCCGCCTCGTTTACAAAGCGGTACGAAAGGCGCGCCTTCGTGTCGATGGACGCCAGCGCGTCCATCACCTCGCGGCAGGCGCGGGCGAACGCCTCCTCGTCCGCATAGCGGCCGTCCAGCCGCACGGACACATACAGAAGGTCGCTCTGCGTCAGATCGGCAAGGGCGTCGGCCTCGCTGTCCGCCGTCTGCCAGCTGGGGTCCAGCGTGGCGGCGAGCTCGGCCACATCGCCGCCCGCCAGGCGCTCGTAGGCCTCGCTCTCCCACTCGGCCTCGATGTCCTCCTGCCGCTGCATCGGCAGCGGGCCGAAGTAGCGCGCCATCAGCACGCACACGGACGCGCCCGCCGCCGTGACGATCAAAAGAAAGCACACGACCATCGAGAGGAAATCGTATTTCAGGCGCTCGTCCCTGGCGGTGAAGGCCGCCGCCAGCACCTCGCCGCCCAGCGACACGAGCACCAGCGGCGCGCACTTGAGCGCCGCCGTCGCGTCAAAGCCGGGCACGAAAAGGACCGCCAGCAGCACAAGCCCCGCCGCCACCAGCACAAGGCCCATCGTGAACGTGCCCACGCGCCGCACCTTGCGCGGCTTGCCGCCGGGCTGCGGCGGCGCGGGCGAAGGCGCGGGCGGGGCCGCCGGGGCGTCCGGCGCTTTTTGCGCTGCGCCGGCCTCGGGTGCGCCGGTCAGCAATTGCTCAGCCATTGCCGCCGTCCCCCTTCCCGCCAAAGCCGACGTAATCATCGTCGTCCTTCGCGTGCGGGCCGCGCAGCAGCCACACGCCCAGGCCGATCATCAGCGCGGCCACGATCAGCGTGGGCAGGCCGTACAGGAAATTCATCAGCCACACAAGGCCCATCTGCTCTGCGACCTGCCACAGCGAGGGGGCCACGAAGTTGTTGTACAGCGCGTACACGCCGAAGCCCACCAGCAGCCAGCCGATGAGGTGATGGCGGCGGCGCACGAGCTGGCGCCAATCGCTGCCCAGCAGCGCGGGCAGATCGAACAGGAACGCGTCCGGGCACGGCGTCTCCTGGCTGCGCAGGCGGAACGTGTCAAAGAACGCGTACGCCCAGATGACGGGCAGCAGCACGCCGAACACCGTGTTGTTGAACAGGCTCATGAGGAAGAAGTCCGCCGCGGCGATCAGCATGATCGAAAGCCCGCGGCGCATATAGCCCAGGTACATCTGCCCCGCGCCGAAGCCGCAGGCGAAGCACAGGGTGAAAAATCCGTTTTTCCGTTTCATTGCTCTCTCTCCTTTTTATGAATGGGCCCCGCCGGCGCGGGCGATCCACTGTTCGATCGCCTGCTGCACGGCGTCGGCGCTGCTCTCCAGGAACGTGCCCACGCGCGCGGTGACGGTCAGCGTCGTGGCGGGCGGCTGCGCGGTGCGCGGCGCGCGCTGCGGCTGCAAGGCGCTGAACACGCCCGTGCCCCACAGCGCCAGCGCCAGGCACGCCGCCGCGCCCGCCGCCGCATAGCGGTTGAAAAAGATGGCGACCGCGCGCCGGCGGATGCGCGCCAGCACGCTTTCCCGCAGTGGCTGCGGCGGCTGCGCCAGCGCGGCGCCGTCCATGCGCTGCGTGTAGCGAAGCAGGCAGTCGTCGCAAAAGCTCAGGTGTTCAGCCGCCTCCAGGCGCTGCATTTCGTCCAGCGTCCCGTCGATCAGCGCGCGCAGCCCCTCATCCGTCAGGTGGCCGTCTGTGCGAAACAGTTCCATCGACCGTTCCCCCTTCCCGCAGCCGCTGCTGCAAAATGTGTTTGGCCCGGTACAGCTGCGTGCGCACCGTTTTGGGCGGGCGGCGCAGCGCGCGGGCGATCTCGTCGACGCTTTTCTCTTTGAGGAAGAACAGCACCGACACCTCGTGGTACGGCTCCTTCAGCGCCTGCACCTCGCGCCGGATGCGCGCGGCCCCGTCGGCGGCCAGCACGTGCTGCTCGGGCAGCAGGTCGCGGTCCGGCTCCAGCGCCAGCGGCCCCTCTTCGCCGTCCTGCGCCTGCACTTTGCGGTGGTACGCGCTCTTCAAATAGTCCTTGGCCTTGTTGGCGGCGATGCGCGCCAGCCATGGCTTGTAGCTGCCGGGCGGGCAGTCGTCCCGGTGCACCCACGCCGAGAGGAAGGCGTCCTGCGCGAGGTCCTGCGCAAGCTGCTCGTCGCGCACGAATTGCAGGCAGATCGTGTACACAAACCGCTCGCACTGATCCACAAGCCGCGTGAATTCCCGCTGGTCCATGCGCGCCTTCCCTCCCTTTCCTTCCGCTGCCCCCGTGCGGGCGGGGGCGCGGAGATTTCCATGCGGGGTGGCTGCACGGCAGCGCGGCCGATGGCCGCCGGGCGCCCGCACTGTTTTCGCCCTGCACTCTCATAACGCGCCGGGGCGTCTGTTTTCTTCAAAAGCGGCGAAAAATTTTTTTGCGGCGCGCTATACACAGCGCCGCCGTCCGCGCTCCCATGCGCGCCGGCGATCCGGCGATCTTCTTCCCGCGCGCCGCGCGCGCCGCCCTTTTGCCGCCGCGCCCCTTTTGAATCGTACGCCATTTCGGCCCCGCAGGCAAGTGTTTTTTCCCCTTCCGGCAAACGCAAAGGCGGGCGGCGGCCCTTGCAAGGGCCGCCGCGGCGCGGCGCGCCGCCGTTTTTGCGTTTTGGCCGGCCTCTTTCTTTTCCCCTCGCCCGCGCCGCAAAAACACAGGGCCGCGCCTTCCCCCGGCGGGAAAAGCACGGCCCTGTCTTTTTTGTCGGAAAAGCCCGCTCACGCCGGGCGCCACACGGCGTACAGCGTAAGGGTGTCGGTGACGGTGTCCTGCGAAAAGTCCCACAGGGGCTCGTCGGCGGGCGCGACGCTCCAGCCGACAAACTCGTAGCCGGGGCGCACCGTTGGCTCCGGCTCGCGCAGCGTGTCGCCGTAGCGCACGCTCTGCTGGCTGACGGCGCTGCCGCCCTGCGCGTCGAACGTGACGGTCAGGCCCGGCGAAAACGCCGCGGCGAACACCAGCACCACCACGGCCACGGCCAGAAACGCCACCAAAATGCCGGACCAGCGCGCCAGCGCGCGCCGGTGTTCTTCATCCATGCCGGCGTCGGGAGCGCTGGAAAACCCGAACAGGCCATACCGGCGGCGCGCAGGCTGCGCGCCGCCGGTATCCCGATCGTTTTGATTCGGTCTTGTATCCATATTACTTGCGGGTCAGATACTTGCGCATATCGATGGAGCACGCCAGCAGGATGATGACGCCCTTGATGATATACTGCAGGTTCTGGTCGACCGAGAGGTACTGCAGGCACACGAAGATGATGCGCAGCAGCACCACGCCCAGCAGAACGCCGCCCACCGTGCCGGTGCCGCCGACGAACGAAACGCCGCCGATGACGCACGCCGCGATGGCGTCGGACTCATAGTTCGTACCGGTGTTGGCCACGTTCGAGGAGATGCGCGCCGCCTCGATGAAGCCCGCATAGCCGTAGGTGACGCCGGCCAGCGCGTGCACCAGCATGGTGGTGAGGAACACGTTGACGCCGGAGACGTTGGCCGCCTCGGGGTTGGAGCCCACGGCGAACATGTTCTTGCCGAACGTGGTCTTGTTCCAGACAAACCACATGATGATGAACACGACGACGGCGTACAGCACGTAGTTCGGGATGGTCAGCGTGCCGAATTTCGGCAGGATGGAGCCCGTGACGAAGTTGCGGTATGCCTCAGACAGGCCGGAGATGGGCTGGCCGTTGTTGCCGTTGGAGTTGTAGTACACAAGGCACAGGCCATAGACGATCATCTGCGTGGCCAGCGTGACGATGAAGGGGTGCAGCTGGAAGCGGGCCACGAAGAAGCCGTTGACCAGGCCCACGAAACCGCCGACGACGACCGCCAGCAGCATGATGAGCAGCACCATCGGCACGCCCGGCTCGCCCAGGCTCTCGAAGAACTTGTTCGCGGCGTCCGCCGTTTGCAGCAGCGAGGCGGACAGCGCCGCCGTGATGCCGACCACGCGGCCGGCGGACAGGTCTGTACCGGTGAGCACGATACAGCCGCCGATGCCCAGCGCCATCGGCAGGTTCGCGGCCACCAGGTTGATCAGGTTGACCAGCGCCGACGCCGTGAAGATGTTCTTGTTCTGCGTCCAGGTATACAGCAGGAAGATGACCAGGATGATGTAAATGGCGTTGTTCAGCAGTCCGTCCACCCAGAATGCGCGCTTGTCGCGCCCGTCGAGCGTTTTATAGTGGGCCGCTGTCTGCTTGATCGCAGTTACAGGATTTCTCATACAAAGATAGCCTCCCTCTCACACATATTTGGCAGCCAGCGTCATGATCTCTTCCTGCGTGGTGTTCGCCGCGTCCACCTCGCCGGCCAGACGGCCGCCGCTCATGACGAGGATGCGATCGCACACGCCCAGCAGCTCCGGCATCTCGGAGGACACCATCAGCACGGTCGTGCCCTTGCTGGCCAGGTCGATGATCAACTGGTAGATCTCGTATTTTGCGCCCACGTCGATGCCGCGGGTGGGTTCGTCCAGCAGCAGGACCTTGGGGTTCGTCAGCAGCCAGCGGCCCAGGATGACCTTCTGCTGGTTGCCGCCGGACAGCGAGCGGATCTTCGTCTCCTGCGAGGGCGTTTTGATGCGCATCGCGTCAATGGACCACTGCGTGTCCTTGCGCATACTGCCCTCGCTGAGCATCACGCCCGCGACGAGGTGTTTTTTCAGGCTGGAGATCACGGTGTTGTCCCGGATGTTGCGGATGCCGAAAATGCCCGTGGCGCGCCGCTCCTCTGTCAGAAGGGCGAAGCCCTCTTTGATCGACTGGCGCGAGCTTTTATTTTTCACGTGCTTGCCGTCCAGCTTGATGGTGCCGCTGCGGCGCGTGGCCACGCCGAAGATGTTCTCCAGCACCTCGGTGCGCCCGCTGCCGTCCAGGCCCGCCAGACCCAAAATCTCGCCGCGGCGCGCCTTGAACGACACGTCCGTCAGCGCCGAATAGCGGCCGGACAGATGCTCCACCTCCAGCGACACTTCGCCGGGCTTATTGGTCTTGGGCGGGAACTGGTTGCCCAGCTCGCGGCCCACCATCAGCTTGATGATCGTGGGCATATCCAGCTCGGCGGCGGGGCGGGTGTCCACCCACTGGCCGTCGCGCATGATGGTGACGTC
>DXGT01000073.1 GCA_019113785.1 Candidatus Ruthenibacterium merdigallinarum | reverse complement strand
TGCCCGGCGTCACGGGCGTCGTCGTTGTGGGCGCCTCCCAGATCAGCACGAACGGCGAGAAGCCGTCCGCCGTGAACGTGACGCCGTGCGCGTCCGTCTTTACCTCCACCGGCGTTTTCACCGCCTGCGCGATATTCGCCGCGATGTCGGCGTTGTCCATCTCGCGGTCAAGGCCCTCGAAGTGCACCAGATAGAACTGCGTGTCCTCGTTTGTGCCGTCCGGGTACGGCCAGTACACCTGCACCGGCTTTGAGGCTTTCAGCCAGACGTTGCCGTTGTCCGCGTCCACAAGGTCGAGGTATTTCGCCTGGTACTGCGGGTTCGTGAACGTGCGGCCCAGCGTCTCGATGGCCTTGTCCCGCAGGCTCGAGGCGTAGTCCGGATGGCCCGCCACCGTGTTTTCGGTCACCACGTCGTCGAACAGCAGCGACACCGCCGCGCCGTCCGCCGGGATGCGGCTCTCGTTGATGTAGAACGTCGTGCCGTCCTCTACCACGACGACCGCGTCCTCCAGTTTCTCGCCGCCCGCGGGCAAAGCGTCGGCCACGTCCGTCACGGCCGGCGTCACCACGTCGCCCTGACGGCCCGTCACATAGCGGATGGTCAGCGTGCCTGGCTCCACCTGCACGCGCAGGTCGATCCAGCTCTCCGGCGCGTCGGCCGCATCCACGCGCACGCCGGCGATGATGCCGCCCACGTCCACCGCGCCGCCGTAGATGGACATTTCATACTGCTGATACAGCGCCTCGCTGGGGACGAACGCGTCGCTCACCTGCACGCCGCCCGCCTCGTCCGCAAATTGCAGGCGGACGGGGTCCTGCCCCTCGGCCGCGGGCACAAGGCGGTAGATGTACTTGCTGTACGCCAGCGAATAGCCGCTGCTGTAAAGTTCCAGCTTCCACTGTTTGCCGCTTTCCGGGTCGCGGAAAGCCATGTAGTCCGTCAGATCCAGCACATAGCCCGTCGTGCCGTCCTGGTTCGTCACGGGCGTGATGTCGTCCGAAGCCTGCCACACCTGCTTCATCTGCGCGTCCACCTCGGCCGGCAGCGTGATGTAAAAGCCCGGCTCGGGCAGGCTGTTCGAGCCCTCCAGCGCGCCGCTTTCGTTCGCGGTGCCCTCGTAGCCCTCCGTGCCGCCCATGTAGATCGTGATGTCCGCGGGCTGCACCAGCACGACGCCCTCGCCCGTGCGCGTCAGCTGCGGCGTGGGCACCTCGTTGTCCGGCTCGCCCTCCGGGGTCTTGCCGGGGTACAGCGGCACGTCGCCCTCGTTCGTGTCAAACGCGCCCACGGGATAGCTGCCGTCCGCGTTCGGCTTGAGCGCCAGGCGGTAGCGCAGCGTGTGCGTGGCAAAGGGCGCGCCCGTGATCGTCCAGGTGATGGTGGTGTTGCCCGCGGCGTCCGTGCCCACGGCCCAGCTGCCGGCCGAGGCCGTGATGCTGCCCGCGTCCAGCGTGAAGGCCGGGTCGACGGTGTCCACCAGCACGCGCGTGCCGCCCGCGGCGGCCACGGCCTCGTTCACCGCGCGGCCAAAGGCGTCCAGATCGGTGCTGATGTAGTACTGCCCGCCCGGGCAGACGGCCTCCATCGCGTCCTCATAATACGTGTGCTGCGTCTGCGTGGGCGACTGCATCACGCCGATGATGTCCACGCCCTGCTCGTCGAGCGCGGCCGCTTTCGCGCGGATGTCGTCCAGCATGGCGTACCAGTTGTCGGTGCCCACGTCCTCGCGGCCCTCGTTCTGCTCGCCGACGGGCTGGTACAGGTTGTGCTCGGCGTCCACCGTGGGCTCGCCGTCGCTGATGAAGATGATCTGCACCGGGCGCGACGCGTCCTCGCGCGCGGCGATCAGCGCCGCCGCCTCGTCCAGCGCGGTGAGGTAGTCGGTGTTCTGGCCCGCGTCCGCATAGAAGGCATAGACGGCCGCGCTCACGTCGTCATAGCTCTGCGTGAACGGCGCGGTGGTGATCAGCGTCGGCTCGTCCTCGCTGCCGTAGCCGCCGAACGTCACGATGCCCACGCGGTTGTCGTAGCCCGCGGTGTTCAACAGGCCGTCCGCCACCTCCAGCAGCTCCGACTGCACCTCAAAAATGCGCGCGTCCGTGCTGTCCGGCGTGCCGAAATCCGCCATGGAGGCGCTCATGTCCACCACGAACAGAAAATCCTTGCCGGGCACGTTCGCATAGCGGTACTGCAATTGCACGTCGGCCTCGGTCTTGTCGGCGTCGGCCCACGACGCCGCCTTCGTCAGCTGCGTGCCGCCCGGGGCCGTGTCGTTCTCCGTCCCCGTGCGGATGCTCTCAAAGCCCTTTTCCGTCAGCGTCTCGTCCTGCGCTTTGGCCTCGTCCATCGTGAAGGTGTCCTCCATGATGGACTCCATGCGCGCCTTCAAATCGGCAAAGCCCGGCTGCGAGAGGTCGAAGCACTCGCTGTAGCCGATGCGCCCGTTCTCACCCTTCAGCGTGAGGCTCGTCAGCTTCGAGCAGCCGCGGAACGCGTCGGGCTCCACGGTGCCGCAATCCTCCAGCGTGATCGATTGCAGCGGCGTCGTGGTGAACGCGCCCGCCTCGATGTGCGTCACGCCCTTCGCGGTCAGCGTCTGCAGGCGCAGGCACGAGCTGAAGGTGTTGATGGCCACCGAACCCACGTTTTCCAGCGTCAGGTTTTGCAGCACCATGTTGCCCGCGCTGCCGTTGTTCGCAACGCTGCCCACGTCCCGCAGCACCAGGTTTTTGGCGGCGTTGATATTGCGGATCTCGTCCACGTCCGAAATGGCCGCCGTCTCCAGCGCCTTGCAGCCGTTGAACGCGTTCTCCATATAGGTGACGTCGCTGATGGTCAGCTCCTTCAGCGCGGCGTCGTTCAAAAACGTCTGCGGGCCGAGGGTCGTCACGCCCCCCACGACCGCGCTGGTGATGTTCATGCCGCTGAAAGTGCGCTGCACGGTCTCCACATGGCGCACCTCCACCGTCTGCGCGCCCGTATAGCCCTGGAACGCGTAATCACCCAGCGTCTTGGCGCTCTTGACGAGGATCGTTTTCACGCTGGTGTTCGTGAATTTCGTGTTCGTGCGCTGCACGACCATCTCGGGGTTGTCCAGCACCAGCGTCTCTACTTCATTGGCATACGGCAGGGCGCTGAGGTCGGTATCGAACGACGTGCCTGTAAAGGTCAGCGTTTTCGTCTCCGCGTCCCACGCAAGGCCCTCCTCGTCCGCGGCCACGCGCGGCGCGGCGGGCGCAGGGGCGCTCTGCGCCTCCGCCGGCGCGGGCGCTTCGCCCGGCGTCGCCGTGCGCACAGGTTCGCCCGCCGTCACAGGCTCACTCGCCGCCACAGGTTCACTCGCCGTCACAGGTTCACTCGCCGTCACAGGCTCACTCGCCGTCACAGGCTCACTTGCCGTCACAGGCTCACTTGCCGTCACACTTTCACTTGCCGCCGCGCCCGCGCCGGCCGCGGCCGCGCTTTCCGGCTGCTCGCCAAAGGCGACGGACGGCAGCATCCCGGCGCACAGCGCCAGCGCCGCCGCCAGCGCGCACAGCCGCTTCCTTTTCTGCGTCAACGTACTCTTCTCCTCTCCCGGGCCGCGCGGCATATTTTGTGCCTTGCCCGCCGCGCTGCCCACCATATTGTTTCCCTCACAATAGCACACTATGAGCATGAAAGCAAGGGGCTTCTTGTCGACTTTTTCAAAGACCGGCTTCGTTATCTTTTTCACGAATTTTTGTCCGTTTTGCATATTATAATATTCTTTTCTTCCCCGTCATCCCCATTTTCTCTTCTTTTTCATCCATTTATCTTCCAATTTTTCCATTTTTCATCAGGGATTTTTCTTCCATTTTTCCTATTTTGATATTGAATTTATGATAGATACAAAAACGATAATAGGCGGTAAAATCCGCCGGAATTTATAAAAAATTTTTTCACGCCGCGGGGCGGGCAGCGGCTCCGGCGGCGCATCCGCGCCATGTTTCCGGGACGGGTTTCCGGCGGCGGCGCACGCGCGCCGCTGCGCGCGCCCGCGGCGCCGCCCTCGCCGCGCGAATCGTTTTCCCGCGCGCAGCAAAAGGGCCTTCCCCGCATGGGGAAGGCCCTTCTGCCGTGTCATCATTCTGTTTTGGGAAAAGGCAGGGGCGCGGCGCATGCCGCGCCCTCCGCCGGGGTGTATCGTTTGTGCGTCAGCGCACCCTTGTATCAGCGCGCCAACGTCAGCACGCCCCGCACATCAGCGCACCGTCGCACCGCGCGCAGCCTCAGCGCGCCTTGCGGCGCTTGCTGCGGCTCATGGCGATGCCTGTGCCGGCCACGCCCAGCGTGCCCACGGCCAGCAGGCCCGCCCACAGGGCCGCGTGGCTCGCGTCGCCCGTCTGCGGCGTCGTGCCGGTCGACGTACCCGGCGTCACGGGCGTCGTCGTTTTGGGCGCGTCCCACACCAGCACAAACGGCGAGAAACCGTCCGTTTCAAACGCGATGCCGTACTCCGTGTTCGTCACCTGCATGCG
>DXGT01000072.1 GCA_019113785.1 Candidatus Ruthenibacterium merdigallinarum | reverse complement strand
CCGGCCGACGAGGCGGCGGAGCTGTCTGCCCCGCCGCAGCCGGCCAGACAGGTGATGGACATGGCCGCTGCCAGCGCCATGCTGGCGATTCGTTTCAGTTTCATAGTCATTCTCTCCTTTTTCAAATTGCGTTTTACGCAATGTAAAACCGATTTTCAGTCACGTGCCGGGAGCACATCCGGCCGGCCGTTGCTCATCAGCACAAGCAGAAGGAACAGCACGCCGCGCACGCCCTGCAGAATGGTCGAGCTCACGCCCACCATCAACAGGCCGTTGTTCAGCACCGTCACCGTCAGCGCACCGACGACAGCGGCGTAGGCGCGGGATTTGCTGCCGCCGAACACCGGCATGCCGCCCAGCACGATCGCCAGCATACAGTCCATATTCATGGAGCTGGCCGTGGACGCCGTGATGGAACCGGAGCGCGCAATCGTCAGCAGAGAACCCAGCCCGACGCCGACGCCGGCGATGACAAACGCGATCACGAGATACTTGTTGCGGAAGATACCGGTCTGCTCGCCGCAGATCATATTGCTGCCGGTGAACCGGATTGCGCGGCCCACGCTGGTGAAGTGGAAAATGACAGCGCAGAAGAGGAAGAACAAAACAAAGATGATGTACGAAAAGCCCGCATCCTGCAGCCCGCTCGTCATCTCAAACGGCAGGCTCAGCGTCTCGCCGTCCAGGATCTCCGACTTGATGTTCTCCAGAAGGACCATCATGACGATCGTTACGAACATAACGCGCACTTTGAAGATCGTACTCAAAAATGCGCACAGCAGGAGCAGCAGGGCGCCGAAAACCACGGCCACCAGGATCATCACAGGCAGTGAATTCGTACTCAGATACGCCTTGGCCGTAATGGTTGCCGTGAGCGCCGTACAGGCGCCCATGGCGATGTTGACGTTGCCTGTGGCGAAAATGAACGCCGCACCGGTAGCCACAGTGGCAATGATCAGCGCCTGATCCAGAATGATCTTTACGTTCACCGCAGTGACGAAACGGCCGCCGGTCCATACCGCGAACAATACCATCAGCGCAACGAGGATGGCCACGGGCGCCAGGCGCATCGTCCACCGGCTTTCCTTTACCTTTCGGAATGTGGCGAGCAGCGTGCCGCCCGCCTGCTTTTTTGCAGCCTGCATATCCTCACCTCCTCAAATCATGTACTGGATCAGCGAATGTTCGCTGAAGCCTTCTGTCCGCTTGACGTTGCAGGTGATCTGCCCGTCCTTCATAATGATGATCCGGTCGCTCATGCCGATCAGCTCCGGCAGCTCTTCGCTGATCAGGATGATGGCCTTGCCGGCCTTTTTCATATCATAGATCAGCTGATACATGCTCGCCTTTACGCCGATGTCGATGCCGCGCGTCGGGCAGTCGAGGATCAGGATGTCGCTGTCGGCCGCGATCCATTTGCCGAACACGACCTTTTGCTTGTTGCCGCCGGACAGCGTGCTGACATTGTGGTAAATGGACGCGCACTTGAGCGACAGGTTGCGCACCTGCCTGCGCACATACTCCTTTTCCTTTTTGAACGAGATGAACGGGCCGAAGAAGCGATTGGCTTTATAGCCGGTGCTGGCGATGTTGTCCATGATCGGGCTTTGCAGCGCCAGCGATTCCACGTCGCGGTTTTTGGAGACGTATCCCATGCCGTTTTCAATGGCCACCTTCGTGTTTTTCACCGGCACCTTTCCGGGGCCTACCAGCACCTGCCCGTCCAGCACTTTTTCGGCGCCGAACAGCGCGTGGCCCAGCGTGTGCATGCCGCAGTGCGAAAGACCGCCGATGCCCAGGATCTCGCCGCGGTGCAGCTCCAGGCTGAAGCACAGCAGATCGTGCAGCGTCGTGATGTTGTCGGCTTTCAGCACCACTTCGTCGCTGTAACCTTCCAGGTCATTGTGATAATAGTCCCCGCTCACCTCGCGGCCCACCATCATCTGCTTGATTTTACCGCCCTCGAATTCCGGTTTGTCAAGGCTGCCGACGATCACGCCGTCGCGCAGTACCGTCAACGTGTCGCAGTACTCCATCAGCTCTTCCAGATCGTGGCTGATGAACAGCACGCTTTTCCCTTCACCGGCAAGTTTTTGCATCAGGCGGTACAAAAGTTCGCGCCCGGTCTGCGAAAGAGCCGTCGTCGTCTCGTCCACAATAAAAATGCTCGGCTCCCAGTACAGCGCCTTGGCTACCTCGATCAGCTTTCTGTCCTGAAAATCGTATGCGCCTGCGGGCATGCCGGCCTCAATGCCGTCGATCCCCAGCTCTTTCAGCAGCTGCGCCGCCGCGGCGATCATTTTCCGCTTGTTTACGAACGGCCCGCGGGCAAATTTGTTCTCGTGGCCCAGAAAGATGTTTTCTGCCACTGTGATGTTGGGGATCGTGCCCGCCTCCTGCACGATCATGCAGATGCCGTTCTCCTGTGCTTCCAGCATGCTGCCGGGTTTCCAGGGCTTGCCCTTATACACCATTTCGCCGCTGGTGGCCGGCTGCATACCGGCCATGATGGATGAAACAGTCGACTTGCCGCTGCCGTTTTCTCCGATCAGCCCGCGAATCTCACCCGGACGCACGCCGAAGGAAACATGGTCCAGCGCTACCGTCACGCCGAAGTTTTTGCACACATCCCTTGCTTCGATCAGGAATTCTGCCCCTTGCATGATTGACCTCCTTTTGCCAGATTCCGCCGCAGAGCCGGCGCGCCGGCAGGCCGCCGCGGCCCTCTTTGCACCGGCCGGATCTTTGACTAGTCTTTATTATAATGACCGCATCTCATTTCGGTTTTTTCGCGCAGACCTCTGTTTTCAGAAAAACGACCATCCTGCGCCGGCGCCGGCGGCTTTGTCGCAAAACCGACATCAAAATATACAAATTCCGACTTTGACAAAAAGCGGCCCGGCACGGCGATGCGCCGTGCCGGGCCGCTTGCCCGTCGTCATTCTACCAGCTGTTCGCCTCTCCATGCGTCGTACTGGCGCTGTTTTTCCCGGATCACATCGTCTATGCCGGCGTCCTTCAGCTGCGCCAGCATGATCGGGATCGTCTCGTCGGGCGACAGTTCCCCCGCCAGAAGGCCGGGCCGGTACCGCTCTACAATGGAAAGGCACACTTCCATCTTGCTTTGCACCGGCGTTTTGTCAAACGCAAACCCCACTGCCGGGGAGCGCAGCTCCTGTTCGTTCGCATCAACGCCCGTCTCCTGCGCGCCGCCCATGGGCGCGGCGTTGCGCCTGTTGGGCCAGCAGTACCCCGCAATGGTGTACTGCGCAACTTCTCCTTCCGGCGCCGGCTGAATAACCCCCTCCGGCGACATCGTATGGTCGATGCCCTCCTGCCCGTAAATGCACAGGTTCAGCACGTCTTCGTCCTGGTACAGCAATTTTAAAAAATCCATGCACAACTCCGGATATTGGCTGTTTTGCGAAACGCAGAAAGACTGGCGCGATTCGTTGCAATCATCCCTGTACCCGCTGAGACGGACCGCCACGATCTCCTCTCCCAAATGGAACGCGTGATCGCCCACAGAGTAGGCCGTGAGATTGCAGAAGGCGCCAAACGCCTGCCCGCTGGCAAACAGCGCCAGACGCGGCTCCGTGTTGAACGAGGCGTCCGGCATGACAAGGCCCTCCCTGTTCCACTGGTACATCGCGCTGCACCACGCATAGAATTCCGGCGTCGCCACCGACAGCTCGATGGCATCACTCACGCCGCCGTCCCGGTAGACCAGCACGCCCAATCCGTCGCCCATATCGTCCCAGGCGGGGCTCATGGTCAGCTCGTTGTATTGCGGAACGATCGGATACAGCTGCGGATACGCTTCCTTCACCTGCACGAGCAGTTCGTGCAGCGCGTTCAAGTCGGTGATTTGCTGCACATCTGCGCCCAGCGCTTTACAGATATCGCCCCGCATCAAAAAGCCGTAGCAATGCGTGCGGTCGTTGTTGAACGGGATGGCATACCGCAGTCCGTCGATCTCGGCCGTTTTCCAGTTTTCCTCGTCGATCAGCGTCTCCCACGCGGAGTCTCCGCGCAGATAGGCCTCCAGATTGCGGCATTTGCCGTTTCTGACAAATTGCAGCAGCGTTTCCTGATTTGGCATCGCAAACACATCCGGCAGTTCGTCGCCCAGCGCCTTTTCATTCAGCGCCGCTTCATATTCGCCTCGTCCGCTCTGTTCAAACTGTATGGTGCATCCGATTTTTTTCCGTGTGATCTCACTCACTGCGTCCGAGATGCGCGCAAGCGCATCCTGCGAAGATCCGCCCAGCACCATGACGGTGAGCGTCGGCAGTTCTGCGCCGCCGGGCTGTATGCGGGCGCAGCCCGCAAGAAGCGCCGCCAGCGCCAATAGCACCGCAAATCTTTTCATACTTTTCCCTGCCTTGTCTGCAGCGGCGTCACGCCGAACACTTTTTTGTATGTCGCAGAAAAATGCGGGAAGCTGCTGTACCCTACTTTCACCGCGATCAGCCCCACGGGCAAACTGGTTGTCAGCAGCATGGTTTTGGCCGCCTCCATCTTTTTTTGAACAACATACTCCATCAGCGATCTGCCCGTGGCGTTTTTGAACACGCGGTTCAGATAGTCCGGATTATGATGCAGATAATCCGCCAAATCGCCGCGGCGGATCTCCTCGTCCAGATGCGCCGCAATATACTCGTCGATCCTTCGCAGCGCCAGGCCCTCCGGCTCCTGTGCACGCTCTTTTGCGTGCGTCACAAACAGCTCTACCAGCTGCATCATCTGTTCCACAGAGCGCATCCCGTTCCGGTAGATCTCATAGTTCTCCGGCGCGTTCATGATCTCGTCCCAGAAGCTGCGCTCTGTGCCGAACGCCGTGTGGGCCGCCTGCAGGAAATCGAGATAGAAATCCTGCAGGGTGCGGCGGTTCAGCGTTCCCGTGTCGGACATATTCTGCAAAATGCGCCGCGCCTCGCGGGCCACAAAATCCGGGTGCTCGCCGCCGAGCTGCTGCGCCCAGCGGCGTATCTCCGGATGGCGGTACGGATACACGCCCTCGCCCGCCTTTTCGGGCGAATAAGCGAACACGCCCGCCTCCCGGTTGACGTTGTTCTGCAGCATCTCGGCAAGCCGCCGCGCCACCAGCGCCAGCTCTTCGCGCGGCGCGCCCGGGTGGTGATATACCGCCGTGACACAGTGGAAATACTGCCGGCACAGCTTGTGGAAGAACTGCAGGCGCTGCGCCAGCACGCTCGGGGACACCGGGGCGCTGTCCTCCCACAGCAGCACGGCAAATTCCCAGTTCCTTCGGGGGACTACAAGCGAGGCCAGCCCAAACGGCGAAAAGAGTTCGCTGACCACATTCCCAAACGCCGCCGTCAACAGCGGGGCCGTCCACTGGTCCAGCCTTGTCCAGCGCAGGATCTGAAAGACCGCCAGATATACGCGGGCGCTCTCCGCGGGCAGTTTCCCCTGCTGCACAAAGTAATCCACCGCCTCTTCGGCCGCCTCGCCATTCAGCCACTCCCGCGCAACGCTCTCCAGCACATAGGCCTCTTTTTTCTCGTCCTCCCGGCTTTTTCCCTGCGTGCGGATCTGCTGCGCCACGCGCTCTACCACGGCGGCGATTTTTTCATACGAGGCCGGCTGCAGGATATAGTCGCACACACCCAGCCGGATCGACTCCTGCGCATAATCAAATTTCGCGTGCGCCGTCAGAAGGATGCAGCGGATGTCCCGCTCCTCGCGCCGAATCCACGCGATCAGCGACAGCCCGCTCTCGGTCGGCATTTCGATGTCGCACAGCAGGATCTCGATTTCGTTTTCGCGGATCACCTGCTGCGCCTCGAAAGCGCTGTTGGCGCCGTACACCTTGTCGATTCCGTAGCGGCGCCACTCGACCTGCTCCATCAGCCCCTGCACAACGGATACCTGATCGTCTACGATCAAAAGATTCACTGCCTGTCACCCTCTTTCCCTTCAAGCGGCAGATACAGGTCCACCACCGCGCCGCCGTCATTCGAAAAGGCGATGCTGAACTTTTCGCCATACAAAAGCCTGCACCGCGACACAACATTGGAGAGCCCCACATGCCCCTCCTGGCGCCGCCAGTCCGCGCTGTTCAGCTTTTCCAGCACCTGTTCGGGGAAGCCCGGCCCGTTGTCGCGCACTGACACCTCCAGATACTCCGCCTCGTCCGTTCGCAGAAGCCGTGTAGATACGCGCACGGTCATCTGCCGGATGTTGATGGGGAAATAGCGGATGCTGTTTTCCACGATCGTCAGAATGCTCACGGGCGGCACATGCGTCGCAATGCTCTCGGCGTCCACATCCAGTTCCATGCGGGGCGGATATACTGCGCTCACTCCCATCAGATCGATGTAGTTTTCGCACTGGCGCAGTTCCTCCTGCAGC
Source organism: Candidatus Ruthenibacterium merdigallinarum (assembly GCA_019113785.1). Classification (GTDB taxonomy): domain Bacteria; phylum Bacillota; class Clostridia; order Oscillospirales; family Ruminococcaceae; genus Ruthenibacterium; species Ruthenibacterium merdigallinarum. Next base: position 6,241 of record DXGT01000072.1, on the reverse strand, counting down.
TCCACGGTATCGGCGTTGTCCTGAAACGTATAGCGCAGATAACCCGACAAATACAAGATCGACTGTTCAATGTTGGCAAACTCCCTGCGCTCGGCCAACGAATAGATGTTCTTCAAACAGTTCAGATAAAAATGCGGCCGGATCTGCGCGCGGTAGTATTGCAGCTGTGTCTGCTTTTTCTCCAGTTCGCGTTCATAGCTTTCGATCTTCAGCGCGCGGATGCGCTCAAGCATCTGGTTAAACGTCGCGTTCGTCATTTGCAGCTCCCGCCCTGCCTGCGGGTCGTTGGCTGTTGTGTTCAAGTCGCCTTCCGCAATTTTTTCCATCGTTTTCATCAGCCGGCCCAGCGGATGGAAAAGCCGCTGCGAAAGCAGCCAATACACCACCGGCAGCAAAAACAGCATCACAAACGAGAATGCGACCATCATCCAGACGTAGTCGTTCGCCCCTTGTCCGAACTGCTGCGACGGGCTGACGCATATAAATGCAAAACCATTCAGCGTCTCGTGCGCCACCAGGCCGACCGGCTGGTTTTCCCATTCTTTCCCGTCCTCTTCCTGCCAGAATGCGCGGATCTGCGCAAGGTCCTGCGCCGGCCCTGCTGTAAAGTAGCGTCCGTCCGCCTGCAGCGCAAGGGCGTCCCCCTCTTCAAAATACGCTTGCTGGCGCTTGATCATTTCTTCCAGATCGTAAAAGCAGGCGCAGTGCACACCGAAGGTTTCCACGCTGCGCGCCAGCAGCCAGCGCCCCTCCAGCGGCACAAGGAACCAGTTCCCCTCTTCGATCGTGCCGTCGGCACAGGCGCCGCGGTAATACGTCTTCAGCGCCGCGCGGAATTGAATGCGCTGCGCCGTCGTCATGTACGCAAGGCCCCTATCTTTTTGAAACAGTTCGTCGCTCGCGTCAAAATACACCGTCAGCGCCGTAAGATTTTCACTCTGCCTGAACAGCCTTTCAAACGCCGCCTGCACATCGTACAGATGCGAATAGCGCTCCACGTCGTTCAAATACCCGTTCAGCTCGTGAAAAGTTGTGTCGTTCAGCACAAGATCGGAAATGGAGGATTCAACCAGCGCCGTCTCGTCGTTCAGCCTTCCGGCAATGATGTGCAGGTTGTTCCATTTCGCCTGCGCCGCGGCATTCTGCATCTCTACGCTCTGCGTCACCGTGCTGACGCACAGCAGCAGCGTGAGCGGCAGCAGCAGGGCAAAAAACAGCAGGCCGATCAGCCAGCGGATGGATATGGTGCGTTTTTTCATGCCTCGCCCTCCTGCGCAGTTCTTCTTTTTTATCCTACCACGTTCTCGGCTGCAGACGCAAAAAATCGGCTTCAAAAGCCGTCTTTTTGACAGCAAAAGTCTGAATTGCGACAATAAAGGCCCATCGCTTTACAGCGCATTGCCGCCATGTCGATACGCAGTGGGAGAAACGCCGTATCTCACGCGAAAGCACCGCGAAAAATAATTGTTGTCCGGCATGCCGATGTAACTCGCGATCTCCTGTATGGGTGAATCCGTTTCTCTCAGCAGATGGGCGGCCTGGCGCAGCCGGATCTCACGGATATAAGCGCTCACCGGGATGCCGACCTGTTTCGCAAAACTGGCTGACAGCCAGTTGGGCGACAGCCCCGCCCGGCGGGCGATTTCGCGCACTGTCAGCGGACGGCTCCAGTTTTCATGAATGAAGTCCAGCGCACGCGCCACGCCTTCGCTGCATTTCCGCCGGCGCTTTTGCTGAATGGCCAAACACGTATCTCCCGCCAGGCGGCTCACAAGCCGCACGGCGTCCTGCCGGCTGCGCGCCGTGCGCGCGTCTTTTTTGAACGCATCCGTCAGCGGCTTGAGCTCCTCTGCGCGCAATCCGGCGCGGATCGCCGCCATTCTTGTCGCCGCGCGGATATGCGCAAGGCCCTCCGCCGCCTGGCGGCCGAAAATTTCCGGCTCGAACGACACATTTTGCAGCAGCTGCTCGTATTCGCGCATGGCCTGGCTGTAATTTGCCTGTTCTACCTGCGCCATGTAGCGCGCCAGATGTCTCTGAAAAAACGTCTCATGCGCCCGCAGATCCCTCGGCCCGTTCTCCGATGTCTCTCCCGGCTGATGAATCCCCGCGCACAGGTCGGCTTCAATTTCCAGGGTTTCTCTGGTGCTGCCGTATACGCCGTACAGCAGCAGATATACTGCGCGCTTCACCGTTTCTTTTTCCGCAACAGCCAGCGGCCGCGCCTTTGGCCCGCATGCACCTTGCCGCAAAAGGTAGGGGCCAACCGTCAGCCATTCGTCCGCCGCATGTACAACGCAGTACTGCACATTTTTGCGCCCATGCAAAAAGCAGACCGCATTCTCCGCCATCTGCCCGGTGACCGCATCGAAACAGGTTTCCTCCCCGTTCCCTGCGCCATGTCCCGGCAACTGCCGGGGACGCTCTTCGCTCAGTTTTACCGGAAGGTTCAGTAGCCCCTCGATATACAGCGACGCCATTTTCACACGCTCATCCATCCGTTGCCTCTCCAAACTCCGTAGATTTATGCTATCTGCAATATAAATATTCTATCACAAAAAGAAAGGCCTGGCTACACTGATATTGGGGAATGGACCAATGCGCAAATTTACAAAGGAATGTGAGTGGTTTTCATGATGGATCGTCCCAACTTTATTGTGCTTCACGCCGACCAGCTCCGCTATGACTGCACGGGCGCCGCACAGCGCCGCAGCGGGATCTATACGCCTTATATCGACTCCATCGGCTATCAGGGTGCGCATTTTTCCGCCTGTTATGCCGCGTGCCCGCTGTGTATCCCGCAGCGGTTGTCCCTGCTTTCAGGGCAGTCTCCCCAGCGGCACGGCATCTTTTCCAACTTGGGCATACCGTATCTGCCTTTGGAAACGACGCTTCCCGCACAAATGCGCCGCAGCGGATATCTGACGGCGCTCATCGGGCGCACAATGCACACCTACCCGTCCAATTTCTCTTATGGCTTTGAATACTACCTGCCCGGCGACCCAAGCTCCGACCGGAAGGATACGACGGACGCCTTTTTCTGTGACCTGCGTGCGCACACGCCGCAGACTGCCGGCGGATATTATGGCGGCGGCGCGTTCAACAATTCCCGCGCCGCCGCGCCGTTCCACCTTCCGGACGACTTCCACCAGACCAAGTGGGCCACAAACAGAGCGCTTGAATTTTTGAATGCCCGCGACGCTTCCCGCCCGTTTCTTCTCTTTTTGGGCTACTATGCGCCGCATGCGCCGCACAATCCGCCCGCCGAATTCTTTACGCGCTACTATCAGCGCACCGATCTGGACAGCCCGGCCATATCGGATTTCGACGTACCGCCGTGCAACAGCGGCAACACGATTTCCGGTTATATCGACCTGTCCGAAGAAGAACAGCGCGTGCTGCGCGCCGGCTATTACGGCAACATCGCGTTCATGGACAGCCAGATCGGCCGCATTCTGGAAAAGGCGGTGCGCATCCCCAACACCTATATTATATTTACCTCCGACCACGGAGAGCTGCTGGGCGACCATTACCTGTACCAGAAAAACCGCCCGTACGAAGGGGCTGTTCACGTGCCGCTCGTCATCATGGGGCCGGGCATCCCGGATTGCTCGACCATCGACGCTCCGGTCGCATGGCACGATTTGACCTCCACGATCCTCGACCTGGCCGGATTGCCGATCCCGTCGTCCATGGATGGGCGCAGCATGAAAACACTGCTCCTGCAGGGCGCCGACGCCAGTTGGCGCGAGTATTTGCACGGCGAGTGCACCCACACATTTTTCGCCGCCAACCGCACCCGTCCCGCAGACAGCAGGCGCAATCTCTACTATGAAGCGGGTTCGCAATATCTGACCGACGGAAAGACAAAATATATCTGGCACATTACAAGCGGCACGGAACAGCTGTTTGACGTGCAGAATGACTGGAATGAAGCACACGATCTTGCGCGGGAAGAGAAATATGAATCCGTGCTTGCGATGTGGCGCGCACGCCTGATTCGCGAACTTGCCGATCGGCCGGAAGGATATTCCGACGGCAAGCGTCTTATTGCCGGCCGTCCGCCGCGCAAATTGTCTCCCCGCATGGAGGCGCTGGCCGGCCAGCGCCGCAGCGAAGGGTTGAAGATCGCCTACGAGTACGGCGGCGCGCCGGCCAAAAGCCCGGACATCCGTCAGGCTTTGCAATTGCTCGTATAAGCGCGCAGCGCCGGACACGATACCGATGATTTTCCTGAAAAAGCGGCGCCCGTCAGTGCGAAAAGCTCTGACGGGCGCCGCCTCTTTCCGTTTGGCCCACATGCCGGGGCCTTCTCGCTGTCGGGAGCCCCGGTTCCTTTGGTTTTGCCGATCGGCGTTTCCCCTCACCGAACGCCGCCTTCTCCGCTCGCCTGCGGGCCGTCGCCCAGCAGGCGCTGCATTGCTGTTTGCGCCTTGCGCAGGTCCTGTTCGACGAACGCCAACAGGAAATTCGAGATCATTTCCTCCTCTTCGTCACGGACCAGCGTCAGCTTGCCGGCCGCCGTTAAAACAGCCATGCCGTGCGCATACAAAAACAGATCCAGAAAAATTTTCTTCCCGCGCCCGCGGTCGATGCCGAGCGCGTCGGAAAATTCGTCCGCCTTTTTCCCGCTGGCGATCTCGCGGCCCAAACCGCCCGGACTTTTCCTATCCGGCTGCTGCTCGCCGGCGAAGATGAATCGGAACAGGGCCGTCTCCTCGCGGGCGAACGAAAGATAGGAAAGCGGCCACACGAGATACGGTTTGACGCGCTCCCTACGGCGGTATTCTTCGACATACCGCTCATACCAGGCAAACGCGTACTCGAGGAATTCCTCTTTCAGCGCCTCCATGCTCGCATAACAGGTGAAAATGGGGCGCGTGGAACACTGCAAATGCGCGGCGATGGCGCGGGCGTTCACCGCCTCAAAGCCGTCGCGGCGTGTGATGTCCAGCGCGGCGGCAAGGATCATCTCTTTTTTCACTTTCTGTTTGGGCGGCACGGGAATCCCCCCCTTGGTTTTTGTGCAACAATTGTTATGCAACAATTGTTGCACAAGTTCCTCTCTTTGTCAAGCGCTCGAAAAGCAAAAAGCAGCGGGGCGGCCATGGCGTTTTGCCACGGCTGCCCCGCTGCTCTTATTCGCCGCGAACGCGGCGTTATCCCGTTTGCACCGCCTTGTAGCCAAGGCCGCGCACCGTCACGATGGAAAAATCGCAGTCGGCGCAAAAGCGCTCCCGCAGGCGGTTGATGTGTACGTTGACCGTATGCTCCCCGCTGTCGGAATCCAGCCCCCAGATCTCGTCCAGCAGCTGGCGGCGTGTGAACGTTTTGCCCATGCCCGACAAAAGCCGGAACAGCAGCAAAAACTCCTTGCGCGGCAGATGCGTCACGCGCCCGCGCCGCACCACGGCCAGATCGTCGTAGCACAGCTCCGTCTCCCCCACGGCCAGCTTGTGCGCGCCGGCCGCACGCACCCGTCGCAGCAGAGCGAGCATGCGCAGCAGCAGCTCCTCCTCATCGGCCGGCTTCTCCATGCAGTCGTCCGCGCCGAGGCGAAAGCCGCGCTTTCGTTCGTTCAGCGCGCCCTGCCCCGTGAGCAGCAGCACCGGCGCTTCGCAGCCGGCGCTGCGCAGCCTTGCCAGAAGCGAAAAAACATCCAGCTTTGCCAGCGCCGCATCCAGCACCAGAATGTCGGCGGCGCTCTCCTCCGCAGCCGCCAGCGCCTGCGCGCCGTCGGCCGCCGTCACCGTTTGAAATCCCGCGCCGGCAAGCGCCCCGCACAGCCGGTTTTGCAGCCGGGCGTCTCCTTCGGCGATCAAAACGCGAAACATTTCGGCACCTCCCCCCGCTCTTTGGCTGTATCATACCGCTTAAATAAGGTGAACCCGTCATGAAATGGTGAAAATTCCGCGAAACCTTGCGCCGCACCGCCAAAAGTTGACCGAAAGTTGACATTCCTTTCTTATAGTATGGATGAGGCCGGGACCGCCGGCAGAAAGGAATGCAGAAATCATGCACAGCAATCACACAAGGAGGCGCACGCGATGATCACCGTTGAACACCTGACCAAGTATTACGGCAGCTTCCTCGCGCTGGACGACGTCTCGTTCGAGATCGACGAGGGGCACGTGTACGGCTTTTTGGGCCCGAACGGAGCCGGGAAATCCACCACGATGAACATTATGACGGGGTGCCTTTCGGCTTCCTCCGGTCACGTGCGCATCGACGGGCACGACAT
>DXGT01000071.1 GCA_019113785.1 Candidatus Ruthenibacterium merdigallinarum | reverse complement strand
TGCTCGTCAGCTCGGCCAGGGGGTTGTTCTGGTCCATGAACTGCGACAGCGGCGAGGAGCCGAAGAACTCCTTCACGGCCGCCACCACCGGGCGGATGTTGATGAGCGTCTGCGGCGTGACGACCTCCATGTCCTGCGCCTGCAGCGTCATGCGCTCGCGGATGACGCGCTCCATGCGGGAGAAGCCGATGCGGAACTGGTTCTGCAAAAGCTCGCCCACGCTGCGGATGCGGCGGTTGCCCAGATGGTCGATGTCGTCCGTGGTGCCAAGGCCGTGCGCGAGGCCGTTGAGGTAGTTGATGGACGCGAAGATGTCGTCCAGCGTGACGGTGCGGCTGATGAGCTTGTCACGGTTTTTGACAAGCAGCTCCTTCTGCTGCTCAGGGTCGCTCGTCTCGTCGAGGATGGCGCGCAGCTCGGCAAAGCTGACGTTCTCGTTGATGCCCAGCGCCAGCGTGTCGAAATCAAAGAAGTTCGCGGCGTCCACCGTGCCGTTCGAGATCACCTTCACCTCGCGCTCGTCGATGGTCAGGTACACGACGCTCACGCCGGCCTTCTCGATTTCCCACGCGGTGTCGCGGCTGATCTTCTCGCCCGCGGCGCACAGCAATTCGCCCGTCAGCGGCGCGACGACGTCGCGCGCGGCGACATGGTCCATCACGCGGCGCGCGATGGCCAGCTTTTTATTCATCTTGTAGCGGCCGAAGCGGGACAGGTCGTAACGGCGCGCGTCAAAGAACAGGCTGGTCAGGTGGCTGGACGCGCTCTCGACCGTGGGCGGCTCGCCCGGGCGCAGCTTGCGGTAGGTCTCGAGCAGGCCCTCCTCCTGGTTCTTGGTGGGGTCTTTCGCGATGGTGGCCTCGATGCGCTCGTCCTCGCCGAAGAAATCGCGGATCTGGGCGTCGCTGCCAAGCCCCAGTGCGCGCAGCAGCACCGTGACGGGGATCTTGCGGTTTTTATCGATGCGCACGTAGAACACGTCGTTCGCATCGGTCTCATACTCCAGCCACGCGCCGCGGTTGGGGTTGAGCGTGGCGGTGAACAGCTCCTTGCCCGTCTTGTCGTAGCTCTTGCCGAAATAGACGCCGGGGCTGCGCACCAGCTGGCTGACGATGACGCGCTCGGCGCCGTTGTACACGAAGGTGCCCGCGTCGGTCATCAGCGGGAAATCGCCCATGAAGATCTCCTGCTCCTTGACCTCGCCCGTCTCCTTGTTCAGAAGGCGCGCGCGCACGCGAAGCGGCGCGGCGTACGTGGCGTCGCGCTCCTTGCACTCCTTGATGCTGTATTTGGGCTGCGAGTCCAGCCGGTAATCCACAAACTCCAGCACGAGGTTGCCCGTGTAATCCTCAATGGTGGAAATGTCATGGAACACTTCCTTCAGGCCCTCGTCCAAAAACCACTGATACGAGTTCTTCTGGATCTCAATGAGGTTGGGCATGTCGATGACTTCATCGATCTTCGAAAAGCTCATGCGCTCGGTCTTGCCAAGTTGTACAGGCTTGACTTTCACCATAATCAGCAACCACTCCTTATGTTCGTCCACGCAAAACGGCTTGACGGATTGATGCATAAGCGCCTGTCCCCTTGCGTGAAAAATCGTGATTTTGCACAACAAAATTTTCACGGTTTTTCCGTTTTGGGCACACAGGGTCATTATGATACAGTTAAGCATTATACCGCTTTGCGCGCAAACCGTCAAGCGTTTTCTGCGAAAAAAATTGGGCAAAATCCTCACTTGGCACGCGCGGCGCCGTGTGTAGATTTTGCCCATTTCTTCTGTTCTCCGGCGCTCACCGGGGCGCGCACAGCGAGGCGAAGGTCGTCTGCGCCAGCTTGCGCTCCACGTCCTGCGTGATCTCGCAGAACACGCGGCGGAACGCGCATTCGTCCATGCAGCCGCGGTTGCACGGGGCGTCCACGCTCATGCAGCGCACCATGCGGTACGGCCCCTCCACCGCCTCGATCACATCTTTCAGGCTGATCTCGTCGGCGCTGCGCGCCAGTTCGTAGCCGCCGCGGTTGCCCTTGTAGCTGGACACGATGCCCGCGCTGACGAGCTTGCCCAGGATCTTGAGCGAAAAGCGCAGCGTCACGCACATCTCCTCGCTGATGCTGCGCGCGTCGCGCCGCACGCCGCAGTGCGCAAGGCAGTATACGATGCGGATCGCGTAGTCGGACTCCTGTGTGATATGCATACCATCGGCCCCTTAAATCTACTGTTTTACTGCACTTTAATATACCGGATTTCGCGCGTTTTGTCAAACGTGCGCTTTATGCGCCGGCGGCGTCCGTTTTGCCCGTCTCGCGCAGCGCGCGCACAAGGTAGGGCGTCTCATACGCCAGCATGCACAGCCAGCCGCCCAGGCACGCCCACGCCACGCCCGTGATGCCCATGCCCGGCGCAAAGAGGAACGTAAAGCCCACGCGGCCGATCATCTGCACCGTGGTGGAGATGACGGTGATGCTCATGTTGCCCATGCCGCGGAAATAGCCCTGGATCCAGTTCGTAATAGCGGGCAGGATGTACAGCACCGCCATCATGTGCAGATACGACGTGCCCAGGCGCACAACGCCCGCGTCGTCCCCGACGAACAGGCGCATCAGCCACGGCGCGGCCGGGAACACAACGAGCGCCAGCAGCACCCAGTAGCCCGCCTCGAGCACAAAGCCGGCGCGAAAGCCCCTGCGGATGCGCCCGTACTTGCCCGCGCCCCGGTTCTGCGCGATGAAGGTGGTCATCGCATGGGCGATGTTCTGCTGCGGGGTGTAGGCGAAGTCGTCGATGCGGTTCACGGCGTTGAAGGTGGCGATGGTGTCCACGCCCAGCCCGTTCACGCACGACTGCACCAGGAGCTTGCCGATGTACAGCGAGGTCTGCTGCAGTGCGGTGGCCCAGCTGTAGCCCAGCGTGCGGCGCAAAAGCGGCTTGTGGATGCACAAATGCCGCGCGCCCATGCGCAGCAGCGGCACTTTCCACCACACATACAATGCGCACAGCAGCGCGCTGAGCGCCTCGCTGATGGCGGTGGCCAGCGCCGCGCCCTCCACGCCCATGTGGAAATGGACGATCGTGACATAGTCCATGAAGATGTTGAGCACGCACGACGTGGCCAGAAACAGCAGCGGCGATTTTGCGTCGCCCACGGCGCGCAGCGCCGAGGCGAACAGGTTGTACAAAAACGTGAACGAGAGCGCGATGCAGATGATGCGCAGATAGGCCGACGCCTCGGGCAAAAGCTCCTCAGACACGCGCGTGAGGCGCAAAATCTGCGGCGCCAGCGCGGCGCACAGCCACGAGAGCGCCACTGTGAACAGGAGGCCCGCCGTCAGCGTGGTGCCCACCTCATAGCGCAGCTTCTCCTCGTCGCCCGCGCCGAAATACTCGCTCATCAGAACGCCCGCGCCCAGGCACGCGCCCACCACCAGAAACGTGATGATGTTCATCACGGGGCCGGCCGTGCCCACGGCCGCCAGCGCCTGTTTGCCGATGTAGCGGCCCACCATGATGCTGTCGACCGCGTTGTACGTCAGCTGGAAGATGTTGCCCAGGATCAGCGGGATCGTGAACCGGATGAGCGGCCCCGTCACACGCCCCCGCGTGAGGTTCGTCGTCAAAGAGGGTCATCTCCTCAGTCCAGAAAATCGCGCAGCTTCTTCGAGCGGCTGGGGTGGCGCAGCTTGCGCAGGGCCTTGGCCTCGATCTGGCGGATGCGCTCGCGCGTGACCTTGAACTCCTTGCCCACTTCCTCGAGCGTGCGCGGGCGGCCGTCCTCCAGGCCGAAGCGCAGGCGCAGCACCTTCTCCTCGCGCGGGGTCAGGCTTTTCAAAACGCCGGCCAGCTGCTCTTTCAGCAGCGTGTGGCTGGCGGCCTCGGCCGGCACGGGCGCGTCCTCGTCGGGGATGAAGTCGCCCAGATGGCTGTCCTCCTCCTCGCCGATGGGCGTCTCGAGGCTGACGGGCTCCTGCGCGACGCGCATGATCTCGCGCACCTTGTCCACCGGCATCTCCAGCTCGGCGCTGATCTCCTCAGCCGTCGGCTCGTGGCCGTTGCGGTGCAGCAGCTGGCTGGACACCTTTTTCACCTTGTTGATGGTCTCCACCATGTGCACGGGGATGCGGATGGTGCGCGCCTGGTCGGCGATGGCGCGCGTGATGGCCTGGCGGATCCACCACGTGGCGTAGGTCGAGAACTTGAAGCCCTTGGTGTAATCGAATTTCTCCACCGCTTTGATCAGGCCGAGATTGCCCTCCTGGATGAGGTCGAGGAACTGCATGCCGCGGCCGACGTAGCGCTTGGCGATGGACACGACCAGGCGCAGGTTCGCCTCCGACAGGCGCTGCTTGGCCTTCTCGCCGTCCGCCCCGCCGGACTGGATCTTCATGGCGAGATCGATCTCCTCCTCCGGGGTCAACAGGGGCACGCGGCCAATCTCCTTTAAGTACACCTTCACCGGGTCGTCGATGGCGACGCCCTCCGCGCTCAGCGCGCTCTCCAGCACGTCCACGTTCTCCTCGGTCAGCGTGAAGTTGTCGAGGTCCACATCCGGCTCCTCCACGATCTCGATGTTGTTGGCCTCCAGCGTCTCGTAGAGCCTGTCCACCATCTCGACGTCGAAGTTCAGCTCCTCGAGGGCGTCGTTGATCTCCCGGGTGCTGACTTTCTGGTTGCGCTTGCCCTGCTCGACAAGCCCTGTGATGACGTTTTTCTTTTCAGACATAGTCCGTGTCTCCTTTTCCTTTTTGCGTTGGCATGCACACGGCGCTCAGTGCGCCGGATGTGTTTTCTTTTCCCGCAGCCTGTCCATGTACTGCGCCAGTTCGTCCGCGCTCTTGTCGCCGGCGCGGCTGCTCTCGGGCTGGCTTTCCTCAATGCGCCGCAGGTACATCTCCACGTCGTCGGCCGAGAGGCCCACGTCGTAATTGCGCGCGAGGATGCGCCCCAAAAGGGCCACCGTCTCGTCCGGCAGCTCTCCGCTGAGCGAAGCGAGGTCGAGCATCTCCTTTTTTTCGCCGCGCTGCAGGCACAGCTCGTACACGCGCGCCATCGCGGCGTCGATGAACTGCGCGGGCTGCACGCGGCTTTTGGCAAGCGGCAGAAAATCCGGGTTTTTCAGCACCGCGGCCACCAGCTGCTGTTCGGCGTACACAACGCCCACAGCCTTCTGGCCGCCTCGGTCGTACGGCACCTTGATGTCGGCCGCCACGCCCTCGTGCAAAAGCCGGCGGTTCTGCTCCTTCTGCGCGCGGCGCGCGCGGCGGCGGATGGCCGCCTCGAGCTGCGCGAGGATCGCGCTCTTCGACACGTTCGTCTCCGCCTCGAGCCGCGCGGCATACACGTCGCGCTCAATGGCCGTCACGCGGCCCGCCAGCACGTCCACCGCCGCCTGCAAATAGCCCACGCGGCCGTCGTCCGTGGTGATGTCGTACCCGGCCTTCGCCTTTGCCAGCTCGTACTCAATGGCGTTGTTCGCGCCGTCCAGCAGCATGGCGAAGCGTCCTCGTCCCTGCGTGCGGATGAATTCGTCCGGGTCTTTCGCGCCGGGGATGGACAGCACCGACAGCTTGACCGGCGAATTGGCGAACAGCTCAATGGCGCGCGCCGTGGCCTTCTGTCCGGCCTCGTCCGAATCGTAGCACAGCACCACTTCGTCGGCGTAGTCGCTCAGCAGCTTCACGTGCTCGGCCGTCAGGGCCGTGCCGCAGCCGGCCACCGCCGTGTCAAAGCCCGCCTGGTGCATGCTGATGACGTCCATGTACCCTTCGCACAGGATGTAGCGCCGGTTCGGGCTTTTTTTCGCCACGTTCAGCGCGAACAGCGTGCGGCTTTTCTTATACACGAGCGTCTCGGGGCTGTTGATGTACTTGGGCTTTTCCGGCCCCATGTTGCGCCCGCCGAATGCGATAACGTTGCCGCGCAGGTCAAAGATGGGCACCATCACGCGGTTGCGGAACACGTCGTACAGATTGCCCTTCTCGCTGCGCTTGACAAGCCCGGAGGCGAGCATCTCCTCCTCGGAATAGCCGAGGCCGCGCAGATGGTCGCGCATGGCGTGGAAGGCGTCGGGCGCATAGCCCAGCCCGAAGCGCCGGATGGTGGCCGCGGACAGGCCGCGCTCGGCCACCCAGTAGCGGCGCGCCGCTTTGCCCTGCTCCTCGTTGAGGCACTGGAAGAAAAAGCGCGCCGCGTCCTTGTTGATGGAGGTGATGCGGCTGCGCATCCGCCCGACCTTGTCGTCCTCCTCGGGCAGCGGCATGCCCGCGCGCGCCGCCAGAATCTTGACGGCCTCAACGTAATCGACATTGTTGATCTTCTTGATGAAGGTGATGACGTCCCCGCCCGCTCCGCAGCCGAAGCAGTAGAACGACTGCGTGTCCGGATAGACGTGGAACGAGGGCGTTTTTTCGCTGTGGAACGGGCACAGGCCCGAATAGGTGCGCCCGCGGTGGCGCAGCTGCACATAGCTCTGCGCCACGTCCACCATGTCGTTGCGCTGCACAAGCTCATAGATGTATTCCTGCGGGATCATGGCGCATCTCCCTCCTTTCCCGCTTTCCGGCGGCGTTCAGCTGCGCACAAAGCCCCTGTAACGGCTGCCCTGCCAGGTCAGGGTCCCCCGGTCCCCCTCCGCCAGCTGGCCGTACTCCCGCCCGGTCACCTGCAGCTCCAGCCGCCGGGCGTCGTCCAGCTGAAAAGTGGCAAAATAGCGCGTGTACGCATGGCCGCGCATGCCGCCGCTGTCGGGGCCGTGCCCTGTGTAAGTACGTTTTGCCGCCACCTGCGCCGGCTGCGTCTGTACTGGCGCGGCATTGTCGCGCGACCACCGGTACAGCCAAAGCCCGGCTCTTGCCGCAAGCGCGAGCGCGGCCACTGCGAGCGGCAGCGCAAACAGCCATTCCATTCGTCCGAACGCGCCGCTCCCCATTTCAAATCCCATCTTCCGCTCCTCTCTGCGCGCCGCGCAAAGGCTTTGCGCCGTCAGTCGTGCCGGACGACAGGCGTGCCGTCCGCCTCCAGCAGCGGCGTCAGGCCGCCGGCGTTGCCGTACCATGTGAACAGATACTCGACACCCGTCTGCGTATCGCGCAAAATGCGCACTGCGCCCATAAAGCCCACGTCCTGCGTGTAGACGACCTCAAAACGATTCTCCTGCGCCATGCGTTTGCTCCTCTCCTCACAGCACCGCCCACTTCTGGGGCACGAACAGCTTTTCGTACTGGCTGATGGCGTACTCGTCGCTCATGCCGGAGATGAAATCCGTCACGGCGCGCTCAACGCCCTCGCCGTACACGATGTACAGATAGTTCTGCGGCATCTGCATCGGGTTCTCGCAGAAATAGGCGTACAGGTCGCTGACGACCTTGTCCACTTTTTTCTCCTCGCGCTTGGCCGTCGGGTCGACGTACACCGTACCGTACATGAACGCGTGCAGTGCCTCGTACGCCTCGGCCACCGGCTGCGACATGGCGATGACGCCGTCGCGGCTGTTGGCGATGAGGTCGGTCACCAGCGTGGTGATGCGCTGCGACTTTGTCTGCCCCAGCGCCGCGCGCACATCGGCGGGCACGGCGTCGGGCCGCAGCACGCCGGCCGTCACCGCGTCCTCAATGTCGTGGTTCATATAGGCGATGCGGTCGGCATAGCGCACGACGCAGCCCTCGGGCGTTTTGGGCCACGCGCCCTTCGTGTGGCACACGACGCCGTTGAGCACCTCCCAGCACAGGTTCAGCCCGCGGCCCTCCTTTTCCAGCTTTGTCGCCACGCGCACGCTCTGCTCGTAGTGCTTGAAGCCCGTGGGGTTCAGCTTCGCCAGCGCGCGCTCGCCCGCATGGCCGAACGGCGTGTGCCCCAGATCGTGCGCCAGCGCGATGGCCTCGGTGAGGTCCTCGTTCAGGCGCAGGCCCCGCGCGACGGTGCGCGCGATCTGGCTGACCTCCAGCGTGTGCGTCAGGCGCGTGCGGTAATGGTCGCCCTCCGGCGAGAGGAACACCTGCGTTTTCTGCTTGAGCCGGCGGAAGGCCTTGGAGTGGATGACGCGGTCGCGGTCCCGCTGGAAGCACGTGCGCAGCGGGCATTCCTCCTCCGGCGCGGCGCGCCCGCGGGAATCCTCGCTGCGCGTCGCCCACGGCGCCAGCGTCATTCGCTCGATCTCCTGTGTGCGCTCGCGTACTGTCATGCTGCATCTCCTTCATCGTTCTGCCTGCGGCTGCGGCCTTTTGCACACAGCCCCTATTCTACTATACGCCGCCGAGGCGCGTTCTCCTTGTTTTTTCTGTCCTTTTTTCTTATTCCTTCGGAAAAGCGCGCAAAAAAGCGGCCTGTGCGGCGTCAAAACGGCGCGCAGAAGGGCGCCGACACGTCGATGTCGGCCGCGCCGCGGCAGATCTCGCGCACTTTTTGTTCCAGCGCGGGCCAGCCCTCCGCCAGCATCGTGAACGGGATGGCCACACGGTCGGTAAACGCGGCCTGCCCGGCGCGCGCGCCGCAGTCCGCCAAGAGGCGCTGCGCCGTGTCGTACAGCGCGTAGTCCACCGTCCATGTGCCGCGCACGCACACGCGCATCGTCACCACGCGCGCCGCGGCAATGGCGGCGTTGGCCGCCTGCGTATAGGCGCGCACCAGCCCTCCCGTGCCCAGCAGCGTGCCGCCGAAGTAGCGCGTCGTCACAACGATGCAGTCCACAAGGCCCGCGTGGCGGATGGCCTCCAACGTCGGCAGGCCGGAGGTCTTGGCCGGCTCGCCGTCGTCGGAATAGCGCGTGCGCAGGCCGTCGCGCAGCAGATACGCATACACATTGTGATTGGCCGTGCGGTGCTGCGCGCGGACGCTCTCCAGAAACGCGACAGCCTTTTCCTCGCTGTCCGCAAAGGCGATGTGCCCGATGAAACGGGATTTTTTCTCCTCGATCTCGGCGAGGGCGTTGCCCTCCACCGTCTTATACTGCTCCATGCGCTCGCGTCGCCTCCCTGAAAACGGCCGCGCGCGCGGCCGGCCGTACAGCCGCGCGCCGATGTTTTTGCGAAGTAAATTGTACCATGCCTGCCAAAAGTTGTAAATATTGCCCCGCGGGCGTTGACGAAGCGCGCGCGGCATTGTAAGATGGCCTTAGAGAGAACCGCGCCCACCGCAAGCGGCGCGCGAAAAGAGAGGAGCCTTTGTATGAAACGCACGCTTTGTACTTTGCTGGCGGCGCTGTGTGTGTGCGCCGCCGCCTGCGGCTGCGCGCCCGGCGCGCAGAGCGCCTCCGGCGCCGCGGGCCCTTCCGCTGCCTCGTCCGCCTCGTCTGCCGCCTCGTCTTCTACGTCCGCCGCATCTGCCGCTTTGCCGGCCTCCGAGCCGGCCGAAAGCGCCCCGCAGCCCGCGGGCCCCGCGCAGATGCAGCAGTGCATGCTGCCGGTCTACAGCGGCGACGGGCCCGTGCAGACGCCCCTGTACGCCCAGGCGGACACGGCGAGCGACGTGCTCGCGCAGCTCATGCCGTTTGACACGGTGTTCGTCCTGCGCGAGGAGGGCGAATTCTCTGAGGTGTGCTTCGGCAACTGGTTCGGCTGGGTGGAATCCTCCCGCCTGCCCACCGAGGCCGAGGCGCGCGTCGCAGTCCCCCTGCCGGAGTTCCTCACCGCCGAGCAGCAGCGCGACTTTGTGCGCGCCACCGCGCTGTTCAACGCCTACATCGCCCGCAACGAGGGCCTCGCGGTCGACTACGAGCAGACAAAAGCCGTCCCGCGGGAAGGGTATGACTACGACCTGACCTACGCGCTCGACACCGCGTGGGCCAGCTATGCCGATTTTGACGCGGCCATGCGCTCGCTGTTCACAGACGAGTACCTCGCCTCCCGCCTGGATGCGCAGACGCCCTTTTATCGAGACATCGACGGCATGGTGTATCTCATCGAAGCGGACCGCGGCGCGTGGAGCTGCGATGTGGAGGGCTACACGCTCACAGAACAGACGGATGAGCGAATCGCCTTCGACGTCAATTTCCTGTTCACGACGCCCGTCGCACAGCACCGGTGCAGCCTGCCCGCCGCGATGGAGCGCACCGCCGACGGCTGGCGCTTCTCCGATTTCACCTCCGGCGCGGACGACACCCGCTGGATGGGGGCCATGGGCCCGGACTTTGACCCCTTCGAGGGACAGGCCTGAGCGCCCGCCGCTTTGCGCCGCAGCCCGCAAGGAACGCGCAAAAGAGCCCGGAAGACAGCTTTGTCTTCCGAGCTCTCTTTTTTCTCTCTCAGCGCCGGACTGCTCACTGCATGTTGAAGCGCTTTTTGAAGCG
>DXGT01000009.1 GCA_019113785.1 Candidatus Ruthenibacterium merdigallinarum | reverse complement strand
GTGCCCGCCAGGCTGATCTGCTCGGACACCTCGCTCGCGGGCATCAGGCGCTCGCTGGTGGTGACGCAGTAGTCCTCCAGGTACACCACGCGCAGCTTTTCGCGCACGACGGGGTCGGAATCGATCAGCTGGCCCAGCTTGCAGATCAGGCGGATCATCTGCTTGGCCATATAGTAGCCCGGCGCGGCCTTCGCGCCGAAGATATAGGTCTTGGGCACGACGTCGGCGTTCGGGTTGTTCTTGATATACAGGTACTGCGCGGCGATGTTCAGCGCGTTCAGGTGCTGGCGCTTATACTCGTGCATGCGCTTGACCTGCACGTCGAACATGCTGTGCGGGTCGATGACCTGGCCGGTCTTTTCGGCCAGATGGTTCGCGAAGATGACCTTGTTCTGGTCCTTCACCTCGGCCAGCTTTTTCAGCACGGTTTTGTCGTTTTTGTACTTCATGAAGGCGGACAGCTTCGAGGCGTCCTTCTTGAAGCCGTCGCCGATCGTCTCGCTCAGCAGGCCGGTCAGGCCGGGGTTTGCGGCCAGCAGCCAGCGGCGGTAGGCGATGCCGTTCGTCACGTTCGTGAACTTGCGCGGCGTGTACAGGTAATAGTCGTGGAAGACGCTCTTTTTGATGATGTCGCTGTGCAGCTTCGACACGCCGTTGATCGAGTGGCACACATAGCAGCAGATGTTCGCCATGCGCACCTGGTTGTCGCCCAGGATGGCCATATAGTCGATCTTGCCCTGGTCGCCGGGGAAGGCCTTGGCCAGATCCTCGCGGCAGCGGCGGTCCATCTCGGCGCAGATCTGGTAAATGCGCGGCAGCGTGCTGCGGAAGATGTCGATGTTCCACTTCTCCAGCGCCTCACTCATCACCGTGTGGTTGGTGTAGGCGAAGGTGCGGCACGTCAAATCGAACGCCTTCTCCCAGGTGAAGCCGCACTCGTCCAGCAACACGCGCATCAGCTCGGGAATGGCCAGCGTGGGGTGGGTGTCGTTGATGTGGATGGCCACTTTGTCCGGCAGGTTTTCCAGCGTGCCGTACTGTGCCACGTGCTTGCCCACGATGTCGTTGATGGACGCCGCGCACAGGAAATACTGCTGGCGCAGGCGCAGGATCTTGCCCTCGACGTGGTTGTCGTTGGGGTACAGCACCTTGCTGATCAGCTCGGCGTTGGCGCTCTTGTGGATGGCGTCGGAATAATCGCCCGCGTTGAAGCTGGCCATATCGAAGCCCGGGGCCTTGGCCTGCCACAGGCGCAGCTGGCTGACGCCCGGCGAGTCGTACCCGGCGACGTACATGTCGTAGGGCACGGCCATCACGCTCGAATAGTTGCGGTGCTTGACGTGGTGGTAGCCGCCGTCCCAGTTCTCCTCGATGTAGCCGTCGAACTTCACCTCAAAGGCCTGGTCGGGGTGGCTCTTCAGCCACACGCCGCCGCCCGGCAGCCAGTTGTCGGCGCGCTCCTCCTGCCAGCCGTCCACGATCTTCTGCTTGAAGATGCCGTACTCGTACAAAATGGAGTAGCCCATGCCGGGGATGCAGTCGGTGGCCATGCCGTCGAGGTAGCACGCGGCCAAACGGCCCAGGCCGCCGTTGCCCAGGCCCGCGTCCGGCTCCTGCTCGTAGATGTTGTCCAGCTTGATGCCGTGGCCCTTCAGCGCGGCCTCGGCCGCCTCATTCAGCCCCAGGTTGAACAGGCTGGTCTTCAGGCTGCGGCCCATCAGGAACTCGATGCACAGATAGTACACCTGCTTGCCGTTGGCCCCGTATGTGCGGGACATGAACTGTTTGCGCTTATGGCTGAGCATGCCGCGCACGATCAGCGCCATCGCGTGGTAGATCTGCTCGTCGCTGGCGTTCTCCATGTCGGTGGCGAATTCGCTGAACAGCTTATCCGTCAGCAGCTTGTCGAACTCTTTGGCAGTCATCTTCTCGTTCACAATTCCACTCCTATCGTATTTGTCCATATCGGGTATGAAACATGCTGAAAATTTGACATGTGCGCCAAAATTGCGAAAAACCGCGCTGCAAAAGCGGCCGCGCAGGCTGACGCACAGATTTATTATAGCGTTTTTTGCCCGCTGATTCAATAAAAATTCCCGATTTGTCAGATTTTTTTGCGCACACCCTTTCGCTTTGCCGCATTTTCGTCTATAATAAGATACAACATACTGCGCAAAGCGGCGCAGCGTGCCCGCCGGGCGCGCCGCGCTATGGAAAGGGGTTTTTGCAATGCCTGCCAACAGGATCAAACTGGAGATCTGCGGCTCGAACTACGTCATCTCCACGACCGACAGCGAAGAATACGTGCTGGGCCTGGCCGAAAAGCTGGACGCCGATATGTCCCAGCTGCTGAGCACGAACCACACGGCCAGCGTGACGACCGCCGCGGTCATCACCGCGCTGGGCTATCTGGACGAGCTGAAGAAAAGCACCAGCGGCGCGGACAATATGCGCGCGCAGATCAAGGACTATCTTGAGGACGCCGCGCGCGCCAAACTGAAGCTGGACGAGGAGCGGCGCGAAGTGGAGCGCCTGCGCCGCGAGCTGGGCTACATGGGCGGCCAGAAATAAATGGAAAGGCAAAGCGCCCTGCGCCCGGAGATCCTGGCCCCCGCCGGCGACGCCGAGATGCTGCGCGCGGCGGTGTGCGCCGGCGCGGACGCGGTGTATCTGGGCCTCAAACGCTACAATGCCCGCCGTTCGGCGGGCAATTTTGACGCCGCAGGCCTCGCCGGGGCCGCGGCGTTTTGCCGCGCGCGCGGCGTCCGGGTATATCTTACGCTGAACACCGTCCTGGCGCCGGACGATCTGTCCGGCGCGCAGCAGGCCGTCGCCGCGGCCGCCGAGGCCGGCGTCGACGCCCTCATCGTGCAGGACCTTGCCGTCGCCGCCCTGGCAAAGCGCATGGCGCCCGGGCTGCGCCTGCACGCCTCCACACAGATGAGCGTGCACAGCCTTGCGGGCGCAAAGCAGGCCGCCGCCATGGGCTTTTCGCGCGTCATCCTCGCGCGGGAGCTCTCGCTTGCCGAGATCGCGCACATCGCGCAGAACTGCGGCATCGAGACCGAGGTGTTCATCCACGGCGCGCTGTGCATGAGCGTCAGCGGGCAATGCTATCTGTCGGCGTTCCTGGGCGGGCGCAGCGGCAACCGCGGCGCGTGCGCCGGGCCGTGCCGCCTGCCGTTCTCGGCCGGCGCGCCGGGCGCGTGCCACCTCAGCCTCAAAGACCATTCGCACATCGCATACCTGCGCCGGCTGGCCGAGGCGGGCGTGGCCTCGGTGAAGATCGAGGGGCGGCTGCGCGGGCCGGAGTATGCCGCTGCGGCCGTGGACGCGTGCGCCGCGGCGCGCGCCGGGCGCAGCTACGACGAACGGCTATTACAAAACGTATTTTCGCGTTCCGGATTTACAGATGGTTATATCGCGGGCCGCCGCGGGCCGGGCATGTTCGGCGTGCGCACCGAGGCCGACGCGAAGAACACGCGCGAGGCGCTGCCGCGCCTGCGCGAGTTGTACCGGCGCGAGGCGCCGCGCGTGGGCGTGGAGATGCGCCTGACGCTGACGGACGCCGGCGCGCGCCTTGCGGTGGCGGACGGCGAGGGCCATACGGCCGCCGCCGAGAGCCGCATGGCGCCGGCCCCGGCGCAAAAGCCCGCGCGCGAGAGTTTTGTGCGCGCGCTGGAAAAGACGGGCGGCACGCCGTTTTACGCGCAGAGCGTGCGCGTGGAGGGCGACGAGGGGCGCTTTTTGCCCGCGGGCGAAGTGGGCGCGCTGCGGCGCGCGGCGCTCGAGGCGCTTTTGCAAAAACGCAGCGCCCCCCTGCCAATGCCGGTGGCGCCGGCGCGCTGGACGCCCCCCGCGCCGCGCATGCCGCAGAAAAAGACGTGGGCCGCGCGCTTTTCTTCGGTTGCGCAGCTGCCCGCGGTCCTCGCGGAGGGGGAGTTCGACGCCGTGCGGCGCGTCACGCTGCCGCTGGCGGGCTGGCGCGACGTGCCGGAGGCGCTGCGTGCGCGCACTTGGCTGGAGCTGCCGCGCGCCGCGTTCGGCCCGCAGGAGGACGCCGTGCGCGCCGCTGTGGCCGAGGCAAAGGAGGCCGGGTTCGCGGGCTTTGTGGCGCAGAACCTTGCGCATCTCGAAATTTTGCGCGGGCTGCGCGCGATGGGGGGCTTCGGCCTCAACGTCGCAAACCCGCTGGCCGCGCGGGAATATCTCGGCGCGGGGCTGTGCGCCGTCACCGCCGGCATCGAGACGCCGTGCGCCGAGATGGCCGCCGTCGCGGGAGCGGGGCCGCTGGCGGCGCTTGTGTACGGGCACATGCCGCTGATGCTCACGCGTGCGTGCCCCTTACAGAACGTGCGCACCTGCAAGGACTGCCCGCGCGAGGGCAAACTGCTCGACCGCAAGGGCCTTTATTTCCCCGTGCGCTGCACGGGGCCGGACGGGGTGCGCACTGTGTTCAACCCCGTGCCGCTGTACGCGGCCGACCGCGCCGGCGAGGTGCCGGCCGACGAGCTGGAGCTGTATTTCACGATCGAGACGCCGCAGCGCGCGCTCGCGGTGCTGCGCATGGCGCTGGCGGGCGAGGCGTTCGACGGGCGGCTGACACGCGGGCTTTTGTTCCGCCGCAGGGAGGATGCTGAGGAATGAAACTGAAGATCAAAAAACTGCGCGAGGACGCGCAGCTGCCCGCGTACGCCACGCCGGGCGCGGCCGCGATGGACCTTGTGGCCGCGTGCGGGGACGAGGGCGTCGTGCTGGAGCCGATGCAGCGCGCGGTGATTCCCACGGGCATCGCCATCGAGCTGCCGGGGCCGGAGTACATGGCGTTGGTGTTCGCGCGCTCGAGCATGGGCGCAAAGCGCGGCGTCGCGCTGTCCAACGGTGTGGGCGTCATCGATTCCGATTACCGCGGCGAGATCGGCGTCGCCGTCGTGAACCTGTCCGGCGAGCGGGCCGTCATCGCAAAGGGCGAGCGCATCGCCCAGCTGGCCGTCGTGCCTGTGGCGCGCGCCGAGATCGAACAGGCGCAGACGCTGGCCGACTCTGAGCGCGGCGCGGGGGGCTTCGGCTCCACCGGGCGCTTTTGACGCGCCGTTTTCCGGATAAGAAAGGGGAGGCACTGTGAAACTCAAACGCAACCTGCTTTTGCTGTTCTTCGTTTTGGCGGGCATCGTGGTGGGGGCCATGCTGGCGGCTGTGTGCAAAAACGTGCCGTTTTTGAGCTGGCTGTCGTACTACCAGTCCATCGGGTTCAACGCGGACGCGCCGTTTGTGCTGGACCTGTCCGTCCTGCGCCTGACGTTCGGCTTTTCCATGGGCATCAGCGTGGCGCAGATCATCACCATCGCGCTGGCCATTTTCCTGTACAACAAGACGAACCTGCGGTGAGGAGAGGCTTATGAAACTGATTCTGGCAAGCGCCTCGCCGCGCCGCAGAGAGTTGCTGGGGATGATCGCCCCCGCGTTCGAGACGGCCGCGGCCGATGTGGACGAAAGCGGCGTGCGCGCCGCGAACCCGTGCGCGCTGGCGCGCGCCCTCGCGCGGGAAAAGTGCGCCGCGGCGGCGCAGGCGCACCCGGACGACGTGGTGATCGGCAGCGACACCGTGGTGGACGTGGACGGCAGGGCGCTGGGCAAGCCGCACAGCCGGGACGAGGCGCGGCAGATGCTGCGCGCGCTGCGCGGCCGTACGCATTTTGTGCGCACGGGCGTGTGCATCCGCCGCGGCGCGGCGCAGGTGCTGTTCACCGACACGACGGCCGTCACGTTCGCGCCGCTGACGGACGAGGAGATCGAGCGCTACATCGCGACCGGCGAGCCGTACGACAAGGCCGGCGGGTACGGCGTGCAGGGCGGCGCGGCCAAATTCGTGCGCAGGCTGTCGGGCTGCTACTACAACGCCATGGGCTTTCCCGTCCGGCGCGTGTACGCGGTGCTGAAAAAATTCTGCCCGCAGCTGCTTTTTTAAGCGAAATTACGGCAAAAGCAGACTGTTTCCGCAATGGATTGTTTTGTATGCCGATTATAGGGTGCGATTCGTTCTCTTTTTTGTCCAGATTTCATAAAAACGGTTGTGCGGAGGTTCCTTTTGTGATACAATGGAGGTTGCAAAGCCGCGGCCACGCGCGGCCGCATGCGCAGTTTGGAGGGATCGTATGGCGGCGCGCGTGATCATGACGGCATCCGGCAAGGGCGGCACGGGCAAAAGCACCGTGTCCGTGTTCATGGCGGGGTGCCTGGCGGCGCGCGGGCGCAAAGTGCTGCTTGTTGAGCTGGACTGCGGCCTGCGCAGCATCGATTACATCGCCGGGGTCTCCGGCAAAACGGTATACGATATCGGCGATATCCTGTCCGGCCGGTGCGAGACGGGCAAGGCCATTGTGGAGAGCCCGCTGTATGGTGGGCTGTACGTTGTGAGCGCCCCGTATGCGGGCGGCGAGGTGCGCGCGGAGGCGCTGTCCGCCTTTGTGCGCAGCGCGCGGGAAGTGTTCGACGACATCGTGCTGGACACGGCGGCCGGTATGGGCGCGCCGTTTTTGGCGGCGATGGCCGTGTGCGACATGTGCGTCATTGTCATCACGCCCGACCCGGTCGCCATGCGCGACGGGCGCATCGTGTGCGACGCCGTGGCCGCCGCGGGCTGCGAGAACATCCGCCTTGTCATCAACCGCGTGCCGCGGCGCGCTGCCGACGCCGCCGTCGGGGATTTTGATCTTTGCATCGACACCGTCGGCGCGCAGCTTCTGGGCGTCGTGCCCGAGAGCGCGGCCCTCGCGGCTGCGTGCGCGTCGGGCAAGGGCCTTGCGCAGGCCGAGCCGGCGCACGCCGTATTCCGCGCCATCGCCGCGCGCCTGTGCGGCGAACGTGTGCCGCTCATCGTCCGGTGAGGACGTCCATATTTTTTGCAGATTGCCGCGGACGGCTGCGCGCCGCCGGGGCAAAGGGGAGGAAATCGTATGAATATCGCGCTGATCGCGCACGACGCCAAAAAGGAACTGATGGTTCAGTTCTGCATCGCGTACTGCCGCGTTCTGTCTCAGCACAACCTGATCGCCACGGGCACCACCGGCAAGCTGGTGGCCGAGGCCACAAGTCTGCCGATCCAGCGCTGCCTGTCCGGCACGCACGGGGGCGACCAGCAGATCGCCGCGCGCATCGCGTGCAATGAGATCGACCTGCTGCTGTTCTTCCGCGACCCCATCACGCCCAAGCCGCACGAGCCGAACGAGATGAACCTGCTGCGGCTGTGCGACGTGCACAACATCCCCATCGCCACGAACATCGCCACCGCCGAGGTGCTGATCCACGGCCTCGAGCGCGGCGACCTCGATTGGCGCAATATCGTCAACCCGCACGTGCTGTAAAAGCGTCCTGCACAATCTGCTTTGTAAAGCGCCCTGCGTCCGTCAACGGCCGCAGGGCGTTTTTTGGCGCACAAAAAACGGCGTCTCCAAGCGGAGACGCCGTTTTCTGCGCGCTTTTGGCCGCGCCGGGCGGGAGGGATCGCCCGGTTTTACTGCGCCTTTTCGCGGCGCGCGGCCAGCTCGGCGCGAATGGCGGGCATTTTCTTTTCATAGCGGTAAATCACCAGCATCAGCACGATCAGCACGCCGTACATGATGAGCGGCAGCAGCGTGGCCAGCCAGTGGATGCCGCTGACGCAGCTCTCCGTCTGCACGGCCAGCGTTTCGTCATAGCCCATCGCGTCCAGCATGAACGCGATGGACGCCGTGCCAAGGCCCTGGCCGATCTTCGTGCCGAAGCTGTTGGCGGACATCACCAGCGCGTCGCTGCGCACGCCCGTCTTCCACTCGCCGTAGTCGATGCTGTCCATGATGTTGGGGATGACGAGCGAGGCGAAGAGCGACAGGCCGAAGCCCGCCACCAGCAGGCACGCGAGGTACAGGGGGATGATCTGGTCCTGCGAGACAACGCGCACCAGCATGCAGGTGAACGCGATGCCAAGGCCCATGATGCTGGCGCGCACCTTGCCCATCTTCTGGGCGAAGAACTTCAGCAGGACGATCGCGAAGAAGCCCGAGATCATCGACGCAAGGCTGGCAAGGCCCACGAGGTCGGAGTTGCCGATGTAGTCGCGCACATAGTAGATGAGCAGCCCCTGCGTGATGGACGAGGTGCCGTAGTACAGCAGCGTCGTCACCACGAACCAGCGCCACAGGTTGTTCTGCAGCAGGAGCTTGATCATCGTGCCCAGAGGCATGTGCGGCTTTTCGGCCTTGCTGGCGGCCTCGGCCTTCTCCTCTTCGGTGGGCACGTCCTGCTTGTCATAGCCGCGCGTCAGCAGGAACACGCCGATGTAGCCCAGCGTCAGCAGCACGGCGTACACCGCCATCACCACGCGGAAGCCGACGACGTAGTCGCCGTTGCCCACGCTCTCCACAAGGCCCATCGTCATGCTGGAGACAAAAATGGCCGTGAACATGGAGATGAACGCGCGGCTCTGGTTCAGCGCCACGCGCTGGATGGGGTCGCTTGTGATGCGGGCCATCAGCGTGGTGTACGCAAGGCCCGTGGCCGTGTAGCACAGATCCTGCCCGAAGTACGTCACATAGGCGTACACCAGCTTCATCGTCGGGCTCAGGTCCGGCGCGTTGAACATCAGCCAGAAGAACACGCCCGCCGGCACCGACCAGCGCAGAAGGAACGTGCGGCACTTGCCGTGCTTGCCGTTGCTGCGCTCGATGATCGCGCCCATCAGCGGGTCGTTCACGGCGTCCCAGAACTTGGCGATCAAAAGCAGCACGCCGGCCGCTTTGGGGTCGATCTTCAGCACGTCCGTGTAAAAGAACAGAAGGAACATGCTCAGGGACATCACCGAGAACTGCTGGCCGAATTCGCCCACGCCGTAAAACAGGCGCAGTTTCCTCGGCAGCGGCGCCAGCGCGCCCGCGGGCCTTGCCGCTTCATTTTTCATAGCATTCACTCCTCACAGGCAAATTGGTTTTCGGGGGCGAAAGGGCCCCGTGCGGTTCATTCTTCGGTCTGCTTTTTGCGCCGGTAGATCACGCGGCAGGCGCAGTCGCCGTTCGCAAGGCGCATGGGGTTTTCCAGCTCGTAGCCCATCTCGCGCGCCATGGCGAAATCGCCCTCCATGGCAAGGTCGCACAGCTTGGCGCACATCTCGTCGCTCATGCCGCAGTCCAGCCAGCCCTGCAGGTGGGGGCAATGGTGCATGTCCATGGCAAAGCAGTCCTCCGTGCACTCCAGCACTTCCATGCCGAAGGCCTCGCGGCCCAGTTCCGGCGTCATCTGCTCGCCCCACTGGCGCAAATCGTTGGGGTCGCTCATGCGGGAGCGGAAATTGCGGGCGTTCTCCGCCGCCAGCTGGCGGGAGGTGGTGCGGTACACCTCCTCGTACGGGATGCCCCGCTTTTCAAACTCCACGGCGTTCAATGCGTTCTTCTGCGCCGCCGACGCCAGCGTGCGGCGGTAGAGCTTGGCGAGGAAGTTGTCTGTGGGCCAATCGTTGTTGATCTTCGACAAGGTCATCATCTCCCTTTGCTTTTCCGCGGGGCCGCACGGGGCTGCGGCCCTGCCTGTTGTTCTGCCGGCGAGCGGGAAAAAGGCAAATCTGATTCCATTATAGGAAAGCAGGAAAAGGTACAAAGCTCCGTAAAAGTGCCTTTATTTGCCTGATTTCCGCGAACTCGCCAAAATTCTTGCATCTCATTATAACGAGCTTTGCTGCAATCTGCAACCATTATGAAAGAGGCTTGTGGAAAACGGCAGATTTTTTTGAGCAATATGCGAAAAGCTGCCCGGCTTTTCGGGCCGGCCGGTGCAAATCGCGCCGCGATTTGCTATAATAAGAACGGCCCGCAAGCCAGGCGCCCGTGCGCCCGGCCCTTGCCGGGCGCAGGAGAGCAAAACGCGCGGCTTTGCGCCGCGAGCAAAGGACACCGCCATGGAAAAAGACATCCCGCTGTACCGAATGATCTATCACAAAGTCGTCAACCGCGTGCTGACGGGCTATTATCAAAAGGGCGACCGGCTGGCCTCCGCGCAGAAGATCCGCGAGCAGTATGGATGCAGCCTGAACAGCGTGCGCCAGGCCATGCGCCTGCTGGAGCAGGACGGCTACATCCGGCTGGAGGAGCGCAAGGCCCCCGTCGTCGTGGCCGACCCGTCCGACCCGAAGTACCGTGCGCTGCGGCGGGACAATTTTTTGCGCCGCAAGCACGCGCACATGGACGCCTACCGCATGCTGGCGCTGTTTGTGCCGCAGCTGGCGTGGCAGGGCGCGCAGCGCTGCCGCAAAGAGGAGCTGGAAGGCCTTGCGCAGGCGGCCGCGCAAAGCGCGCGGCAGGCCGCGGCGCGCACCGGCCTGCTCTGCGCCGTGCAGGATTTTTCGCTGGCGCTGGTGCGCCGCTCGGGCAACCTGCTGGCGGCCGACCTGTTTTTCCAGGTGCGGGGGTTCGACGAGCTGGGGCGCATCGTGCTGCCCGCGCAAACGCCGGCCGAGGACGAGGCCGAGCTGGCGGCGTCGGTGGTGGAGCGCCTTGCGCAGCTGGCCGGCGCCGGCCGGCAGGACGATTTCTGCTGGCTGCTCGCGTGCTGCTGCCGGAGCCTCGCCTGCGAGCTTGCGCTGGAGATCGGCCGCTACGCGCCCGAGGAGGCCGCGCCGGAGACGCAGGTGGCGTTTTTGTGGTATGCCGATCAGCGCCCGGTGCCTTTGTACCGGCAGGTCGCCTACGACCTGCTGCGCTTTGCCCAGCGCAGCCTGGCCCCGGGGGAGTTTTTTCCCTCCGAGGCCAGCCTGATGCAGCGTTACGGCGTGTCGGCCGTGACCGTCCGCAGCGCGCTGGCCACGCTGAACGCGCTGGGCCTGGCGCGCACGTTCAACGGGCGCGGCACGCAGTTTTGGCCCGAGCCCGCGGCGGACGGCGAGTACGGCCGCCTGCTGAAAGAGTATTTCGACAGTATGGAGCTGCTGGCGGCCGCGGCAAACGGGCTGGCCCGGCTGGCGGCGCCCGCGCTGCGCCCGCGCGCGCAGGCGCTGTGCGAGCAGGCCGCGGCCTACCGCAGCCGCCACGGGCTGTGGACGTGGACGCTGGAGCAGGTTTTGCCCGCCGTGCCCAACGAGGCCGTGCGCAACTCCTTCGGCCGGCTGTACGACCGGATCATTTTCGGCCTGGCGCTCAAGCCCACCGTGCAAAGCGGGGCCGCGCCCGCGCACTTCGAGCGCATTTACCGGCGTCTGTGCGAGGGCCTGCGCGGCCTTGACGGCGGCGACGTCCCCGCGTTCTGCGACGCGTTCGCCGCCATCAGCCGCGATTCGCTCGAAAGCTCGCGCGGCCGCCTGCGGGCCTTGTGCCAGGAGAGCGAGCAGTGGAAGGCGGTGCTCTCCGCAATTTGAAACAGAAGGCGGTCTGCCGCAGGGCGGGCCGCCTTTTCGCAAAATGCCGGTTTTCCCGCAGACGGTTGCAGCAAGGTGCACAAATGTCCGCTTCGATGTATTCAATCGTGCAAAAAAGGCGCACGCGCAGGGCAAGCCATGCGCCGGGGCGCATGGTACAATGAGAGAAAACAAAGCGCCGTGCCCGAGAGGTGTCGCACGGCGCGGGATGTGTATTTTGAAAGGCGCGGCGCCGCCGCGGGAAAGGGTGCGAACCATGAAATTTCTGAATGTGGAGATCCCGGTGAAAAACCTGCCGGAGCTGGATGAGGGCTTTGTGCCGCTGGGGCTGTTTTTCAAAAGCCATCAGGCGCTGGCGAAAAAGCCGGTGTGCATCGCCGTGGAGCGCAGCGGCGGCCAGGTGGACGTGTACGAGGCGAAGATCATCGGCACGCCGGAGATGCAGAAAGCCGACGAGTACTGCATCGACCGTCTGGTCAAATTCCTTTTGTGGAGCCGCGGCGGCTACAAGGTGACGGTGTGCGGCGACGAGGCGATGGCGAAGGCCGTGCGCGACGCCTATACGGACACGGGCGCGCGCGCGTTCGACAAGGGCTTTATGGAGCAGGTGTACGAGCGCCCCTTCACGGTGGAGAGCGCGCCGTATGAAAACCGCCCGCAGCCTGTGCGCAGCGCCGAGAGCATCGGCCGCCATGTGGACGGCGCGCGCATCGGTTTTGACGCCGGCGGGTCGGACCGCAAGGTCAGCGCCGTCATCGACGGCGAGACCGTGTACAGCGAAGAGGTGGTCTGGCACCCCAAGACCGTCGCCGACCCGGGCTATCATTATCAGGGCATCCTGGCCGCGCTGCACACCGCGGCGGCCCACATCCTGGAGCGCGGCCGCCGTGTGGACGGGCTGGGCGTGTCCTCGGCGGGCGTGTACATCGACAACAAGTGCATGGTGGCCTCGCTGTTCTTGCAGGTGAGCCGCGAGGAGTTTGACGCCAAGGTGAAGCACATCTACACCCGCGCCGCCGAGGAGCTGGGCCGCACGCTGGGCTATGAGGTGCCGGTGGCCGTGGCGAACGACGGCGACGTGTCCGCGCTGGCGGGCGCGATGGGCCTGGGCGAGAACGGCATTCTCGGCGTGGCGATGGGCACCAGCGAGGCCGTGGGCTATGTGGACCCGGAGGGCAACATCTGCGGCTGGCTGAACGAGCTGGCCTTCGCCCCGGTGGACTGCCAGCCCGACGCTATGGCCGACGAGTGGAGCGGCGACATCGGCTGCGGCGTGAAGTACTTCAGCCAGGATTCCGTCATCAAGCTGGCGCCGCGCGCGGGCATCGAGCTGCACGGCGCAACGCCCGCCGAAAAGCTGAAAGAGGTGCAGGCGCTGCTGGCGCAGGGCGACGCGCGCGCCGAGCGCGTGTACCGCTCCATCGGCGTGTACCTGGCGCACACGCTGGGCCTGTACGCCATGTTCTACGACATCCGCCGCGTGCAGATGATGGGGCGTGTGATGTCGGGCCGCGGCGGCGACATCATCCTTGAGACGGCCGCCCGCGTGATGGACGAGGAGTACGCGCACCTCGCTTTCCGCCCCGAAGCGCCGGACGAGAAGACGCGCCGCGTGGGCCAGTCGGCCGCGGCGGCCAGCCTGCCCGAGGCGCGCTGAGCGCGGGTCGAAAGAGGCAAAGCGAAAAACAAGGACGCGCGCCGGGCGGCGAAAAGGCTGCCCGGCGCGCGTTTTTTCTTGCGCTGCGCGCAAAAACGCCGTATGATAGAGGAGAAAAGGGGGAAGGAATATGCGCATCCGCAGAGCAAACGAAGGGGACATGCCGGCCATCCAGCGCCTGCTGCGCCAGGTGGAGCAGGTGCACCACGAGGGCAGGCCGGACCTGTTTCGCGCCGGCGCGCAGAAATACACGGACGGGGAGCTTGCCGTCCTTTTGCACGACGAGAGCCGCCCGGTGTTCGTCGCCTGCGAGGAGGACGCGGTGCTGGGCTATGCGTTCTGCATTTTCCAGCGCCCGCACAGCCACATCCTCACCGACATTTGCACGCTGTATATCGACGACCTCTGCGTGGACGCCGCGCAGCGCGGCCGCGGCGTGGGGCGCGCGCTGTTCGAGTTTGTAAAGGCGTTTGCCAGGCGCAGCGGCTGCTACAATCTGACGCTGAACGTGTGGGCGTGCAACGCCTCCGCCATGCGCTTTTACGAGCGCTGCGGCCTCGCGCCGCAGAAGGTGGGGCTGGAGGCGATCCTGTAAAAAGCGCGCTTGCGAAGACGGCGCGCGCACAAAGACAAGAAAAAGGCTCTGCGCCCGGTGAGACGGGGCAGAGCCTTTCCGTTTGTGCAAAGGGGAGGCGTCACGCGTCCTCGCGCGCGTCCATGTGCTCGGGCGCGGTGATTTTCATCATCGTCAGCGCGTTTTTGATGACGGTGCGCGCCGCAAGGCACAGCGCCATGCGCGCCTGGCACAGCTCGTGCGCCGCGTCCTTCACGCGGCAGGAGTTGTAGAACTTGTGGTACTGGGTGGCCAGCTCGGTGGAGTAGCGCGTGATGCGCGCGGGGTCGTAGCTCTTCGCGGCCGAGACGATCTCGCCGGGGAAATCGGCGATCTTGCGGATCAATTCGCGCTCGGCCGGCTCGGTGAGCAGGGAGGGGTTCACCTTGTCCCAACCCTCGAACACGGTGCCCTCGGCGGCCATGCGCTTCAAAATGCTGCAAATGCGCGCGTGGGCGTACTGCACATAGTACACAGGGTTGTCGCTGTCCTGGCGCACGGCCTGGTCGATGTCAAAGTCGATGGTGCTGCCCGGCTCGCGCAGGTTGAACAAAAAGCGCGCCGAGTCGATGGGCACTTCGTCCAAAAGCTCCGCCAGGCCGATGGCCTTGCCGGTGCGCTTGGACATGCGCACCGGCTCGCCGTTCTGCATCAGACGCACGAACTGCATCAGCACCACGTCCAGCTTTTCGCCGTCCAGGCCCACGGCGTCCATCGCGCCCTTCATGCGGGCCACATGGCCGTGGTGGTCGGCGCCCCATACGTCGATGGCGCGCGAAAAGCCGCGCACGGCGAACTTGTTGTAGTGATAGGCGATGTCGGCTGCGAAATACGTGGGCACGCCGTTCGCGCGCACCAGCACCTCGTCCTTGTCCTCGTCGGACACCTCGCCGTCCAGGCCTTTGCGCGTGTTGCGGTTCGCGCCGTACTTTTCGGCGTAGCGCATGCTGCGGTACCAGATGGCGCCGTCCTTCTCATAGGTGGCGCCGGCGTCGGCCAGCTTTTTCAGCACGTCGTTGATCGCGTCCGGGTGCAGCGTCGTCTCGCTGAACCACACGTCGTAGTTTACGCGGTACTTCGCCATGTCGTCCTTGAGCTTCTGCACGTTTTTCGGCAGCGCATAGGCCACCAGCGCGTCCTTCAGCGCATCGAAGGGCGCGCCGACCCATTTGTCGCCCTCTTTGTCGGCGAATTCGCGCGCCAGCACGCGGATGTCCTCGCCCTGATAACCGTCCTCGGGGAAGGGGACGGCCTCCTCGCCCTTGTAGAGTTGCAAGTAGCGCGCCGCCAGGCTCTTGCCGAATTTTTCGATCTGGTTGCCCGCGTCGTTGATGAGGAATTCGCGCGTGACGTCGTAGCCCGCCCACTCGAGGGCCGCGGCCAGGCAGTCGCCCAGCGCGCCGCCGCGCGCGTTGCCCAGGTGCATCGGGCCCGTGGGGTTGGCCGAGACGAACTCGACGTTCACCTTTTCGCCCCGGCCGACGTTCGTGCGGCCGTACTCGTCGCCCGCGCAGCCCGCGGCCAGCACCACGGCGCCGAACGCCGCGTCGCTCAAAAACAGGTTGATGAAGCCCGGCCCCGCCGCTTCGGCGCGCGCCCAGCACGTGCCGTCCAGCTTCGGCAGGTGCGCCAGCACGGCCTCGGCGATCTTGCGCGGGGGCATGCCGAACACGCGGGCCGAGGCCATGGCGAGGTTCGAGGCCACATCGCCGTTTTTCGTATCGCCCGGCACCTCGGTGATGAAGGCGGGCAGCTCCTTGCGCGGCAGGTCGCCGGCGTCCATCGCGGCGCGCGCGGCGTTTTCCAGCAGGCTGTGCGCCTCGTCCAGCCAGGCCTGCTTGGGGTCGTACAGGCGGTAGGTGTTCGCCATATCCGTTGCGTTTTTCTCGTGCGTTTCGCTCACTGTCAGTTCCTCTTTCTTTCGTTGTATCCGTTGTCTCACATCACGTATTTTACGGTGATGTCCACCTGGTTGCGGCTGATGCTCTGCGCGTCCACGTCCAGCATGTAGCCGAAGCGCACGCGGCCGCCTTCCGGCCCCAGCTGGTTCTCGATATAGTCGGCGGCGATGCCCAGGCTCATGGCGCCCAGGCCGCCCGCGTCGTAGTGGCACACATGGCGCTTGCCGCGCTCCACCACAAGCTGGCTGGGGGCGGCGCCGTAGCGCGTCATGCTCACCTTGTCCTCGCCCTCCACTTTCACGGTGGTCACGCAGCCCTCGTAGCCCGTGGCCTTCGTCTCGCGGTAGACGATGTAATAGCTGGCGCCTTTGTGCACGTAGCTGCCGCGGGTCATCAGCTCCACTTCGTCCTCTTCGCCGTTCTGCTCCATCGTGCCTTTGATGGTGATGAGATAGTCCTCCCGCATACGGCCGCTCCTTTCCCGCGCGCTTTGCGCGTCAGATCTGTGTGTGTTCCAGCTCCCGGTCCACGCTCACGCGCGTCACGTCGTCCGGCGCACTGCCGCCCAAAAACAGCGCCGCCGCCGAGGCGAAGCTCTCGGCCGAATCGGTGACGAAAAAGCTGGCCGCGCCCGCTCGGCTCTGTTTGCGCAGCAGCCCTGCGCCGGCCAGCATGTCCCGCGCGCGCAGCGCGGCCTCGCGGCCGGAGTTGACAAGCGTCACGCCCGGGCCCATCACCTGTGCGATGACGGGCGCGATCAGCGGATAGTGCGTGCAGCCCAAAATCAGGGTGTCCACGCCCGCGGCGCGCACCGGGGCCAGATAATCCTGCGCGACAAGGCGCGTCACCTCGTTGTCCTCGCCGACATAGCCGTTTTCCACCAGCGGCACGAACAGCGGGCACGCTGCGGCGGTGATCTGCACATCCGGCCGCGCGGCGCGCAGCGCGCGCTCATAGCTGCCGCTGCGGATGGTGGCCGGCGTGCCGATGACGCCGATGCGCCCTGTGCGGCTGGCCTTGGTCGCTGCGGCGGCCGTGGCCTCCACCACGCCCGTGTATCCCACGGGCAAAGACGCGGCCCAATCGTCCGGCAGGGTGCTGGAAACCGTGCCGCACGCGGCCATGATGAATTTGACGCCCCTGCGCAGCAAAAACGCGATGTCCTGTTTGGCGTAGCGCACGATGGTGTCCACGCCGCGCGTGCCGTAAGGCACGCGCCCGGTGTCGCCGAAATAGACGATATCCTCGTCCGGCAAAAGCCTGCGCAGCTCACGCACGGCCGTCAGCCCGCCCACGCCGGAGTCGAACACCCCGATGGGCGCGTTTTTATCCGGCGCCGTCATGCGTTCTTCGCCTCCAGCGCCAGGGCGATCAGGCTGTCCAGCAGCTGCGCGTAGCTCTCGCCCGCGTCGATCATCAGCTTGGGGTACATGCTGATGGAGGTAAAGCCCGGCATGGTGTTGATCTCGTTGAGCAGGATGCGCCCCGTGCCCTCCTCGATGAAAAAGTCGACGCGCGCAAGGCCGCGGCAGCACAGAACGCGGTACGCGCGCTCGGCCGTGCGGGCCACTTTGTTCAGCACGTCGGCGGGCAGGTGCGCCGGGATGGCCGTGCGCGACGTGCCCGAAACGTACTTGTCGTCATAGGTGTAAAACTCGGCGCTGGCCAAAATCTCGCCCGGGCGCGTGGAGTGCACGTCGCCGTTGCCGCGCACCGCGCACTCCACCTCCTGGCCGCGCACAAAGCGCTCCAGCACCACGCGGCTGTCGTGGCGCAGGGCCAGATCCACCGCGGCCGCGAGCTGCGCTTTGTCGTGCGCTTTCGAGATGCCCACGGACGAGCCGGCGTTCGCGGGCTTTACAAACATCGGGTAGCCCAGCTTCTCGGCGGCTTTTCGCTCGATGGCGTCAAAGTCGCCGCGCTGCCAGCGCTCCATGTACATCCATTCGCAGCGGTCGATGCCGGCGGCGTCCATCACAAAGTTCGCCGCGGCCTTGTCCATGCACAGCGCGCTGCCCAGCACGCCGCAGCCCACATAGGGCACGCCCGCCATCTCCAAAAGGCCCTGCACCGTGCCGTCCTCGCCGTTTTTGCCGTGCAGAACGGGGAACACCACGTCCACGGGCACCTCGCGCACGCCGCCGTTTTCAAACAGCACCAGCCCGCGCATGCCGCTGCCCGGGCAAAAGGCCGCGGGCGTGCACGGCCCGTTTTCCCATTCGCCGCGGGCGATGCGCGATTCGTCGCCCGTGTACAGATGCCACGTGCCGTCCTTTTTGATGCCCACCATCAGCACGTCGTAGCGCGTGCGGTCAAGGTTTTCGATCACGCTCGACGCGCTCAAGCGCGAGACCTCGTGCTCGCTGGAAACGCCGCCGAACAGGACGGCCACCGTCAGTTTTGCCAATGAAACAACCTTCCTTTCATGCGCGCTGCGCGCGCATGCTCTTCGCTTTTTTGCCCTGTGTTTGACAGTGTATGACAGAGCACCCATTATAATACCATAGAATGCAGGGCTTGAAAAGCCTTTTGCACACAGAAAAACAGCGCCGGGGCAAAGCTCCGGCGCAAGGCGGGCACGCCGTCAGCCTTCGGCGCACTCGGCGGCCACAAGGGCCTCGGTGGCCTTCATGGCGTCCAGCGTTTTCTGCAAAAGCTCGTCCAGCTGCCAGCCCAACAGCTCGGCTCCCTGGCGGATCACCTCGCGCGAGCAGCCCGCGGCAAAGCGCTTGTCCTTGAACTTTTTCTTCAGGCTGGAAAGCTCCATGTCCGTGCAGCTCTTCGACGGGCGCATGCGCGCCGCCGCGCCGATGAGGCCGGTCAGCTCGTCCGAGGCGAACAGCACTTTTTCCATCTCGTGCTGCGGCTGCACGTCGCTGACAAGCCCCCAGCCGTGGCTGCACACCGCGTGCACAAGGCGCTCGTCCGCGCCGATCTCGCCCAGCAGCGCCGGGGCCTTTTTGCAGTGCTCATCGGGGAACTGCTCAAAATCCACGTCGTGCAAAAGCCCGGCCAGCGCCCAGAAATCGGCCTCGTCCGCATAGCCCAGCTCGTTTGCGAACCAGCGCATCACCGCTTCCACCGTGTAGGCGTGCTGCAAATGGAACGCCTCGTGATTGTACTTTTTCAAAAGCGCCAGCGCGTCGTCTCGCGTCACCATAACAAATTCCTCCTTGCCGAGTTTTCTTTCGCTTTGCCTTCTATTATAGCGCATTCCGGCAAAAAGCAAAGCCCTTTCGTGCGTTTCTGTGCCGTCAGGAGCGTTTTCCGGGCGAAGCCAAGCGCGGCGCGCTTGTGTCTTTGGACCCGCCGCCCTGCGGCGATTTTGCGGCGCCGCGCTCTTTCGGTGGCGCAAAACAGGCAAGATGTGATATAATGTGAACACTTAGCGAATCGGAGCCCGCAGACGAACGGCTCGGTTCGCAGGCAGGACACCATAGTATCATGCCGCAGGCGCAGCGGCGCACTTTTTTGCGCCGCAGGGAGAGTTTATGAAAAAAATATTTTGCGCGGCGGCGCTTGCGCTGTCGCTCGCCATACCGTTGGCCGCGTGCAGAGGCGCGGCTTCGTCCGCCGCATCGCCCGCGGCTTTGTCCGGCGTGACGGAGGCGGCGCAGAGCGCCGGCGGCTTCACATTCACAGACAGCCTCGGCCGCACGGTGACGCTCGCCGCGCCGCCGCAGCGCGTGGCCGCCATGCTGGGCAGCTACGCCGATATCTGGCTGCTGGCCGGGGGCGAGCTTGCCGCCGCCACGCAGGACGCGTGGGACGAGGGCATCGTCACGGGCGAAGAGACCGTGAACGTCGGCTCGCACCAGCAGCCGAACGCCGAGTCGCTGCTGGCGGCTGCGCCGGATTTTGTGCTGCTCACGCCCGACATCGATACCCAGCTGGCGCTGCGCGACACGCTTGAGGCCGCGGGCGTGCCGTGCGCGTATCTGCACGTCGATTCACTGGAAGAGTATCTCGCGGCGCTGAAGCTGTGCACCGACCTCACGGGCCGCGCCGACCTGTACGAGGAAAACGGCGAGGCCGTGCGCGGGCGCGTCGAGGAGACGATCGCCTCCGTGCAGGGCAAAGAAGCGCCGGACGTGCTGCTGCTGCGCGCGTTTTCCAGCGGCGTCAAGGCGAAAGGCGCGGACAATTTTGTGGGCGCGATGCTCGCGGATCTCGGCGCCGTCAACATCGCCGACCGCGACGCCTCGCTGCTGGAGGATTTGCAGATGGAGGCCATCGTCGCCGCCGACCCGGACGTGATCCTCGTCACGACGATGGGCGACGAGGAAAAAGCCGTCGCGAATTTCGAGGACACCTTGCAGGCCGACCCGGCCTGGCGCAGCCTGCGCGCCGTGCAGGACGGGCGCGTGTACATGCTGGACAAAGCGCTGTTCCACTACAAACCGAACGAGAGATGGGCCGAGAGCTATGAGACGCTTGCAGACATCCTTTATACAGAATAAGCCGCTGGTGTTCGCGGCCCTCGCCGCGGCGGCGCTGCTGGCCGCCGCGGCCAGTTTGTGCTTTGGCTCGTCCGGCCTTTCCGCCGCCGACACACTGCGCGCGCTGTTCGGCCAAGGGGAGGCGTCGGCTGTGGCCATCGCGCGGCACGTGCGCGCGCCGCGCACGCTGGCGGCCGTTTTGTGCGGCGCGGGCCTCGCGGTGGGCGGCGCGGTCATCCAGGGCGTGCTGGGCAACCCGCTGGCCGGGCCGAACATCATCGGCGTCAACGCCGGGGCCGGCTTTTTTGCCATCCTGGTCAGCGCCGCCGCGCCGGAGGTGTACGGCCTTGTGCCGCTGGCGGCTTTTGTCGGCGCGCTGGCGGCGTGTTTTCTGGTGTACGGGCTGGCGCGGCGCACGGGCGCGTCGCGCATCACGCTGGTGCTGGCGGGCGTGGCCGTCAGCAGCATGCTGTCCGCCGGCATCGACGCCGTAGCCACCCTCGCGCCGGACGCCGCCGTCGGCGCAAACTCGTTTTTGGTGGGCGGGCTGTCGGGCGTCACGCTGCAACGGCTCGTGCTGCCGGGCGCGCTCATCGCCGCGGGGCTTTTGGCCGCCTTCGCGCTGCACACCGAGCTCGACATCCTCTCGCTGGGCGACGACGTGGCCAGGAGCGTGGGCCTTGCGGCCGCGCCCGTGCGCTGCCTGCTGCTGGGCGCGGCGGCCGTTCTGTGCGGCGCGTCGGTCAGCTTCGCGGGGCTGGTGGGCTTTGTGGGGCTCATTGTGCCGCACGCGGCGCGCTTCCTCGTCGGCGGCGAAAGCCGCGCGCTCCTTCCGGCGTCCGCGCTGCTGGGCGCGGCGCTCGTCGCCGGGTGCGATACGCTCGCGCGCGTGCTGTTCGCCCCGTTCGAGCTGCCGGTGGGCATTTTGCTCAGCCTGCTGGGCGGGCCGTTCTTTTTGTGGCTGCTGTTCCGCCAGAGAGGGGGGCGCCTTTCATGATGCAGCTTTCCGACATCCGTGCGGGCTACGCGGGGCGCGAGGTGCTGCACGGCGTCAGCCTTGCGTTTCGCGCGGGGCAGGTGACGGCGCTGGTCGGGCCGAACGGCGGCGGCAAGTCCACGCTGCTGCGCTGCTGCGCGCGGCTTTTGCCGTATGAGGGTGCGCTGCTCGCCGCCGGGCGCGACGCGCGCGGCTGCACGCCGAAGGAGTATGCGCGCCTGGCGGCGTATCTGCCGCAGTCGCGCCCGGTGCCGGGGCTTTTGGCCAAGACGATGGTGCTGCACGGGCGTTTTGCGTATCTGTCCTACCCGCGCCGCTATGCAGACGCCGACCGCGCGGCCGTCGCCGCGGCGCTGGAAAAAACGGGCGCTGCGGCGCTCGCAGACAAGCCCATGGCTTCGCTCAGCGGCGGCGAGCGTCAGCGCGTCTACATCGCGATGGCCCTCGCGCAGGACACGCCCATCCTTCTTTTGGACGAGCCGACGGCCAATCTGGACATTGCGCACCAATTGCAGCTGATGCGCCTTGCAAGGCAGCTGGCCGCCGAGGGCAAAACGGTCGTGATGGTGCTGCACGAGCTGAACCTTGCGCTGCGCTTTGCCGACCGCGTGGCCCTGCTGGAAAACGGCGCCGTGCGCGCCGAGGGCGCGCCCGACGGCATCGCGGGGTGCGGCGCGCTGGAACAGGTGTTCGGCGTGTGCGCCCAGCCCGTGCGGGATCAAAACGGCGAGACGCAGTACCTGTTCTCGCAAATGGAGCGCCGCGGGCAGGAAGGGGGGACGCACTGATGAGGGAAAAGAATGAGACGATCACCAAGACCGTAAAAACCGGCATCACGTTCGGCAGCGCGCTGGCCATGGTCGTCAGCTATGTGAACTGGCACTCGGTGGGCTGGGCGATCCTGCACGGCCTGATGGGCTGGGTGTATGTGGTCTATTATGTCCTGCGGTACTGATCGACTTTATAGCGCGGGATACTGCCCCCAAGGAGGACGACCAAATGTACTTGAAACATAACGACCTGATCATCCGAAACGCAACGGAAAAAGACGCTGTGCAACTTGCCGTGTGGTGGAATGACGGAAGGGTCATGGCGCATGCGGGGTTCCCCAAGGGGACGGGTCAAACGGCGAAAAGCATTGCGGACAGTTTGCGGAAGGATACCGATACAACGCACAGGCGGCTGATCGTTGAAATGGATCACACACCCATTGGAGAGATGGTCTATCGGAACAAGGGGGAACAGGCCGCTGAAATTGGAATCAAAATATGCGATTTTTCCAAGCAGAACAAAGGGATCGGCAAGATTCTGCTGAGCATGCTGATTTCTTCGTTGTTTTATGATTTGGGGTATCAAAAGATCGTCCTCGATACAAACCTCAAAAACAAAAGAGCGCAGCATGTTTACGAACAGCTTGGATTTACCAAATTGCGGGTGAATGAAAACTGGGGAATGGATCAGATGGGCGAATGGCAGTCCTCTGTCGATTACGAACTATACAGAAAAGATTTTATCAATTTCGCCAAATGAGGATGATCTTTAAGATGCTACCGATGATTGACCATAT